>CAYNHY010000117.1:0-5624 GCA_964397225.1 uncultured Ruminococcus sp.
CACCTTTTTTAAAGTTTTTTCGCCTTTTTTTCGATTTTTTTGAAATTAGCCGTTTCCCTTCATTTATTATATGCTAACGTCTAAAGTCGTATTTTCCCACGCGATTTTCGTCTTTTCGGACCTCATTTTCGCAAAATCGGTTGTTATACGGCGTCATATATGATACAATATATTCGATTTCAGACCTCGGAGGTATTATTCTTGACACTTTCAAAATTCTTCGGCGACCGCGCCTTTTACAGGAATCTTGCGCGGCTGCTCATTCCGCTGACGCTTCAGCAGGTCATCACCAACTTCGTCAGCCTTCTTGACAATTTGATGGTCGGCAGCCTCGGCACGCCCGCAATCAGCGCCGTTGCCGTTGTCAATCAGCTCATCTTCATCCTGAACCTCGCTATATTCGGCATGCTCTCAGGCGCTTCGATATTCGGCGCTCAATTTTTCGGCAAGGGCGACCGTGAGGGACTTCGCAACACATTTCGCTTCAAGCTCATCTCTACACTTGCGCTGACCGCTCTGTTCATAGGCGCCATTTCGGTTTTCTCTGACGAGCTGATAATGCTCTTTCTTCAAAGTGAGTCAAACTCGCCCGAGGACACAGCCCTTGCTCTCTCGCTCGCGCACGATTATCTGTCCATAATGCTCATCGGTCTCGTTCCGTATGCGCTCGTTCAGATATATTCCGGAACTCTCAAGGATTGCGGCGTGACCGTACCTCCCATGATTGCAAGCTCCGTGGCCGTCGCAGTCAACATGGTATTCAATTACCTTCTCATCTTCGGCAAGCTCGGCTTTCCGCGTCTCGGTGTTGCCGGCGCGGCGATTGCGACTGTCATGTCGCGCTTCGTCGAGATGCTTTATATCATAATTTACACTCATCGCAGGCTCGCCCGCTTTGACTTTCTCAGAAAAATATACCGTTCTCTCAGAATCCCCGCCGATTTCACACGCCGCGTGTTCGTTACCGGCGCGCCGCTGCTCGCAAACGAGGTGCTCTGGTCACTCGGCACCACTTTTATCAATTTGAATTACTCCTCGCGCGGCATCGACGTAATTGCCGCCGTACAGATTAACCAGACCGTGTGGCAGCTTTTCTGTGTCGTAATGTTCGCAATGGGCGGCGCGGTTTCGATAATTCTCGGTCAAAAGCTCGGCTCGGGCGACACCGACGGTGCGAAGAAGGATGCTGTAAAGCTGATCACGTTCACCCTCGTGCTCCACGTCGGGATCGGATTGCTGCTTGTAGCGATGTCGCCGCTCGTTCCGCTTCTTTACAATGTTTCAACCGACGTTCGCACGCTCGTTTCGCGCCTCATGATGATCGCCGGCGCGTCGCTCCCGATACACGCCTTCATACACGTTGCGTATTTCACCATTCGCTCGGGCGGAAAGACCGTAATTACCTTTCTTTTCGACAGCGTGTACACCTGGTGTGTGCCTGCCTTGCTGTCGTTCATTCTTTGCCGAATGACAACGCTGCCCGTGCCTCTGATATATTTCATTGTTCAGTTCTCGGACATACTGAAGCTTTCGATCGCCGTGCCGATGCTCAAAAGCGGTTTCTGGGCAAGCTGTGTCGTCAAGAGCGAAAACAATTAAAACCTCAAAAGACGAAGCCAACCGGCAGAGCACGTCAACCTGCGCGCTCTGCCGCTTCTCCAGTTCACGCCTTCTCAAAAGCGAAGCAAGCGACGGATATTTTGCGTGTGCAAAATATCCGTCGCTTTTATTATTCCTTTAAGCGGGCAATCACTTCAGCAAGGCACGCCTTACTTCTCGGAAGCAGCATTCTGTGTACAAAATCTTGTAAGAACCGTTGCGATCTGCGCGCGTGTTGCGTTTCCGCGCGGGTCAAGCTTGAGAATGCCTGTCTCATCCTTTGTTCCGGTGATGAGCTCTTCCGCGAACGCCCACTTCATGTTCTCCTCAGCATAGCTGTGGATCTTGGAGGTATCGGGGAAGTCAAGCTCTGCTCTTGCCGTTACGTCAAGACCTGCGAATTCGCAATATCTGTAAAGGATAGCGGCGATCTGCTCACGGGTCACGGGCTCATTCGGACCGAACTCCGTATCTGTGATACCGTTGACGATCTTATTCTTGTAAGCCCATGCTACCGCTGTCTTGTACCAATCCTGCTTAAGGTCGGTGAAGGGAGTAGCGTCGGTTACCTCGGGAGAGCCTGCAAGTCTCCAGAGAATGGTAACGAGCTGTGCTCTCTCGGTTGCTTCGTTCGGAGCGAACTTATTGTTACCCTTGCCGTCCATGAGATTCTCATTGAGAACGAAATCAACGGCAGACTTGAACCAGCTGCCACTCTTGACATCCGTGAAGGTCTCGGCGGAGTCCTTCAGACGCGGAATCTCGGTAACATCGGACTTTTCATCGCAGCGCGAGCAGTGGTGAGACATGCTTCCTGCGGACTCAAATGTCGCTTCCTTGTCGATCGTCCACTCCTCGGAGAAGTCGTGGTCAAGCGCGGGAACGATCTCCTGAGCTGTGAGAACCTTAGCGCAAACGGAGCAATGCGAGCCCTCGGTAAGACCTGCGTTTGTGCAGTCAGGAGCCTTCTTTGCGTCTGTGGTGGGAGTATGCGCGGGAGGGGTAGCCTCAGGCGCGCCGAGCTTTATGACATTGCAGTTCATAAGACCGGGGTTATTCTCGCTGTCGGCGCCGAAGAATGCGCCCCACGCGAGCCAGCCCGCGTAGCTTGAATCCTTAGTACCGGAGATGCGGAGCATGTTGAACGCAAGCAGCTCGCCCTCGGCGGGAGTAATGCTGAGCTCGGTGAACGGAATCGCGAACATAATATTGAGCTTTCCGTCTGCGATAATGATATTGTGCTCGATCTCTCCGATAGTCTCGGAATTAGAGCCTGCATGTGCTGCTGCGTTCGTACCGTCGAGTGTCACGTAGATGTCGAAGTACTCGTCCATCTCAGTACCGGAATTGATGCGAAGCTGAACTCCGTCACCCTTCCATTTATCGCCGTCGCCGCGAAGATCGGCATCTTCGGAAACAACACCGACATAAAGCTTTGTGCTGTCGTACTTGAGGTAAACGTCAGCCTTGATATCCTCGGCTGTCTTCTCGTAGTTCGCGAGAACCGCGTTACCCTTGCCGTTTTCGAGAGAAGCGGTGGGTGCGCCCCATGTACAGGAGTTGATGACCTCGTTAAAGTCGGGAGCTGTAGCGGTCGCGGGGATGCTGATGGCATAGTCCGCGCCGTTGTAGTTCTTGAGAGCCATTGTGTTGTGCTCTGTCACGCCCGCGTTATTGCCGCTGTCGGGTCCGAAGAACGAGCCCCATGCGAGCCAGCCGGCATAGCCCTTACCGTTCGCGCCGGAGATGCGGAGCATGTTGAAGGAAATTCTCTCGCCCTCAACGCCTCTGATACCGATATCGGCAAGCGGAACAGCTATCATAATATTGAGAGTATCACCGTCAACAACGATGTTGCCCTCGGGTCTTTTTTCATTGTTAGTTCCGAGCGCACTTGTCGTGCCGTCTGCATTGAGCGTTACGTATACATCATAGAAATTGTCGTAATCCATGGTGCTGCCCGCCTTCAGGCGAAGCTGAACACCGTCGCCGACCCATGTGTCGTTGCTTCCGACCTTATCGTGGTCTTCACTGACAACACCTACGTAGAGCTTTGCTGCATCCCAACGGAAGTAAACGTCTGCCGTTACCTCCTCGGCTGTGCCCTCGTAGTTGATGGTTACAGCATTGCTCTGACCGTTCGCGATAGTCGCAACGGGCTGACCCCATGCGCTCTCGCTGATCGGCTTTGTAAAGTCGGGTGCCTTCTGAATGCTTGTTGCGAGGTAGTCATCGGGGTCAAACTCTACCTTCTTCGACTTGCCCTCGAGAACAAGCACGTTGTTCTCGTTGATGCCGGGGTTGTTGCCGTTGTCGGCTCCGAAGAACGAGCCCCACGCGAGCCAGCCCGCGTAGCTTGAATCACCGGTACCGGAGATACGGAGCATATTGAAGGCAATTACTCTGCCCTCTGCGGGAGTTACGCCGAGCGCCGCGAACGGAACAGCGAACATAATATTAAGCTTGCCGTCCTCAATGACGATGTTCTTTTCAACCCCATACCGGGAGTTTGTTCCGGCCTGCGCGCTGCTGTTGTCGCTGTCGAGAGTTACGTATACATCGTAGAAGGTATCGTAATCCATAGCCGTGCCCGCCTTCATGCGGAGCTGGATTCCGTCGCCCTTCCAAGATTCCGCGTCGCCGCGAAGATCGCCGTCGTCGGATACGACGCCTACGTAAAGCTTGTCGATATCCCACTTGAAGTAAACATCTGCGGAAATGTCCTCAGCTATCTTCTCGTAGTTCGCGAGAGCGGCATTGTTCGTGCCGTTTGAGATAGTTGCCGCGGGAGCGCCCCACTCTGAGCGATCGATAGCCTTGTCGAAGCTTGGAGCCTTATCGGTCTCGGAAGCGGCAAAGAGGTTCTTTTCAACAGCCGCATCCTTGAGGATGAGCTTGTTTGTCTCGGTCACGCCGGGGTTGTTGTCGCTGTTAGCTCCAAAGAAAGGTCCCCATGCGAGCCAGCCTGCGTAGCCGTTCTTCGCGTTACCGATGATACGGAGCAGGTTAAAGGTAAGAATGTCGTTGTACTCGGGAGTAATGCCGAGAGCAGCGAAGGGGATCGCCGCCATGGCATTGAGCTTACCGTCCGCCACAACGAGTCCGTACTGCACGCCGTCGACTCCGCCGCCGTTGAAGCTCTGAGCGTCTGCCTTAAGTGTAACGTATGCACCTGCGGTCTCGCCGTTTGCGCTTACGTTGATCTGGAGACCGTCGCCCGCCCATGCGTCATCGTGACCCGCAAGGTCGGAATCTGCGGAGACCATACCTACATAGAGATATGTGTCGTCCCAGCGGAAGTAGAAGTCAGCCGATACGGGCTCGACATCCGCATTGTATCTTGCGAGAACCGCGTTCTCTGTATTCGAATCGACAGTCGCAACGGGTGCGCCCCATGCGTCGGCTGTGATAGCTGCGTTAAGCGCGGGAGCGCTCTCGGTCTTGTTTGCACTGAGTGCGCCCTCGGCAGCGTCGGAATCACGGAATACGAGCGTATTGCAGTTCGTAAGTCCGGGGTTATTCTCGCTGCCAGCACCGAAGAACGGACCCCATGCGAGCCAGCCCGCATAGCCGTGCTTTGCGTTACCGATTATACGGAGCAGGTTGAAGGTAAGACGTGTGCCGACCTCGGCTTTTACACCGAGAGCGGAAAGCGGAATCTTAACGATAGCGTTGAGCTTGCCGTCTGCCGCAACGATACCGTGTTCCACGCCGTCTGTTCCGCCGCCGCCGAAGCTTACGCCGTCAGCCTTGAGCGTAACATACGCACCGACGACAGCCGCGTCTCCGTGGTTGACATTGTCAGCGGAGATGTTCAGCTGAAGACCGTCGCCCGCCCATGCGTCATCGTGACCTGCAAGATCTGAGTCCTCAGATACCATACCTATGTAAAGGTTGGTGCTGTCGTAACGGAAATAGAAGTCAGCCGATACAGGCTCGACCTCTGCGTTGTAATTGTGAAGGGCTGTGTTTGCCGAATCTGCATTGATCGATGCGGCGGGAGCACCCCAAACCTCCTCTGTGAT
>CAYNHY010000118.1:0-5611 GCA_964397225.1 uncultured Ruminococcus sp.
GTGCTGCAAACGGCGGCATGCATTCCTCGGGCGGCTACGGCTTCTTCGAGGGGCGCCCCGGCGGCATGGGCGGCGGACGCTTTAACAAGGATGATATGCCCGGCAAGCAGCCGGCTGAGCGGCCTGGCAGCGTACCGGGAGATATGCCCAACGAAATGCCGGAGCCGCCCGAGGGCAACGGCGAATTTTCTCCCGATAAAATGCCGGATGATATTCCGGGCGACCACGCTCCCGACGGCAAGGGCGATAATATGCCCGATATGTCGCCCGGTGCTGTCGAGGGCGACGTGCCCGCTGACATGTCGGACGGTAAGGGTGGCATGCGTCCGGACGGCAAAGGAGCGCCGAACGGCGGCAATAACGCCTCTACCGCTGACGTAGCCTCGGGCGTCATGGAGGCGACAAAGCTGAGCACGGCACAGCGCGTGTCCTCGGACGTGAATTCCGATTCTGCCTCAAGCTCGATGAAGGGCATCAAGACGGGCGGTGAGCTCACGATTAACGGCGGCAGCTTCACGCTCGACTGCGCGGATGACGGACTTCACTCGAAAGCATCGATCAAAATTCTCGGAGGAGTGCTCGATATCGCGACGGGCGACGACGGAGTTCATGCCGACGCGTCGCTGACAGTCGACTCGTGCGAAATCACGGTGAGCGAGTCGTATGAGGGGCTTGAGGCGGCCGATATTGTGATTTTCGGCGGGACTATCAAAATTACAGCCACCGACGACGGAATAAACAGTGCGGGTGGCACGGATATAAGCGGCAACGGAGGTCGCGACGGACACTTCGGCGGCACGATGAGCGCCGGAAACGGCACTGTCGTCATAAACGGCGGCACGATCTATATTAACGCCTCGGGCGACGGCATTGACTCGAACGGAAGCCTTGAGATAAACGGTGGAGACATCACGGTAGTCGGTCCGACGGTCGGCGACACCTCGACGCTTGACTTTGACACCACGGGAGAGATAAACGGTGGCAGCTTCTTCGGAACGGGCGCATCTTCGATGACACAGAGCTTCACGGGAGGCACGCAGGCGTTCATTGAGCTGAAGATAAGAAGCGGCGGCAGCGCGGGCACGACGGTAAGCGTGAAGAACTCCGACGGCGAGACGGTGGCAGAGGGCACACCGGAGCTTGACTTCCAGTATATTATAATAAGCTGCGACAGGATCGAAAAGGGTGAGAAATACACCGTAACGGTCGGCGAGACCGAGCACACCTGCACGGCTGCATAAAGAATTCCCCGATAGGCAGTTCGGAGCCTATCGGGGAATTCTTTATGCGCTTTTCTTTTTTACAGCCCGTATTACGGACGAGCCGATAAGGGCAAATAGCTTGTAGAGCACGGAATATACGGCTCCGAGCAGAGCGGAGAGCAATATCGAGCCGACGAATACAAAGCCGACGGCGAGCGGCATATACTCCGCACGCGAGGTGGCAAGGGGTATCGCTCCATTAAGGTTCGAATAAAATATCGTGTCGAAGATGTAAGACACAAGATACGCACCGAACGAGTGACTCGAGGTGAAGGCGAACACGCGCGAAATGCAGCGTGCGGGCAGAGTGTGACCGCTGCGGAATTCGCATTGCGAGAGGAAGGAGAACACGAGCACCGTCAGCACGACCACGCTGATGCTGCCCCAATTCTGCCAAACGCCCCACTTGAACAGCTCGCAGTGGCACTTTAAGAACGAAAACGTGCCGAATAAGAGGTCGATCACGATAATTCTCGGGAGAATGACGCGGCGCTTCAGCTTTATGGGAAACTCGCGCAGGTAGCAGCCGATGAAGTAGTAGGTTATCGGGTAGGTTTCGAGCCAGAAATCGGGGAAGATGAGCTTTCTTGTGTTGAATATGCTCTGAAGTGCCGTGAGTGACAGCAGTGAGAGGATAAGCACGGTCTTCTTCGTGCGTGTCTCGAGCCCGTTGTAGCATATATTGAGAAACGGGATCAACATGAACAGACCGAGGTACATCTCAACGTACCAGGAATACGGTGCGGCGTTGTAGTATGCGGTTTCGAGAAGAAAATCGCGCAGGACAAAGACCCCATCGTTCACGCATAGCTTGAACAGATAGCAGACAAGGCTTGCGAGCAGGTATATGCTGACGGTCTTTATCAGACCCTTATAATACCGCGGCGTGAGCTTCTTCTGCGACATGAGATATCCGCTGAGTGTGATGAACAGCGGGACGCAGATCATGAAAAACGAGCGAACGAGCGTCATAACGAACATTCTCTTGCCAGCCATCGGTACGGTGTAGTAGCCCGAATTCAGGAAGAAGTGAACGCTGATGACCGAAAGCAGCGCGAAGGTGCGGATAAGGTCGGGTGCAAAGGCGCGTCTTTTAGTATTCATACGGTTATCCTCGATTGTAACTATCGTCAGCGGACAAGACGAAGGTCGACGTACCACTTGCCGTCGAGCTGTACCGTAATGTACGTGGTGCTGCTTGACTCGTCTACTTCTTCCTCTGCCATCGTTCCCTTGAGTGAGAGCGCTACGTTTACCGCGGCGAAGGAATATTCGTCAGTGTCGTCGTAATACTTCGAGGCGGCTTCGAGCTCATAATTCGACAGCTCGCGCGGCTCGGAGAGAAAATAGCTCGCAGTGACATCGGCAAGCAGCGAAAACGACATGTTCATGGTAGACTCGAAGGCGTCGCGGTCGCCGTCGTAATTTTCTTCAATATATGAGGAGATGATGTCCTCATGTACGCATTCGGTAAGTGCGTCAACGCTGCGCTCGACGGTGATTGCGTGAATATAAGCCTCGACCGCGTCCTTGGGAGTCGCAGAGGAGGGAACGAAGGGCTCGTCCGTGACGCTGTCCGTCTCGCCTACGCTGCTGTTGCCGCTATTGAACGCGCCGCCGAAGTAAAGCACGGCGAGCGTGGTGAAAATCACGAGGGTCACGGCGACGACGCTTAAGATAATGCGCTTGACGTGGCGTGAGGGCTTTACGCTGACTGTTTCAAGAGGCTCATTTGCCGATATGCCGTCGGACAGCTGCTCCGGGAGTTTCTTTTTTGCCATTTTTGTTTTTTACCTCATCAGTAGTGTGAGAAGCTTGCATATTACCAAGGATAGCATATCCGCATCGCGGCGGATATGCCATCTTAGGGTTATTTCAGCTTAGAACAAGGCAGCCTGTGTAACATCAATGTACCACTTTTTGCCGACCTTGATGACGTGTAAATTTCGTTCGACGGTCTCGTTAATATCTTCGTCGTCGACCTCGCCCTTTACGGTAAGCTTAACCGTTATATCTCTTGCCTCAGTGATCTTAACATCATAATCATCCTCGTATTTTTCCTTGAGCTTCTTCAGCTCGTCGCGGGATACCTTCTCGTTTTCCTTGACCTTGACCTTGACTTTGATATCCCAGCCGTCTCCCTTCATCTCCTCAAACTCCTCACGGAGATCCTTTTTGAGCTCCTTGAGGCTTCCGTCGTAGTCATCCTCGGCAATTACCTCAAGTATTTTGTCGGGTATGCAGTCGAGTGTCTTATCTGCGTCAAGGTTAGCGAATGCTTTAATGAAAGCCTCCGCTGCGGCTTCGGGGGAGCTTCCACCCTTGCCGAGTCCGCCGATGATGAGGAAGAGCGCAACGATGAGCGCTACTGCAACCACCGCTACTGCGGCAATACCGATTACCGTGTTCTTTGATATCTTTTTCTTCGGTGCGGGGGTGTAGCTGCCGTAGGGGTCTGTGACGTTCTGAGAGTTGTCGTAGCCGTAGGGCTGATGCTGAGCGTCATACTGCTGCTGAGTGTAATACTCCGGTATGGCAGCGGGCTGCTCCTGAGTCTGAGTCTGAGTCTGGGGCTGGGGCTGTGCCGAGCCCATTGCATTTCCGCAATTCGGGCAGAAGGCTACGCCTTCGGGGATCTGGTTTCCGCATTTTCCGCAAAACATAGTGAGTCTCCTTCGATTTTAGAAAATATGTACAGTTAAATTATAGCATTCGTTTAATGCAAAATCAATACTTTTTCTACAAAAAGTAAGCGCAGACGTTCTTATATGAAGGCTAAAGCGCGATTTGCCGCTTATTCTCGAATAAACAGTCAACGTTGTATTCCTGAAGAGCTTTCCGTTGTGACGGTTTCGCTTCCGCTCTCGCTATCATTGATGTGGTGATAGGTGACGGTCGTTAGCACTCCGAACGTGAGCGTGAGCAGCACTACGATGACAGCGACGGCAATTCCGACGGGTGATTTCTTCGAGTTGCTCGGGCAGTGCTGCTGCGTGTCGTCGAGCGGAGGCTCCGCACGCTCGCAGGCGTCATCCTGAGCATTCCGGGCGCTGCTTTGCGCATCTTGAATATCCTGTGCGCTTTGTGCTGTCTGAGGGGTGTCGCTCAGCGAGGTGCTTGCAGAGTCTTCGGCAGCAGCGCCGGTCGGCTCCTGCGTGGGCGCGCCGCATGAGGCGCAATCGACCGCTTCGTCTGCGTTGCTCCTTTCGCATTTGGTACAAAACATTGTGCTTTCTCCGTTTCTGCTTTTTTGAAAGCTAAGTCCTCGGCATGTCTTTGCGCCATACCGAGGACCTGTTACGCTGTGATTCTCTTACGCGGTGCCTCGCCTCAGAGAGCCGAAACGATAGCCTCGGTATCGGATGCGATCATGAGCTCCTCGTTTGTGGGGAGAACGTAGACCTTGACCTTGGAGGCAGGTGTGGACAGCTCGACTGTATCCGGCTGATGGTGGCACTTTGCATTGACCTCGCGGTCGATCTCAATTCCGAAATACTCGAGGTCTGTGCAGACTCTGTCGCGAAGCTCGGGGTTATTCTCGCCCATGCCCGCAGTCCAAACGATAGCGTCGAGACCGTTCATAGCGGCAGCGTAGGAGCCGATGTACTTCTTGATCTCGTAAGCAAGCGTTGTGGCAGCCGTGAGAGCTCTGTGGTCGCCCTTGAGAATAGCCGCCTCAATGTCACGGCTGTCAGAGGATATTCCGGAAACGCCGAGGAAGCCGCACTTCTTATTCATATATGCATCAGCCTCAGCAGGAGTCCAGCCCTCTCTCTCCATAAGGAAGGTAACGACTGCGGGGTCGATGGAGCCGCAGCGTGTACCCATCATAACTCCCTCAAGGGGAGTCAGGCCCATGGAGGTGTCAAGGCACTTGCCACCCTTGACAGCTGTGATGGACGAGCCGTTGCCGATGTGGCAGGTGATGATCTTTGTCTCCTCGACAGGCTTGTCGAGAAGCTTTGCCATCTCGCGGGAAACGTATCTGTGAGATGTACCGTGAGCACCGTAGCGGCGGATATTGTACTTCTCAGCCATTTCGTAGGAAATGCCGTATGTATAAGCGTACTCGGGCATTGTCTGGTGGAATGCGGTATCGAATACGAGAACCTGCGGCTTGTCGGGCATTACTGCAAGGCAGCCCTTGATGCCCATGATGTGAGCGTCTGTGTGAAGCGGAGCAAAGTCGCGGCAGAGCTCGAGCTTCTTGAGAACATCGTCTGTAAGGAGAACGGACTCGAAGAAGTAAGGACCGCCGTGGACAACGCGGTGACCGACAGCCTCGATCTCGTTCATGTCGGAGATAACGCCGTACTCGGGATGTGTGAGGTATTCGATAACGTATTTTG
>CAYNHY010000119.1:0-2944 GCA_964397225.1 uncultured Ruminococcus sp.
TATCGTAACAAAGGGAGTGACGATGATGTCGACCTTCGTCTTCTTAGAGACGAGCATTCCGAGCTCGGATGCCGCAATTGCTATAAAGAATACCGCCAGAGGACCGCCCGCTCCGCCGAGCGAGTTTGCCGCCTGACCGACAGCCATTGCAGAGAATACGACGAGCTGATGCGCGCCGAGCGAATATGCTATAGCTCCCGCCATGGCAGGACCTGCCATAGCCTGTGCGAACGCACCGATATCCGCGAGAAATTCGAGATGCGGTATCATTCCGAGAGCCTTGAAGATGGTGCCGATAAGCAGGGAAGCGAAAAGTCCCTGTGCCATAGCACCCATTGCCTTGATGAAGTATCTGTGGAGAATGCGTTTTATCATATCCTTCGCAGACGTCGTGGAGCTTGCCATTTTATAACCTGGCCTTTCATTATTGTACTTTAATATATTATAGCACACGGGAAATTTATAGTAAAGGACACTTTTGAACAATCTTTCACATGTAAAAAATAATATAGTGTGCAGGATTCTTCTGTGCGAAGTAGTAACCTGCTGCATTGGATAATATACTGTATAATAAGTAAAAATTCGAAGGAGAGGTGGAATTTAACTTGAAAATCTTCGATTACGACAGGCGGCGAGTATACGAATATGCGCTTCGCTGGGCGTACAGGAGAAATCCGCTGTTTTACGACTTTACAGAGCTCGGCGGGGACTGTACGGGCTTTGTGTCGCAGTGCATTTTAGCGGGCTGCTGCACAATGAACTTTACCGCCGACTACGGATGGTACTACATCTCGGCGGAGGAGCGCGCCGCTGCGTGGACTGGAGTTGAATTTCTGTTCAGCTTTCTGACGGAAAATGCGGGCGTCGGTCCGTTCGGCAAGGAGGTGTCGCTGCGCGAGGTACACACGGGAGATGTGCTTCAGCTTGCGGACGCGGAGGGGGATTATTATCATACGCTTGCCGTTATCGGGCGTGACGCGGGCGAGCTGCTTGTTGCAGCGCACAGCGTCGACGCCTTCGCACGCCCGCTTTCAAGCTACAATTACGCTGCCGTCCGCGCCGTTCACATCGACGGCTATCGCAGCTCCCGCGACATGTGCGACTGCTTCGGCGCCCTGCTTTCCGGAGAGCGACTTGAAATATGCCGTGACGTGTGACGGGTGCGGCATATTTCAAGCCAACGGTGCATATTGTGTGGTAACTAAAAAATGAAAAAGGAACGGTAATTGCAATGACACAGACAGCTGATATATACCGAGATCTGACGGAGCGGACGTCGGGGGAGATATACATAGGGGTTGTGGGACCCGTGCGAAGCGGAAAATCCACTCTTGTGCGGCGCTTCATGGAAGGACTCGTGCTCCCGAACATAGCTGAGGGCTATGACAGACAGCGCGCGCTTGACGAGCTTCCGCAGAGTGCGGGCGGACGCACAGTAATGACGACTGAGCCGAAATTTGTGCCCGACGAGGCGGTCGGCGTAAGCATCGACGGCGTGAGCGACATGCGTCTGCGGCTGATAGACTGCGTCGGATATCTGATCCCCGGCGCGCTCGGCGACAGCGAAAATGGCGAGGCAAGGCTTGTCAGCACGCCGTGGAGCGAGGAGCCGATGCCGTTTCAAGAGGCGGCAGAGCTCGGCACGCGCCTTGTAATAACGGAGCACTCGACGGTAGGCTTGCTTGTAACGTGCGACGGCAGCATCTGCGAGCTACCGCGCGAGAGCTACATTGAGGCGGAGGAGCGAGCGGCAAAGGAGCTCGGGGAGCTTGGAAAGCCGTTCGTTATTGTACTGAATTCAAAGACTCCCGGCAGCGCTGAGGCGGAGCGTCTTGCCGAGTCGCTGGAAGAAAAATATAACGCACCCGTGGCGCTGGTCAGCTGTATCGACATAGACAGCGAGGACATCGAGCAGATTCTGCGGCTGCTGCTTCCGCAATTTCCGATACGTGAGCTGACTCTGCGTCTGCCCGACTGGCTTGGAGCGGCAGAGGAATGCTGCTCACTGCGGCAGGGTGTCGCCGCTGCTGTCGCCGAATGCGCGGCGGGCGTGTCAAAAATGGGTGACATTGCGGCGTTTCTCCGAAGCTTAAAGACGTCGCTTGCCGACGACTGCGGTGAATGCCGTGTGGAGCTTTGCGGCATTGACATGGGGCAAGGAACCGCAACGCTTTCTTTGACGCTGCCGCGTGAGCTGTTCTACCGCGAGCTCACGACGCAGACGGGGCTGAGTATCGAAGGAGACGCGGAGCTGTTTTCGACAGTACGTGAGCTTGCCGAGGCAAAGCGTCGGTACGACAAGTACGCCTCGGCGCTCGAGGATGTTGCCGTGAGCGGCTATGGAATTGTAATGCCGCAGCCGGAGGACATGACGCTCGACGAGCCGCAGCTTGTAAAGCAGTCGGGCGGCTACGGCGTAAGGCTTCGCGCGAGTGCGCCGTCCATTCACATGATACGCGCCAATATCGAAACGGAGCTGAGCCCTGTCGTCGGTACTGAGCAGCAATCCGAGGAGCTGGTGCGCTTTATGCTTGAGGAATTCGAGGAGGATCCATCGAGCATATGGAACACGGAGCTATTCGGGCGCTCGATATACGAGCTTGTCAACGAAGGACTGCATGCAAAGCTCGAGCATATGCCGACTGACGCGCGCGACAGACTCGGCGAGACGCTCGGACGTGTGATAAACGAGGGCGCGACGGGGCTTGTGTGCATTATAATATGATGCGAATTGGGATTCGCCTCCACGCAGCCGGAATTACCGTACACAAAGGTCACTCGCGCGTATCGGAATTGGGATTTTTGTGAACGCAGTCTCCACTTAAACGAAAAAAGAAGGCATGCCGCGCGACATGCCTTCTTTTTTTTTAGTACGAATTATTCTTCGTCGTCTGCAATTTCTTCGTCATCGGGCTCTGCGGTGTCCTCATCGGACTCAGCGTCG
>CAYNHY010000119.1:3044-5574 GCA_964397225.1 uncultured Ruminococcus sp.
GTCTGCAATTTCTTCGTCATCGGGCTCTGCGGTGTCCTCATCGGACTCAGCGTCGTTCTCGACGTCATCGGTGCTCTCGACATTTTCTCCGTCAAGAGTCTCGTCAAGGTCGCTTGCAGTCTCGTCCTCGGGCAGCTCTGTTTCAGCTTCGTCGGAGCCTGCCTCCTTGCTCTTGCCGTCGTCAAAGAGTGCCGAGTTCATCATGATGCTGCGGTCGTCCGGCGGGAGCTCAAGATTGAACTTGTGATCCTCGTCGCACTCGACCTCGACATTACGGTACTGCTCCATACCCGTACCTGCGGGAATGAGCTTACCGATGATGACGTTCTCCTTAAGTCCGAGAAGGTGGTCGACCTTACCCTTGATAGCTGCCTCGGTAAGAACCTTTGTGGTTTCCTGGAAGGAAGCTGCGGACAGGAAGGAGTCGGTGAGAAGCGATGCCTTCGTGATACCGTGGAGAACGGGCTCGCTTGTAGCGAGGCGGAGCTCAAGCTCGCCTGCCGCGATACGCTCGTTTATAGCGTCGTTCTCTGTCATGAATTCATTAAGGCTGACAATGGAGCCGGGAAGGAGCTGTGTATCTCCCTCGTCGACAATGCGAACCTTACGTGTCATCTGACGTGCGATGACCTCGATGTGCTTATCGTTGATGTTGATGCTCTGCGAACGGTATACCTTCTGAACCTCGAGGATGATGTAGTCGTAGACCGCATCGATTCCGTTGACGCGAAGGATATCTGCGGGGCTCTTGTCACCCTCTGTCAGCTCGCGACCTGCGCGAACATGCTGACCGTCCTCGACCACGATACGTGTGCCGAACGGAATGGGGTAAACGAGAGTTTCGCTGCCGTCATCGGGTGTGATGACGATATTGCGCATCTTCTTGACCTCCTGAATGGAGACCGTACCGGTAGCCTCGGAGATAAGAGCGATCTTTTTCGGCTTTCTTGCCTCGAAGAGCTCCTCGACTCTCGGAAGACCCTGTGTAATGTTAGCGGCAGCTACACCGCCTGTATGGAAGGTACGCATCGTAAGCTGTGTACCGGGCTCACCGATGGACTGAGCGGCGATGATACCGACAGCCTCACCGACGTTAACAGGTTTGTCGTTTGCGAGGTCGGCACCGTAGCAGTGAGCGCAGACGCCGTGTCTTGCCTTACACTGAAGGACTGTTCTGATGTGAACGGACTTGATGCCTGCGGAAACTATCTCGCGAGCGACAGCGTCGCTTATCATTTCGTTGTTGCCGATTATCAGCTCGCCCGTTTCGGGGTGAACAATATCCCCGATAGTGTAGCGTCCGACAAGTCTGTCGCGAAGCGGCTCGACTATGTCGTTGCCCTCAACGATATCGGATACCCAAATACCGTTCTCGGCTCCGCAGTCCTCCTCGCGGATGATGACATCCTGAGAAACGTCAACGAGTCGACGTGTAAGGTATCCGGAGTCCGCAGTCTTAAGAGCAGTATCGGAAAGCGACTTACGCGCACCGCGCGCCGCTACGAAATACTCGAGGATGGTAAGACCCTCACGGAAGTTAGACTTGATCGGGATCTCCATTGTCTTACCGGAGGTAGCGAACATGAGTCCTCGCATACCTGCGAGCTGTCTCATCTGAGTCATGCTTCCTCGCGCACCGGAGTCACTCATCATCTTGATGGAGTTATAACGGTCGAAGTTCTTCTGAAGTGCTGCAACAACGTCCTTTGTCGTCTGCTCCCAGACGGCGATAACGTTCTCGTAGCGCTCCTCGTCGGTCAGCTCACCGCGCTGGAAGTGGCGGGCGATGATGTCGACCTTCTTCTCAGCCTCGCTGATGAGGGAGTATTTTTCCTTCGGGATGGTCATATCCGCAACGGAGATCGAGATCGATGCCTTTGTGGAGTACTTGTATCCCATGGACTTGATGCTGTCAAGAACCTCGGCGGCAACGGAGAAGCCGTGCTGCTTGATACAGCGGTCGACGATGTCGCCGAGCTCCTTGGAGCCTGCGACGAACATGATCTCAAGGTCAAAGAGCTTGTCGGGATCGCTTCTGTCGACGTAGCCGAGATCCTGCGGGATCTGTCTGTTGAATATGAGACGACCGAGTGTAGCGTCGATTATCTTCGAGCGCAGCTCGCCGTCGATCTCCTTCTCGACTCTGACGCGGATGGGTGCGTGGAGACCGAGAACTCCCGCCTGATAAGCCATCATAGCCTCGTCAAAGTCGCGGAATACCTTGCCCTCGCCGGGCTCGCCGGGCTTATCGAGAGTAAGATAGAACGAGCCGAGGACCATATCCTGCGACGGAACCGCAATTGCGCGTCCGTCAACGGGCTTCAGAAGGTTATTGGCGGAGAGCATAAGGAAGCGAGCCTCTGCCTGAGCCTCAGCGGAAAGCGGAACGTGAACAGGCATCTGGTCGCCGTCGAAGTCGGCGTTGAACGCCTTACAAACGAGAGGATGGAGCTTAATAGCCTTACCCTCAACGAGGACAGGCTCGAATGCCTGGATAGAAAGTCTGTGAAGTGTAGGAGCACGGTTAAGA
>CAYNHY010000120.1:0-5274 GCA_964397225.1 uncultured Ruminococcus sp.
GCTGCCGATCCCGATGGACATAAAGGCAAAATATCCCCTGACCGACGAGCTTTGCACACTCAAGAAGAAAAGAGACGAGGAGATAAGAGCCGTATTTGAGGGACGGCTTGATAAATTCATCCTCGTTATCGGTCCGTGCTCTGCGGACAACGAGGACTCGGTGCTCGATTACATCTCACGCCTCCGCAACGTGCAGGATAAGGTCGAGGACAAGATAATCATCATCCCGCGTATTTACACCGGAAAGCCACGCACGACGGGCGACGGCTACAAGGGCATGCTCCACCAGCCGAACCCGACCGGCAACCCCGACCTGCTCCGCGGAATTATCGCAATTCGCGAGCTTCACATGAGAGCTCTCCGCGAAACCGGCTTCAGCTGCGCCGACGAGATGCTTTACCCCGAAAATTACCGCTACCTCGACGACGTGCTCTCCTATGTTGCAATAGGCGCGCGCTCGGTCGAGAACCAGTTCCACAGACTTACCTCGAGCGGACTCGACATTCCCGTCGGAATGAAGAACCCGACCTCGGGCGACATTTCCGTAATGATGAACTCGATCACGGCCGCGCAGCACTCTCACGCGTTCATTTACCGCGGCTGGGAGGTCATGAGCGAGGGCAATCCTTACGCTCACGCCATCCTTCGCGGTTATGTAAACGATCGCGGCGCGTCGTTCCCGAATTATCATTACGAGGATCTCGCACGCCTTGCGGACACCTATGCCGCGCACGCGGATCTGAAGAATCCGTCGGTCATCGTCGACACGAACCACGCGAACTCCGGCAAGAAGTATCTCGAGCAGATAAGAATTGCAAACGAGGTGCTCCACAGCTGCCGCCACAATGCCGACATCAAGCGTCTGGTCAAGGGTCTCATGATCGAGAGCTACATTGAGGACGGCGCGCAGAAGATCGGCGAGGGCGTCTACGGCAAGTCGATCACCGACCCGTGCCTCGGCTGGGAGAAGACCGAACGACTCATTTACGACATCGCAGATCAGCTTTAAGAAAACAAAAAGCTCGGACACACCGTGTAAAGGGTGTCCGAGCTTTTTTTGCCTGTCAGCATCCTGTCGGCAAAATATCCGCACAGCAGTCATCAAGCTCCTCAAGAGAGTGCTCGGCGGGGCGTGCTTTTCGAAAAGCTATTCGCTCATCGCCGTTTGCAAGATAAATTATACCGCGCCGCGAAAAGCCCGCGCGAGCGAGCGCCCTCTGCATCGGAATATTGTCGCGGTGCGTGTCGATACGAAGCTCACAGCACCTGTCAAGGCAGAAGTCAAAGCACGCTGCGGCGACGCCGCGTCCGTGCGCGTGCTCGGCAACGGCTACTCGATGCATGACGCCGTATTGCTCTGCTGCCGCAGAGCTGCCCGGCACTGCGTTTTCCGCGTCGGGTCCGTCAAGCCACGCGCCGTCGAATATTTCGCGGTAGGTCGGCTCCTCGCCGAAAAAGTAGCAGAACACGCCAAGCAGCTCTCCGTCCTCCTCGCAGACATAGAGGCGTTCCTTTTCGATATCCTCGCGGACCGTCTCCTCCGACGGATAGGCGCCGCCCCACTGCCGCACGTTTCCGGTGCGCCTCATGAATTCACGCGCCGCGGCGTAAATTTCGGCTATGCGCGGCAGCTCTGCCGTGATCGCCTTTCTGATATTCATATTACATAAGCTCCGAAAGATACGTCTTCGTCTTCACGCGGGACGCGACGGCGGCATACTTCTCCGTATTACCGAGCATAATATACTCGCCGCCCTCGTCTGAGAGGATGGGATAAATATTGTAAAGTCCCGTGCCGTCGGGCTCGAGCGTTACCTCACGCACGTCGTCAACGCCGAGTCTTTCGGCGCTTCTCGTAAAGTAGTTGTACGCCACGTACTCGCGTGCGCGGTCAATGTCGGGAATATCCGCAAGGCGGAAGGTGTCCGTTATCGTGCGGCTGTGCTCGTTAAGCGCGATGTTATAAAGCGCGAGCATGAAAGCGTCGCCGCTGCGGTTCCAAAGCTTGAGAAGTCTCTCGGTGCGGCGTGTGTCGGTGTAGAAAAGGTCGCTTGTGGGGCGTCCCATCTCGTCACAGCGAAGTATCGTGCCGTCCTCCTCGACTGTCGGCATTATAGCCTCGGGAACGGTTCCGCCGATGGCGTCGCTGACGTAGATCGGACCTCCGCTTATCGCGCGGAGAACGCCGCTCTGCACCGCCGAAACGTGGCTCGACCACCACATATCATAGTCGCAATAGTACATCTCGCCGTGCCAGATGGCGTTATAAGCATTCTGAACGACGTGCGGCACGAAGTTACGGCAGCGTCCGGGGTAGAAGTCGTCGCTGTTGCGCGAAACTCCCGTCATCGGGCGCGAGAGCACGTCGTCGATATCCATGCCCATGCAGTTTATCATAACGCCGCCGAAATTCTTGATAACGGAGCGCTCGAGTGCGCGATGTGCGATGCGCGCCGCCTCGCAGCTCGGCATGATTCCGCTCGCGCGGTACGATATCGAGCTCTGGTTGTCTATCTTGAGGAAGTCTACGCCGCAGTCCGCAAGGTAGGTGTGCCACGTGTCCCAGAACGCGAACGCTCTCTCCTCGTCGAAGGCGGGGATCGGCACGCCCGCGGGCGTCATTACGAGGTTTTCCTTCTGGCTCTCATAGAGCTCTCCGTTCGGGTCGACGCCGTGCCAATAGCCGAGGAACGACTGCCAAACTCCGACGCGCTCGACGCCGTATTCGTTCTTTATCTTCGAAATGAGCGCAGCAAGACCCTCGGGTATCTTCTCGAGATCCTCCTTGAAGGAGTCAAGGAGAAGTCCGTTGTAGCGGCTCCAGCCGTCGTCGATTATCATCCACTTTATCGGGATGTTCTTTTCCTTGAATTCGTCGAGCTTTTCGTAAATTTTTGCGCTGGTCATGTCGTGGTAGAAGGTGTTCCACGTACACCAGCCGAAGCTGTCGAATATTTCGGGGTACTCGCGCTCGCGACGAAGCGGAACGCGGATTGCGCCGACGGCGCGTGCGTTCTCATAGCTCTCGCGGACTGCCGCAAACGGCTCGTCGGCAACGGTAACGGCAAGAAAGGCGCCGCTTATCTGCTGAATACCGGAAGTTCCCGTCGCAATATAGACCTCGCTCTCGCCGAGCTCTCCTCTGATATTGTCTCCGCACAGCGGAAGCAGGTGGCAATGGCGGTCGCCGAAGCGCAGCACTGCGTTCTGCGAGCGTCTTTTTATCTCATCTGTCGAGGAGACAAAGTCGGGGAACATCCACCACGGACCGTAGTGTTCAAAGGAAAGTATGTCGTCGGGCGCGCAGCGCTCGCACAGGCGGAAGCTGACGGCGCGGTCGGGAAGCAGCGAATACACCGCTCCGATGTCGGCGCGGAACGCGGCGTTTATCGAGAAGATGACCGTGCGGCCGACCTGCTGCGCGGTAATGTCAATATAGTCCGTCGACGGGTCGTCGGGATCCTTCATGCGGAAGACGGTAAGTCCGTCGCGCTCCTCGATCTCGCGAACGGTCGCCTTTTTCTCAAAAAATGCCGACATTGACAGCGTCAGCTCGAGACCGGACAGCACGGTGTCCTTTGCAAAGCTCAAAACATCATTCATAATTCTTGAAAGCCTTTCGTTTTGTGGTTTTTTCTTCATTGTATCACAGCTGTTCCGCCGTGTCAACAGCTTTTCGCCGCGCGGTGAAAAAATGAGGGCTCGCCGCAGCAAGCCCTCGCTTATTTTATTCAAAGCACGGAACGTATTCAAGCACCGGATACTTCACAAAGCCCTCGATGTCCTTAAATTCCCAGTCTCTCATGGGGCGGAACAGCTTGCAGGCGAAATACGCCGTTTCGGCACGTGTCACGCTGCCCTGCGGGCGGAAGTAATACGTGTCCGTTCCGTCGTAGTCGACATCCTTTCTTTTCACATCGAACAGCTCTATCGAAACGCAGAAGCGGTACGCCTCGCGCGCCCAGTCGGAGATGCTTTCGTAATCTGCGGGCGCGATGTACTTCACCATGCCGTTTTCGCTTGACGGCAGAAGGCGCGCCTTCAGCTTATAATAGCGGGCGAAAATGACAGCCGCCTCCTCGCGCGTTACCACCGCGTTCGGTCTGAACGTGCCGTCGGGATAGCCGGAAATAATATGGAGCTCCGATGCCCAGCCCAGTGCGCTTTCATACCACGCTCCGGAGCGAACGTCGGAAAATTTCTGTCCGACGTAGTCGTTCGCGTCTCGCTCTGCCAGGTCGTCCTTTGCGTCGTCGCCGCGGAAGAGCGGCTCGAAGTTCGCTCTGAAAAGCACGGTAACGAGCATCGCACGCGTAAGGCACGTCTGCGGCTCGAAGCTATTCGAGCTTGTGCCGTGCATCACGTTGCTCATAAACGCTTCGTTCATGTATTCGCCGTACAGATCATCCCGCTTCACATCCGAGAAGGCTTTGAATACGCTGCTGAGCGGGTCGTTGAAGCTCTCGGCACCGACTGTCATCCGAGCAGCACCGAGCCCTATGGGGCTTACAAAAAGAATTGCGGACAAAAGGCTTGCTAAGATTCGTTTCATGATGAAACCCTCCCGAATATGATTTTTTCGGACGAGGGCGACACTATGCCGCGCTCTCCGTATTTATATTAACACACATAAGTGCGATTGTCAACAATTATCGGACTTTTTTGAGGAAAAACTATACTTTTTTCACAAAGCCCCTTTGTTTTCTCTCGGCAAGCTGCCCAGTAATGCACGACAGCGCATGTTCGCGCCGCGTGCCGTGTGACCGTGATACGCGGCACACCCTTGCCGCCGGGCTTCTGCCGGTCACTCGCTTCACGCGGGGCTTGACTTTATCGCGTCTTTATGCTATACTTACGGGGACTTGCGTGTCGGCGGGGACGCCGGGCGCATATACTTAAATGAAGGGATCAAACACCAAAGGAAAGATCATAAAATGAAAAAAAGCTACAAATCCACGCTCATTGCCTGCTATCTCGGCTACATCACGCAGGCGATAACGGTGAATCTCGCTACGCTGTTCTTTGTTATCTTCAACGAACGCTACGGCGTGTCCTACGAAAATATTGCAAGCCTCGTGCTTGCCACCTTCTTAATACAGCTGACGGTTGATGCCGTCATGGTCAAGTTCACCTGCGTCATCGGCTACCGCGCGTGCGCCGTCGCCGCTCACGTATTCTCCTTCGTAGGGCTCGTCCTGTTCGGCGTCCTGCCGCATTTTATCGACCCGTTCACGGGTATATTCATCGGAATGTTCTTCTACGCGCTCGGCGGCG
>CAYNHY010000121.1:0-5270 GCA_964397225.1 uncultured Ruminococcus sp.
CGGGAACTGTGTCCTCGGGGAAGCCCTCGCTCTTGATGCGGATCTCGCCGTCGCTTGTGGGAGCGGCAACTGCGAGGATATCGAGGTTCACGGAGGCTGCGATAACGCGTCCGTGGTTGTGGTCTGTGTGGTTGCCGGAGATCTCGCTTCTGCCTCCGACGGAGAATAAACGCACGCCGTCAAGGTCGCCATACTGTGCGCGGAAGGCGTCTGCGGCTGCGCTGTAGCGAGCGTGTTCGCCCTCGAGTCTTGTCGCATTGACTGCAAGCTTCTCGCAGAGCTGTGTGTCGAGTGCTCCTTCATTTATTTTCGTTATGATGTCAGCTGTTCTCATGATAATAGTCCTTTCGTCGTAAGCCGCGCAAGGCGGCGCGATTGTGTTGATTTTATTATACTATTTTTTCTCAAAAAGTACAATAACATAATGTAAAATAACGCCGAGAATGTGTTAATAATTTTTCCCTTCGCTCGGGAATGACGTTTTTTCGCACTTGCTATTGAAATCGGGCGTATTCTGTGATAAAATGATTCAGATAAACATCAGCGGAGGAACTGCTTTGAAAATACGTGCCTTTCTCGCTCCGATGGCGGGCTTCACGGATGTGAGCTTTCGCCGGCTTTGTACGGAAATGGGCTGCACGGGTACTGTGACGGAGATGATCTCTGCCGCCGCCGTCTGCCATAACGATAAGAAAACGTTCGAGCTTGCCGAGCTTGCGCCCGACGAGGCGCCGTGCCGAATACAGCTGTTCGGTCATGATGCCGACGAAATGTCGTATGCGCTCGAGCGGCTGCTTGAGTACGTCGGTGGTGCTGCGTGCCTTGACGGTATCGATATAAATATGGGCTGCCCTGTCAGAAAGATCGTCACGGCGGGTGACGGCTGCTCGCTTATGAGAAACGAGGGCACAGCAGTGCACCTTGTTCGTGCCGCGCGCGAGGTCACGGAGCGTCACGGGCTGTCTTTGTCCGTTAAGATACGTGCGGGCTGGGACAGCTCGAGCATAAATGCACCGCATTTTGCCGCCGCGATGGCTGATGCCGGAGCACAGCTTATTACCGTTCACGGACGCACGCGCGAGCAGATGTATGCGCCGAGCTGCGACGTGTCGGTCATACGTGCCGTCCGCGAGGAGGTGCCGCCCGATATCCCCGTTGTCGGCAACGGAGACATCTGCTGTGCGGCGGATGCCGTTCGAATGACGGAGCAGACGGGCTGCGACGCTGTGGCGATAGGTCGCGCCGCGCTCGGGAATGTGTGGATATTCCGCGAGATAGAAGCGCTCGGCAGAGGAGAAGCCTTTTCGGCACCCGACACCTCGGAGCGGATATCGCTTGCCGTGCGACTTGCAGAGGAGCTTGTTAAAAAGAAGGGCGAGACACGCGGAATACGCGAGGCGCGGGGCAGGGCAGCGCACTTTATAAAGGGTATACGCGGCTCGTCAGCCGTTCGTGATGCACTGAACCGCGCTGCGACGCTTGAGGAGTTCACGGGTATTTTGGATGCATTTAAGGACAGTGCCCGAGTCAGTGAAAGGGAGTAATCTTATGAGCTATAATGAATATAAGGGACGCGGGATCCCTCGCTTTCCCGCGAATTCGAGGGTGTGCTTTCTCGGAGACAGCCTGACGGCAAGTGCGCTGTGGACGGAGCTTGTGTTTGAGTATTACCTCAGAAATTTCCCAGAGGAGCATATTCGAATGTACAATGTCGGTATCGGCGGCGGTACTGTAAGGTATGAGCTCGAGCACCTTGAGGAGGATCTGATGCGATACGCGCCGACGCATGCGGTCGTGATGTACAGCGTAAACGACATCGGCTCCTACGAAGGCGACGTCGAGCACAGAGCAGCATGCTTTTCGGCTGATATGCGTGAGCTGACGGAGCTGCTTTTGTCTCGCGGAATTACCGTGTACTACATGTGCCCGGAATACATTCACGACGAGGGCTGCTTTGACGGAGCACGGCGTATAGCGCACGATGTCATGTCCCACCTTGCCGATGAATACGGCACATATCTTGCGGATCTTTACACTGTAATGACGCCGCTTCTCACCGATGATATGATACAGGAGGATCGCACCCACCGCACACCTGTCGGAGACTGTGTTGTCGGGCGAATATTCCTGCATTTGCAGGGCTTTGACGGCTTTACTCCCGAGGACGACGGATTCTATGCCGTGCAGATACTTAATTACGACGTCGATCACAGAAAGATATTCAACGACAAGATACGTCGCGTTTGGTGTACGATGCGAAATATTTCGACAGACGGTGACACGGTCGAGGCGAAGGTGCGCCGACTGTACGACCGCATAAAAACGCGCGCGGACGGCGCGTGGGACGATTTCTGCTATTACCGCGCGGTCGACTTTATCGAGCTTTATCCGAATCTCGAGTTTTACTATGAGATGGCGGACAGTCTGACCGAGCGGCTCATCGAAAACGGAATCAAATAAGACAAGGCACACGGTGCTGTGACAATGACTGCCGCCGTGTGCTTTTTTTTGCGCTTATTTTTGAAGCTTCTCGGTCACCGTGATGCTTAAGCTCCGCCTGCCGGTCGAAGGTCATGTCGACGATCTCGCGCCGCGATTGCTCTGTTACATCTCGTCCCGGAGTGTGCTTATCTTGAAAAAATCAAGCTTAACGCGCAGACAGCGTATGTTCTTGAGTTGCATGCCGTTTTCGGCAAGCGCCTCGGCTCGGTCAAAATGATTTTCAAGCGTCGGCAGGTTATCCCTGAAGGTGCCAAGAATGAGCTTGTCGGGGTCAGTGAAGAACAGGCTTTTGAGTCCCGTTTTCCTCCGCGAGAGGGCGGTTGAAGCAGGCGCAGACGGATCACAGCTGAATGAGAAGGTTGCTCCGCGGCTTTATGCTCGCATTCTTTGGAACATCATCAAGGTTGAGACTCCGACGGCAAGCTCGATATATTTTCGAAGCTGTGCTACCGCGGTCAATATCGATTCCGAGGCGTCTGTGCTGTAGACGATCCTGTTGAATAAACGAACAAAACAGATTAATAAAGCCTCGCTTTATAAAAACTCCCCGCCCTCAATGAGGGCGGGGAGCAGAGTCTGCGCGTTATCCGCGGCAGCCGCAGGAACAGCCGTTGTTTGTGCAGACGATGAGAATGGCAAGGATAAGGAACCAGATGAAGTCATCGCTTTCGAAAAGATTGCATAAGCAGTTCATAGTTGTATTCCTTTGTGTTTGATTTCGAGCGTCTTGGACGCTCTGATATCATTCTATGCGGCGAGTGCGGATCGGTTACTGTCAGACAAGTGTTATCGAGTCGGCATTGAGAAAGGCGTATGCCGCGTCTATGCTTCCGCTCGGTACGGACAGCTCCGCGCCGCATTTCTTGCACACGATAAATACGCGTCCGTCGCCAAACTGGAGCTCGTAGTCTCCGCCGCCCGTACAGCGGCAGTGAATATTTCCTTCCTCCTCAAGCTCGCAAAGCACGTAGCGCAGTACATCGATCACGTGGGGGTCGGGAATATCCTCGTCCCTGTCGACGTCTTTTCGCGCTTCGGCAAGCAGCTCGATGCCGTTTTCTCCCGCAAGCTCGGCAAGCTCCGCTTCGTTTTCTTCGACAGCGCGGTCGATTGCCTCCTCGCTTCCGATAAAGCATATGTCGATACCGGAGTAGGTGCAGGCGAGGGTGAATATTTCGTTGTTGAAAAACACGGCGGAGGAGATAAGATACGTGTGCGGTGCCGGGCAGATAAAGCATGGCACGGTCAGACGGAGCTTTCTGTCCTTGGTGTATGCGATCTCAAGAGCGGAGCCTCCGCAGGGGCACTTCAGACGAAGCATGTCGGCGGTAAGCGAAAACATTCCGACGGCACCGCGGACGACAGCACCGCACTCGGGGCAGCGATAGGCAACAGTCGTTTGCTTGGGGTCGAGTATCATATCGAAGGGATGTCCTTTCTTTGTGTTGGTGCTTTACGCTTCGTAGATGGGGAAGCGTGTGCAGAGCTCGGAGACCTCACGGCTAATGCGCTCGCGATTTGCTTCGAAGTCGCGTGCTGCGTCGCCGATGAAGTGGGCGATCTGCTTCATTTCAGCCGTGCCGAAGCCGCGCGTCGTAACGGCGGGAGTGCCGATGCGGATTCCGCTTGTGACAAACGGGCTTTCGGGGTCGTTCGGGATGGTGTTCTTGTTTACGGTGATATGGAGCTCGTCAAGCATGCGCTCCATGTCGCGACCTGTGAGCTTGAAGGGGCGAAGATCGACGAGCATGAGGTGGTTGTCTGTGCCGCCTGAAACAAGTCGGAAGCCCTCTGCGAGCATGGCGTCGGCGAGCGTTGCTGCGTTTTCGACGATGCGTCTTTGATAATCGCGGAACTCGTCGGTCAGCGCCTCGCCAAAGGCGACTGCCTTTGCAGCGATGATGTGCTCAAGCGGACCGCCCTGTGTTCCGGGGAATACAGCCTTGTCGATCTGACGTGCAAGCTCCTCCTTGCAGAGGATAAGTCCGCCGCGGGGACCGCGAAGCGTCTTGTGAGTCGTTGTGGTAACCACATGAGCGTGAGGAACGGGGCTCGGATGGAGTCCTGCCGCGACAAGTCCCGCAATGTGAGCCATATCTACCATGAGATAAGCACCGACCTCGTCGGCAATGGCGCGGATGCGCTCGAAATCGATAATGCGAGAGTACGCGGAGGCGCCCGCGACGATGAGCTTCGGGCGGCACTCGAGAGCCGTACGTCTCATAGCGTCGTAATCGAGCATTTCCGTCTCGTCGTCAACGCTGTAGGGTACGATATTGAAGTATTTTCCCGAAATATTGACGGGCGAGCCGTGGGAAAGGTGACCGCCGTGTGCGAGATTAAGTCCCATTACGGTGTCGCCGGGATTAACGAGTGCGAAGAAAACAGCGAGATTCGCGTTGGCGCCGCTGTGGGGCTGAACATTTGCGTGCTCTGCGCCGAAAAGCTTCTTTGCGCGCTCGCGGGCGATGTTCTCGACAACGTCTACGTACTCGCAGCCGCCGTAGTAGCGCTTTCCGGGCAGACCCTCGGCATATTTGTTTGTAAGGGGAGTGCCTGCCGCAAGAAGCACGGCGCGCGAGACGATATTCTCAGATGCGATAAGCTCGATGTTATTCTGCTGACGCTTCAGCTCAGCGTCACAGGCCGAGGCAACCTCGGGGTCATAATTTTTGAGTTCGTCAAAAAAGTTCATGTGAATATCCTTTCGATGTCGGCATCCCTGCCGAGTATGTAATATATTATATTGTACCATATTTCGCCGACAT
>CAYNHY010000122.1:0-5220 GCA_964397225.1 uncultured Ruminococcus sp.
CACATATTCTGTCGATCATCCCGTCGACCATGGCGGCGTGACCGTAAAGCACACCCGAGCGCATGCAGTCCGCCGTATTTTTCGCAATTACGGATTCCGGTCTGCTCAGCCCGATGCTCGGAAGCTGTGCCGTGCGCTCCGCGAGCGCCCAAAGACCCATTCTGACGCCCGGTGCTATCGACGTGCCGATAAAGGCACCCTTCGAGTCGACGACGGTGAGCTTTGTTGCCGTGCCGAGGTCGACTATGAGCGCAGGGCTGCCGTATAGCCCGTGAACGGCAACGACCGACGCGATGATGTCAGCACCCACCGACGACGGCATGTCGCAATGTATACCGATGCCGCTCTTTATTCCGGGGCCGACGACGAGCGCGTCTGCACCGAAGGCAAAGCGTACCGCAGCGCACACGGCGTCATTCAGCTGTGGCACAACGGAGGCGACAGCCACTCCCGTAATGCTCGCACGCGAAATGCCGTACAGCTCAAGTATCCCGACAAGGCGAAGCGCGAGCTCGTCCGACGTGCTCTCGGGCATGGTCGAAATACGCGAAGCGAAGGTGAGCGTGTCACCGTCGAAGGTCGCGAGAGTGATGTTCGTATTTCCGATATCAAGTGTAAGTATCATAATACCGACCGTTAAGAGAAAACGGCACGAGCCGATGGTCGCGCCGTTTCCCGTTTTTTTATAAATTACGACTTAAAACTCGGGGAAAATGTCGTTCTCGACGGGCTTCTGAACCTCGGGCTCTCTCTGGCGGGAAGCTCTGAGCTGTGCGTCTCCGACGTCAACGTTGTTGGGTGTGATAACATACGCGTTCGTCGCAATCTTCTTGATGGAGCCGTCGATGGAGTATGCAACACCGGAGAGGAAGTCGATAAGGCGACGTGCGGTCTCCTTGCTTGCGTTCTCGAGGTTGAGCACGACGGTGCGCTTGTTGAGAAGGTGGTCTGCGATCTGAGATACGCTGTCAAACTGCTGAGGCTTTACGACCTTCATCTCGAGCGCGCTGCCCGCACCGGAAAGGCTGATACCACCCATGGAGGGAGCTGTGCCGAGGTTACCGGCATTACCCATGTTGCCGATGTTCGACTGGCTCATACCGGGCTGTGCCATTCCCTGCTGATCGTCTGTCATTCCGTTATCGTAATCGTCGAAGTTATCGTAGTAATCGTCTTCGTAGTTGTCGTCATATCCACCGGCACCGGTTGCGTTCTTGATTCTGTCCATAAGTCCCATAGTAATCTCCCATCTGCCGCGTGGCGGCACTTTTTTAATAATTTTAATTTTATTCAGACGGCTACCCGTCTCATGCTATCGAATTTTTATGTCTCAGGTGTAGCTGCGGCGCCCGAAAATTGCGCTGCCGACTCGGACAAGCGTCGCGCCCTCCTCAATTGCGAGCTCGAAGCTGTCGCTCATTCCCATCGACAAAATATACCCATCTATATTATGAGGCTTTTTTCCGAAATTGTCAATAAAAATCGAATAAGTTTCTCTGAAAAATTTCCTCGTGACCTCTTTTTCGCCCCCTGCGGGCCCCATGGTCATGACTCCGCGAACCTTCAGCGAGGGCAGCTCCTCACAGCATCGAAGTGCCTCGGACAGCTCCTCCGGAAGAAAGCCGCTTTTGGTATCCTCACGGGCGCAGTTTATCTCAAGAAGGACATTCTGCGTCACACCGAGCTGTGCTGCGACGCGGTCAATCTCACGCGCCAGGCGCATGCTCGATACGGAGTGTATGAGCGGGCAGCGTCCGACAAGCGAGCGTACCTTGTTTGTCTGAAGATGTCCGATGAAGTGATACTCGTCAAGATGAGGTGCAACAGTGTCGAACTTCTCCGAGAACTCCTGTACGCGGTTCTCTCCCGCAATGCACAGCGAGAGCTCGTCTGCTGCAAACACTATCTCGTCGGCGGGCACGGTCTTCGTTGCGGCAAGGAGCGTAACGGGTGTCGTGCTGCCCCGACGGGAGGCGGCATTTTCGATTTTTTCGCGAACAGCCGCAAGGCTGTCTCTGATAACGGCTTGTCTTTCGGTCATAGGGCTTAAGTCCGTTTCTGCGGCAATTCGGCATCTGCCGTCTGCAAATATGTATACAATCTTATTATACCTCAACGCTCGAAAAAAATCAATACTTTTGGGATATCTTTTTATTCTTCCGTCGAATATTCGAGCCTATTTGCGAAAATTCGCGTCACGGCGGCGAAAAAAGCGCGGCGAAGGGTCGAAAAAAGCCTCCGCCGCACGCCTTTTTACAGATATTCGAGCATTTTCTCCCCGAGTCTTTGCTCAAGGGAGATGAGCTCACGCGCAATACCGCGCGAGTCGCTGTCGGCGCCGCGGTACTCGTTCAGATAGCGGCTGAGAGACTTTATTCCCATTCCGCAGCCGTCGTAAATCATCTCAGCGGCGGCGCCGTCTCCGCCGTTAAGAGAGAGCCTGACACTTGTCTTGAGCGATGCCATTGCAGCCGCTGTCGGCTTTGCTCGGCGCCGCGTGTCGCCGAAGCGTCGCAGCGCGCTTTCAAGCTGTGCTTCAAGCTCGCCGTGGCTGCTGTCGCTTTTCGAAAGAGCCTCGCGCAGAGACGGGCTTTTCACATGAGAGAGCACGTCCCCTATGGCGCCACGCCCCATTGCAAGCCCCGCGTCACACTCGCGAAGCAGCTTCACCGTATCGGAGTTTATCATATTCTCACGTCCTTTCGTTTTTACACTGTAATATTATACCCGCGCCGCGCCGCGTCGCGTTATTCGTCAAATACTGCGACAGTTATTGACAACACGCGCGCTGTGTGATAAAATTTCCTATAGATAAGGATAAGGAGCATATGCTTTGCTGAAGGGATATATTTTTGACATGGACGGCACGCTTGTCGATTCCATGGGTATGATAATGAGAATGGACGAGGAGATCTTCGAGCGTCTGTCACTTCCGGTTTCCGAGGAGGCGACACGCGCTATGAAGTACATTCCTCTCGGTGAATCCGCCGCGCTGCTGAAATCGATGTTCGAGCTGCCGCAGACCGAGAGCGAGCTCACGCGGATAATGTACGACGCCATGCGCGAGGGCTATCTTACGGTCAAGGTGAAACAGGGCGTCGGGGAATATCTCCGCCTCGCCGCGGAAAGCGGGGTTCGCATGTGCATTGCCACGGCAACCGAGCCCGAGATCGCGCTCGAGGTCTCGGAGCGGCTCGGAATTATGCGCTACATGGACTTTCTCGTGTCGTGCAGTGACGTCGGCGCACCGAAAGCCCGCCCGGATGTGTTTCTCGAGTGTGCGAGAAGGCTCGGCATGTCGCCGCAGGAGCTTGCGGTGTTCGAGGACGGACTTCCAGGCGCGACAAGTGCCGCTGCCGCGGGCTTTAAGGTAGTCGGTGTGTACGACGAGCCGTCGTCAAGCCCCGACACGCAGCAAGAGCTGCGCCGCGTCAGTGATATATACATTGGCTCGTTTTCCGAGCTTTCAGGCAGACTCATATGACAAACGGAGGAAATATGGAAACAATCAAGCGCATCACAAGCTTCAGTGTGGATCACACAAAGATCACCCCCGGTATATACATCTCACGCACCGACGGAGACGTCGTCACCTACGACCTGCGCCACCGCACGCCGAATGCAGGGGACTACATCGACACGCTCACCATGCATTCGCTCGAGCACATGTTTGCAACCTACGTCAGAAGCTCCGAGATCGGCGAGAGCGTAATATATTACGGACCGATGGGCTGCCGCACGGGCTTTTATCTTCTCGTTCGTGACACACCGCACGAAACTGTGCTCCGCGTCACGCTCGACGTGCTCGGAAAGATCGTCGCGCACGACGGCGAGATGTTCGGCGCAAGCGAGGTCGAGTGCGGAAATTACCGCGAGCTCTCGCTCGAGAGCGCAAAGGCGGAAGCCGCACGCTATCTTTCCGTGCTCAAGAGCGCGGACAACACATTTGCTTACCCGGCTTAAGGAGGAATGAAAATGCTTGGAATTATTGCCGCTATGCAGAAGGAAGCGGATATGATAGTCGCCGCCATGGAGGACACTGTCGAGGAGACGGCGGGAGGAGTCAATTTCGTTCGCGGAAGGCTGAACGGCTGTCCTGCCGTGTGCTCGGTCTGCGGCGTCGGAAAGGTATTCGCCGCGATGGCAACGGAGGCAATGATAATCAAATATTCGCCGAGTCTCATCGTCAACACGGGCGTCGGAGGCACGCTCACGGACAAGCTGTCGGTCGGAGACGTTGCGATCTCCGACGCGGTATGTCAGCACGACATGGACACCACGCCTCTCGGCGACGAGCTCGGACTCATATCGGGCATAAACCGTGTTTACTTTGACGCCGACCCTGACGCTGTCCGCGAGATCGAGGCAATTGCCGCCGAGCTCGGCATAAGGACCGCGCGCGGTACTGTCGCCTCGGGCGACCGCTTTGTCGCAAGCGTCGAGGAAAAGCGTCGCATCACGGACGCCTTCTCGAATTGCGTATCGTGCGAAATGGAGGGCGGTGCGGTAGGTCACGTGTGCTTTGCCGCGGGCGTTCCCTTCGCAATTATCCGTGCGATATCCGACGACGCCGACGGCGGCGCGTGCGAGGATTACCCGAGCTTTGCCGCAGAAGCCGCACGCCGCAGTGCCGCGATAGTTATCGAGCTCTCGCGCAGACTCGCTCATTAAAAACGAAGCCACACGAAAGGACGTGAGCAAGTGCCCCGCCGTTCAAGACAGGTCTCGGGGCAGCACAGCGCTCTACGAGAGCGGCATCTGCGAGCTCGAGCGCGAGTGTGACCGCCTTACCGACGCCGTCTTTCGTTTCTCGGAGGCTTTGTCGTCGGAAGCGCGCTTGAATATTTCTGCTCGTGGATGCAGGAGCTGCTGCTCGGCGTGCTTTGGGTGAAGAATCTCTACCCGCGTACAGCCTCACTCATTCTGAAGCTGCCGAACCGTCTCGGTCGTCGGCTGACTATCGCTTGCAGCGTGTTTTTGGCGGTCAATTGCCTGGTCACCTGTGTGGCTGTCGGACGCTGGTCTCAGCGAGTTCGCGGCGTTGAGGCGGAAAGCGCCTTAACTCAGCTGCTCGACCGACGCTTTCCCGACAGCCGCATGGAGCACATTTTCGCCAACATGGCTTTTGAAGGTGAGCCGCCCGCGGATATTTCCGCCGATAATCCAAATTAAGCGCTGCGCTACTTGATTTTTTTCGCAATATAATATATAATATTAGGA
>CAYNHY010000123.1:0-5186 GCA_964397225.1 uncultured Ruminococcus sp.
GACGTTCGCGACGGCGCACCCTGCGGACTCTTTACCGGCTACTACGGCGCACCCGAAAAGACCGCCGAGGTTTGGCACGATGGTTTTTATCACACGGGAGATACCGCATGGCGCGATGAGGACGGCTTCTTCTGGTATGTCGGTCGCGTCGATGACGTTATCAAGTCGTCGGGCTACCGTATCGGACCCTTCGAGATCGAGAGTGTCATCATGGAGCTTCCTTACGTGCTCGAGTGCGGAGTTTCCGCAGAGCCCGACGAGGTTCGCGGTCAGATAGTCAAGGCGAGCATCGTGCTTGTAAAGGGCACGGAGGGCACGGACGAGCTCAAGCGCGAGATCCAGCAGTACGTTAAGCAGAGAACCGCTCCCTATAAGTACCCGAGACTTGTAGTCTTCCGTGACGAGCTCCCGAAGACCGTAAGCGGCAAGATACAGAGAAACAAGCTTTAATATATTAATATGAAGGAATTTAAGCACATAACACTGCTGTGCGGCCATTACGGCAGCGGCAAAACGAATGTCGCCGTCAATTTGGCGCACGAGCTGAAGAAGCAGTACGGTAACACGGCGATAGCCGATCTTGATATCGTGAATCCCTATTTCAGAACGCGCGACAGCGAGAACGAGCTTGCCGCATGCGGAATTCGAGTCATCTGCTCACAGTATGCGGGCACGAATCTCGATGCTCCCGCGCTTCCCGCAGAGATGTATGCAATTACCGAGGATGCGTCAATGAAGACCGTCGTCGATGTCGGCGGAGATGACCGCGGAGCCACAGCTCTCGGCAGACTGTCGAACGCCATTGTCGCTTCGGGAGATTACGAGATGCTGATGGTCGTCAATTTCTACCGCCCGCTGACTCCCGATGCCGCATCTGCACTTGAGGTAATGCGCGAGATAGAGGCGGCGTGCCGCATTCCGTTCACGGGAATAGTCAACAATTCGAACATCGGTGTGCAGACTCGCGCCGAGGACGTGCTCGCGACGCTCGAGTGGGCAGAGGAGCTTTCGCGACTCTCCGGAATACCGACGGTTATGACGACGGTCACCACCTCACTCTACAGTGAGCTTTCGGAGAGAGTGCCGGAGCTGTTCCCGCTCACGCTTCAAAAATCAATAGTCTAAAGCGGTCTATACCGTAAGTAATAAAGGAGATCACAATGGCAAAGCTAACATTCAACACAGACAACTGTAAGGGCTGCGGACTGTGCATTGACGCCTGTCCGAAGAAGCTTCTCAGGCTCGCACCTGATAAGATAAACAAAAAGGGTCACCACCCCGCGGAGATCACAGATCAGTCCGCGTGCATCGGCTGCGCGTTCTGCGCTACCATGTGCCCCGACGTGATCATTACCGTCGAAAAGTAAGAAAATAAAAAGCACTCAGAAAGGATATATTAAAATGGCAGATAAGGTTTTGATGAAGGGAAACGAAGCCATCGCTGAGGCGGCTATCATAGCAGGCTGCCGTCACTACTTCGGATATCCCATCACTCCTCAGACGGAGATCGCCGCATACATGGCAAAGAGAATGCCCAAGATCGGCGGATGCTTTCTTCAGGCGGAAAGTGAGATCGCCGCTATAAATATGGTTTACGGAGTTTCCTCTGCGGGTCTCCGTGTTATGACCTCCTCCTCGAGCCCCGGAATCTCTCTCAAGGGCGAGGGACTTTCTTACCTTGCGGGAAGTGATCTGCCCGCACTCGTTGTAAACGTACAGCGCGGCGGTCCCGGACTCGGCGGTATTCAGCCCAGCCAGTCGGATTACTTCCAGGCAACACGCGCAGGCGGTCACGGTGACTTCCGTATGATCGTTCTCGCGCCCGCATCCGTTCAGGAGATGGCGGAGCTTACCGTAAAGGGCTTTGAGCTTGCGGACAAGTACCGCATGACCTCCATGCTTCTTGCCGACGGTACGATGGGTCAGATGATGGAGCCCGTTGAGCTTTCGTCGCTTAAGGTCACACCCGTTCCCGAGAAGCCCTGGGCTACAAACGGAACAAGGCTCGCCCGTCCCCACAATATCACAAACTCGCTTTCCCTCGTCCCCGAGGAGCTTGAGCAGCTCAACTTCGCACGCTACGAGAGATACGCCGAGATCGAGAAGAACGAGGCTCTTTATGAGGAATATCTCATGGACGACGCTGATATCTGCGTTGTCGGCTTCGGTATCGCGGCGCGCGTTTCCAGAAACGCCGTCGACGAGGCAAGAAAACAGGGTATCAAGGTCGGCATGATCCGCCCGATAACCCTCTGGCCGTTCCCGAAGGCTCCCTTCGAGAAGGCTGTCGGACATGTGAAGTCGTTCATCTCCGTGGAGCTCTCCATGGGTCAGATGATAGAGGATGTTCGCCTCGCAACAGAGTGCCGCCGTCCCGTTACGCTTTGCAACAGAGCGGGCGGCATGATTCCCACACCCGAGCAGGTGCTCGATGCTATCGTAAACGCGAACAACGGAGGTGAAAGATAATGGTAGTATTTGAAAAGCCCCATGCACTTACAGACGCACCGTTCCATTACTGTCCCGGCTGCACACACGGTATAGTTCACCGTCTCGTCGCTGAGGTCATTGATGAGCTCGGTATCGAGGGACGCACTATCGGTATTGCACCCGTCGGATGCTCCGTTATGGCGTACAACTATTTCAACTGCGACATGATTGAGGCGGCTCACGGTCGTGCTCCCGCTGTCGCTACAGGCGTTAAGCGTGCAGACCCCGCAAACAATGTGGTCTTCACATATCAGGGTGACGGAGACCTCGCTTCCATCGGTACGGCAGAGACCGTTCACGCAGCTGCAAGAAACGAGAACATTACCGTTATCTTCATCAATAACGCGATCTACGGCATGACCGGCGGTCAGATGGCTCCCACCTCTCTCCCCGGACAGGTAACGCAGACCTCCCCCTACGGACGCGACGTAAATCATTGCGGATATCCCGTAAAGATATGCGAGATGCTGTCCGAGCTCGACGGTCCCGAGTACCTTGAAAGAGTTACCGTCAACAACGTAAAGAATATCAAAAACGCAAAGCGCGCTATCCTCAAGGCATTCAAGAATCAGCTTGAGGGCAAGGGCTTCTCGCTCGTCGAGGTGCTTTCGAGCTGTCCTACAAACTGGGGCATGACTCCCGCTGACGCGCTCAAGTGGATCGACGAGAAGATGATCCCCTATTATCCTCTCGGCGTATACAAGGACAGATCGGCTGACAAGGAGGCAAATGCATGAGCACCGTAAAGTATCTTTTTTCTGGCTTCGGCGGACAGGGAATTCTGTTCGCAGGTAAGTTTATAGCCTACAAGGGTCTTATGGACGGCAAGCAGGTCAGCTGGCTCCCCTCCTACGGTCCCGAGATGAGAGGCGGTACGGCAAGCTGCTCCGTTATCGTGAGCGATACTGCTGTCGGCTCTCCCATCGTTTCTGCGCCCGACGTGCTCGTTGCGATGAATCTGCCTTCTCTTGATAAGTATGAGTCCACCGTCGCACCCGGCGGAATGATATTCACGGATTCCACCCTTATCGAGCGCGATGTAACTCGCACCGATGTTAAGGCGTTCGGCATTCCCGCGACCGCTCTCGCAAATGAGAACGGATTCCCGACACTTGCAAACATGATCATCATCGGAAAGGTGCTTTCCGAGCTCGGCGAATTTGATGCAGACAGCATCAACGCAACTCTCGCAAAGGTCATTTCCGCAAAGCACGCCGCTATGCTCGACGTTAACCTCAAGGCACTTCGTCTCGGCGCAGAGGCGTAAGCCTTGCAGAACAGCTGAAGCAAGGGCTTGTGAGGTCGACCTGTCGGCTTCACGACGAAATTCGCTTTGTAAATTGCCGCGCGGCACAGACTGCGTGGCAGGCGGATTTCAAGAATATTATGCCGCGTCAGCGGCGAACGGAGATTAAAATGGATATCAAATTTGTAAAGAACGAGAACCCCGCCGAAAAGCCCGACAGCAGCACGCTCGGCTTCGGCAAGATCTTCACAGACCACATGTTTATCATGGATTTCTCGCGTGAGGAGGGCTGGCATGACGCTCGCATCGTTCCCTTCGCAAGACTTTCCATCCATCCCGCGTCCACTGTGCTTCACTACGGAAGCGAGATATTCGAGGGACTTAAGGCTTATCGCCGCGCAGACGGCGAGGTTCAGCTATTCCGCCCCATCGAGAATATCAGAAGAATGAACAACTCCGCAGAGCGTCTTTGCCTGCCTCAGATTCCCGAGGATATGGCAATGGAGCTTCTTACTGCCTTTGTTGCATGCGAGAAGGACTGGACACCCTCTGCTCCCGGCACCTCTCTCTACCTCCGTCCCTTCATGTTCGGAAATGACGAAAGCCTCGGAGTTCATGCTGTTAATAACGCAACCTTCGTTATCATCGCATCTCCCGTCGGCAGCTACTACAAGGAGGGCATCAACCCCGTTCGCATCATGATCGAGGATGAGGATGTCCGTGCGGTACGCGGCGGTACAGGCTACGCTAAGTGCGGCGGTAACTATGCAGCAAGCAACAGAGCGGGCGAGAGAGCAGAGAAGAAGGGCTATTCTCAGGTGCTTTGGCTCGACGGCGTGGAGAGAAAGTATATTGAGGAGGTCGGCGCGATGAACGTTATGTTCAAGATCGCGGGCGAGGTCATCACACCTATGCTCTCCGGCTCCATTCTTCCCGGTATCACGAGAAAGTCAATAATCGAGCTTCTCGAGCATGAGGGCGTAAAGGTTACCGAAAAGCTTCTCTCTGTTGATGAGCTCGAGGCAGCTCTCGAAAACGGTACTCTTGAGGAGGCTTGGGGCTGCGGAACGGCAGCTGTCGTTTCTCCCATCGGCGAGCTTTGCTACAAGGGCGTAAAATACCCTGTTAACGACGGCAAGATCGGCGAACTGACACAGCACCTCTACGACACTCTCACAGGTATTCAGTGGGGACGCGTCGAGGACTCCTTCGACTGGACTGTTGAAGTCAAGTAATTACATAATATTACAGTGATGCAGCGTCGCGAGTGTGATATCCACCTCGCGATGCTTTCTTATTCTAAACGTCGTGCCGTCATAATGCACAAATACGCAACATGAAAATTGTTGAATCAGCTGAATTTATTCGGTGTTAGCTTTCTTTGTTTACAAAACTGTGATTTTATGTTATACTTATGTCCATGATGAAGCGAAGGCTTCAAGCTCGATGA
>CAYNHY010000124.1:0-1087 GCA_964397225.1 uncultured Ruminococcus sp.
TATGCGAGGACGACCTTCTTTATGTTTTCTTTATTCATGATTATTCACCTCTGTGTATAAAAATTCTTTCAAATGACTGAGTATGCACATATTATACTCGCTTTCCCACCGTTTGTCAAGCCCTTTTTGCGAATATTTATGCGTTTGTGCGATTGTTTATGACAAGCCCGCCGTCAAACCGACGTGCGGCTGCGCGTCTCGCGTGCATGAATGGATATTAATTCAAAAAAAAGCACAGCGGCACAGCGCATTTATGATCGCGTTGTACCGCTGTGCGGTGGAAGTATTCCTCAGTTATCAGCTCTGCGAGGCGAGAATTCCCGCAACGAGCGCGTCGCAGAACCTCCCGCGCCACTCGGGCTCGAGAATATTCTCCGCGTCCTCGCGGTTGGTGGCAAAGCCCATCTCGACGAGCACCGAGGGCATTTCGGTGTGCTTTGTCACAACGTAAGCCTCCGAGCGGGTCTTTGCAAACGAGCGCGCATTTGTATCGGGAAGTGCCGTCTTCACCGTCTCGGCGAGGGACTCACACAGCACGCGTGACTCGGAGCTGCACGACGACTCGCTGCAATAATATATTCTCGTTCCGCGCACGGACTCCATGCTTTCGAACGAATCGATATGGAGTGAGATGAACACATCGATATAGGTATCGCGGTGGAGCACGTTAGCCCACACCGAGCGGTTATAAGGAGCAAAGCGTCTGTCGTCGACGAGCTTGTCCTCCATAAAGGACATTCCGAGCTCGCGCGCCCGCCGCGCTATCATATCGGCGTCGACATAATTGTCATCGTCGTGCAGAAGCACCACTCGGCAGCCCGCCGCCTCGAGCTTTTCCTTCAGGACATCGGCATATTCCGCAACTATCTCTCGCTCCCAGCGTCCGCCGAGGTAATCCGTGGTGCAGCCTGGGTCGGTGTAGCCGTGCCCCGCGTCAATGCAAACGGTCAGCGGCGCGCCGTGCTCGCGAACCGGCACGACAGGCTTCACCGTGCTTTCACCCGAGCTTTCGGGCGAGCTGCTCTCCGACGGGCTCTCGGACGAACTCTCGAACGAACTCTCGAACGAACTCTCGAACGAACTCTCG
>CAYNHY010000124.1:1187-5065 GCA_964397225.1 uncultured Ruminococcus sp.
ACGAACTCTCGAACGAACTCTCGAACGAACTCTCGAACGAACTCTCGGACGGATCGGCTGTGCTTTCGCTCTCGCTGTCGGTCTCCACGTCAACAAGCAACGAGCAGGACGAAAGAACGGTCACCGCCGCAAGCAGCAGCGCAAGGAATATCAGCTTTTTTCTCAAGGAACATGCCACCTCACATTTTCAGCTTAGATCTATGCATATATTATACCGAAAATATATCCGCTTTTCAAGTGGTGCGCGTCAGGTGAATTTGTGAATTTTTCCGCTTTACGAGGCGGGCACGAATATCTCGATGACCACCCCCTCGTCCGTGCCGCGGCGCGTCGCCTCAACCTCTATTCCGCAGCTTTTCACCGACTCCACGGCTCGGTCGATGGAATTGTAAAACAGTCGCATATCGCGGCTGAGAAGGCGTCTTTTCAGCTCGCGCTCCACGTTCTCCACACGCGCCGCACTTCGCTCGCGCTCGCGACGGCACAGCAAGCGTTCGACATACTCCTCCGTCGCCGCGACGTTCATGTGCTTTCTCTCCACCGTGTCAAGCGCCTCGGCGCGAAGCTCGCCCTCAAGGCGCAAAAGAGCGCGTGCGTGCCGCTCCGTCAAGCCGCCGTCGAGTATCCGCTGCCGCTCGTCCGGCTCAAGGCGCAGCAGGCGAAGCTTGTTTGCGACGTAGGACTGGCTGCATGAGAGCGATTCCGCAATGCTCTCCTGCGTCATGCCGCACGCCTCTGCAAGGCTCCGTATCGCCTGCGCCTGCTCAAACATGTTCAAATTTTCTCTTTGAAGGTTCTCGATTATCGCAAGGCGGGCGCACTCGTCGGGCTCCGCGTCGCGCAATATGCACGGCACGCTTTCAAGTCCGACCAGCAGCGCGGCGCGAAGGCGCCTCTCTCCCGCAATAAGCTCAAGCCCCGTCTGCGTTCGCCTGACGAGCAGCGGGCACAGCACTCCGACACGCCTTATGCTGTCGGCAAGAGCCTCAAGTGCCGCCGTGTCAAAATTCCGTCTCGGCTGCACGGGACTCGGCGTAATGCTCGAGGGTGAGACATAAATCACCGACTGCGCCGCCACCGTGCCGTCAAGCCTTTCCTTTTCTTTTTTCATATGATCACCGTCCGATGCCTTATAGTTATGAAAAGGGCGTCGGCGCCCCTTCACCTTGACAATGATACCACGGCAGATGTGCAAAAGCAGGCGAGCGGCGCGGTAATTTTATGACTTGTTTTACAAAAGCGCGTCGATAGTCGAGCTATATGCTCATCTTTTTGCAGAACGGGCGATTTTCGAGCAATATTTTTTCCGTGCGCGTCAGCTTTTTTTCGAAAAAATCAGTGACAAGAGTCTCCGTTTGTGCTATAATTAATGCGTATTTCAAGTGAGCGCCGAACCGCACGGTCGGCAGAATGGAGAACAAGTATATGGTAAAAGTTTATGAGGGCAAGACAAAGGACGTGTACCGCCTTGACAACGGCAATGTAATGCTTCGCTTCAAGGATGACTGCACCGGCAAGGACGGCGTTTTCGATCCCGGAGAGAATGCGGTAGGTCTTACCATCGAGGGCATCGGTCGCGCAAATCTTCAGACTTCCGTTTACTACTTCGAGCTTCTCAAGAAGGCGGGAATCAAGACACACTATGTTTCCGCAGACATTGAGAACGCGACCATGGAGGTGCTCCCCGCAGAGTGCTTCGGTAAGGAGCTCGGCGGCGGCGGTCTCGAGGTAATCTGCCGTCTCGTCGCAACGGGAAGCTTCATTCGCCGCTACGGTGAGTACATAAAGGACGGCACACCCCTTGAGGGCGGCTATGTTGAATGCACCTTCAAGAACGACGCAAAGGGCGACCCGCTCGTAACAGGCGAGGGACTTGTGGCTCTCGGCGTTATGACCGAGGATATGTTCAAGAGCCTCAAGGAGCAGACGCTCAAGATCACAAAGCTCGTTGCAGACGATCTTCGCACCATCGGTCTCGACCTTTGGGATATCAAGTTCGAGTTCGGCTACAACGACGGTCAGGTTATTCTCATCGACGAGATAGCATCCGGCAACATGAGAGTATACAAGGATGGCAAAATCGTAGACCCGATCGAGCTTACAAAGCTTATCAACAACAGATAATCGGCGCACCGGCTGCAAAAAGGAGAGATGCATGTCATCTCTCCTTTTTATATCGAATTTTTCCGAGTGGCGTCCGCACGGCATAATGCCCGCACGCCTACCCGTCCGCAGCCTCGAAAAAAAGCGGTGCCGAAATGCTCGGCGCCGCTTTTGCTTTATTACTTTCTTGTGAACTCCATCGGGAACATCACGTCAAAAATAGCCGCCTCGTCGTCCGAAAGGTCCGCACGCTGCTCGTCAGTCATGTCTATCTTCAGCTCGTCCCCGTCAAGCTCGAATACGAGGTAATCCTCGTCATCGCGCTCCTCTCCATCACTGACAACGAAGAGCTTGCTTCCGTCGAGCTCGTACTTGCCGGAGATCTCTGTGTCATCAAAGCTCGACATTACCTCGTCGATGGAAAGCTCGGTGAGCGCCTCGTCAAGGAAATCGTCAAGCGTATCAAAGCCGTTCTGGGTGACAAGATCGTCAAGATCCGCGTCGTTCGCCTCAGCCATATCGCGAAGCATCTGCTCGAGACCCTTCTTGAGCTGCTTCTTCATCTCGTCAAGGGACTTTTCGAACTTCTTCTCGTTAATGGTAAGCGCCGCCGTTCCGTCCTCGTCAAACTTGAAGGTGAATGGAAGGTCAAGCTTAAGATTCTTGAAGTATTCGCCGCTCTCATCACCGAAGCCCGAAGCAAGGGTGTCACCGAGGAATGCGCCGAAGTCCTTCGAGGTCTCCCATTCGCCGACGATAAGCTCCTCGGGCGTCTTTTCCTTCTTGCTCTCCTCTTCCTCCTGATCCCCGGTACTGCCGCAGGCTGCCATCGTAAGGAGCATCGCCGCTGCAAGGAGTAGTGCCGCAAGGACACTGAGTGTCTTTTTCATGTCTGTCTCCGTTCTTGCCGTTTTCGGCATAAAAATATTTTATTATAACGGGTGTCTTCCCGAAATAATTCCGAAAGAAAGCCGTCGCGAGCCTTTCACACACGCACAAAGCCGCGGTAGGGCACATGCCGCATCGCGAGTAACAAGCTAATTATAGCACGAACGTCGGCGAATTGCAACACTTTAACAAAATTTTCCGTCAAAAACCGCGCGAGCGTAGGATGCTCTGCGCGTTTTTATTTCGTTGTCCGCAGGTCTCGGCGATACTGCACGAAAAGGCAGAAGCTACAGCATTTTTTGGAGCTCGTTTTTTTTCGTGCCGACCTGGTATTTATCAAGCAGCATATTTGAAACGATCAGCTTCGCTCCGTCGCAGTCTCCGTATGTCTCCACGAGGGTTTCGGGTAGGCTTCCGCCCGCGGCAAGGTCGATCTGCCTGCAAAGAAAGCTACCCGCCGCAAGTATTTCAACGGAGGAATCACTTTTATTTGACATGACCTCGAGGAAAACCTTTGTTTTGAAGCTGCCGCCGTTGCATTCAAGGATAAGACCCGATTGGAATACCGGAACGAGCTGCTTTCCCTGTGCATACTCATAAAGCACAGCTGAGGCGGTCTCGAGCCTTTTCACGTCGGCAAGCTCCCCTTCATCAATGTACGCCCTGAGTTGCTTCAGCGGCATACCGAAGTCGTGGCAAAAGCAAGGCTCTCGGCAGGCGGGAGCCTTGCGAATACACTTATCGCTCGGAGAGCCGCAGCGGATGTATCGCGAGGACATGCCGTGCCGCAAAACAAACAAAGCCCCCGACGAGCGGGAGCCTTGCGATATAAGATAATATATACTTATCTCTTCGAGAACTGCGGAGCGCGGCGAGCTGCCTTGAGT
>CAYNHY010000125.1:0-5061 GCA_964397225.1 uncultured Ruminococcus sp.
GTCTATATACACACGGGCGACCCCGACAATAAGGTTCGCGCCGAGGCATATCTTGCCGCACTTCCCGAGCGTGATTTCGACGGAGCCTCATTTATTATAACCGCACCCGATCCGTACCTGTTCGACCCGTCGGAGGTGAGCTATATTTCAAAGGCGGTAACCGAGCGAAACCGTGCGGTCGAGGAGAAATATAATGTTACGGTGTCGGCGCAGAGCGCAGAGCTCGGCGTTATGCGCGAGGAGAGCGAAAAGAGCACGGCGTCGGGAATGTTTTATTCGCACGTGCTCGTGATGCCGCAGACGAGCGTGCCCGTCTTTGCAGTGGACGGGCTTCTGATGAACCTGCGCTCGGTTCCGCTGCTCGATATGACGAGCCCGTATTTTAACCGTTCGTCGGTCGAGGCCTTCTCGCTCGGAGACGCGACCTACGCGATGGCAGGCTCGGCACTTCCCGCCTCTGTCGGACTTTCCGCGCTTTTTTACAATAAAAAGGTCGCAGACGTGCTCGACGGCGTCGACCTCTACGAGACGGCAATGAACGGACAGCTTACGTGGGATACGGTACACGAATATTACGCTGCCGCCGCGTCGCTCGGCTATATCGGAGCGGTGACGGACGGCGTCGGCGCCGTCGACGCGATCTATGCCTCGACCGGACAGAAATACACCGCCTCCTCCGAGGGCAAAACACCGTACGTGGCTATTGCGAATTATTCAATGAACGCCGCTGCGACCGAGTTTCGAACAATGCGGAGCATAGCGACCTTCTCGGGTGTTGCCGAGAGCGGGGCACGTGCTGCCTTTCGCTCGGGCTGTGTGCTCTTTACGACCTCGAAGCTCAGTGAGCTCGACTCACTTAACAGCTCGGGTGTACAGCTCGGAATGCTGCCGATGCCGAAGAGCGTGACGGACGGCGGAGACGTCGCCTCAACGCCGTATTACCACCTTGCCGACGGAACGAGCGAGGTGTTCACGGTGGTCGCGGACGTGACCGACAGCGTTATGGTTTCGCTCGTGCTTTCCGGGCTCAATGCCGCCTCCTACGGCACGATGACCGAGGCGCTTGCGGATTACCTTCACGCAACGGTTCTTCCCGACAGTCGCTCAGCCGATATATATGAGCTGATGGCGGAGAGCGCCGTTTACGACACGGCGAGCGCGTATGCGCCGAATTACACCGAGGTCGCGACGGGAACGATAGACCTTGTGAGAAGCATAATCGACAGCGGAGACTTTTCCGCTTTTCAGAGCGCCGTCGATACGGCAAACGCCTTCTTCTCACGCAATTTTTCCGTCGGAAACCGATGATTTTTGTGTCGACCCTTGACGGTGACGGTAGTATTTGGTATAATAAATTCAAATTCAAGGATAATTACGGAGGACACTAAAATGGCTTTTTTTGATGATCTCGGCAAGAAAATTACACAGGCCGGTCAGACTGCCGTTCAGAAGACGAAGGACATGACCGAAATCGCAAGGTATAATTCGGAAATATCCGAGACCGAGCGCAAGATAGCGGCGATATATTCCGATATCGGTATGCTTTACGTAAAGCTTCACAGAGATGCTCCCGAGGAGCAGATAGCTCCCATGATAAAGGCTCTGAACGAAGCCGAGAGCAAGATCGCGGAATGCCGTGAGCAGATCAAGGATATCAAGGGCATTGCCCTTTGTGCAAGCTGCGGAGCGCAGCTCACGGGCGGAGCCTTTTGCTCAAGCTGCGGAGCTCCCGCACCTGCTCCGGAAAAGCCCGAGGGTGCCTTCTGTGCAAGCTGCGGTGCTCCCCTTGCGGACGGCAGCGCGTTCTGCACCTCCTGCGGAGCACGCCATGCCTGAGCCGAGCTCGGTATAATATTTCCCACCGATAACTATGATCTGTGGATAAAGGAGCGCGGGGACGGTACAGCTTCCGACCTCCGAGCTCCTTTTACTTTGATAAAATATAATTTGAAAAGAGGATACGGCAATGGCTGATTTTTGCGAAAAATGCGGCACACCGCTCGATAAGCGTACGGGAGAGTGTCCGAATTGCGTAGCGGCCGGCGAGGCGGCGACAAAGAAGAAGTCGCGCGCACTGCCGATAGCGCTCGCGGTAATAATCGTGATAATCGCGGCAGCGGCGGCGGTAATTTATTTTATGGTATTCGGCAGATACGGCACGGGCGTCTCCGGCACAGCCGGAGCAACTAAGGGCACGATGAACACGGAGGACGTGACGGAGACAGCGGATGAGACGGTAGATCTCTCCTCGCAATACGAGCTTCCCGAGTTCGACGCCGACGAGTATTTCGAGAACAATACGACTCTTAAGGATACCGTGAGCGTTCGCTCGTCGAAGGATATACTGAACGAGAGAGACGTGTACGCGGCGCTTGAGGAGCGCGGCTTCGCAGCAGAGGAGGCATATTACGAATATTTGCTCGACGGCACGCTTTGCGACAGGACGGTAATATCAAGCCATTCAAATGAGGCTCACCCGAGCTATCAGCTGTACTACAGCTCGCGCCATGCCGCGTGGCTTGTCAGCAATATCAACGGTGACTTTTTCGCGACGCTTCTGTCGGGAGACGGCACGTCGGAGCGCATTATAGTCTCGGAGAGCGACACTGTCACAAGCTATGACAGCATATCGAATAAGTATTATATAAACATTCCCGACAGCTCAAGAGCCACGGTAAGAAAGGTCAAGACGCTTGACGCGGATGAGCTCGACAAAATAGCAAAAGAGGTGAACGGCTGATGAACTTCAATGCTGTAAGGAGAAGTCTTGCCGCACTGCTTTGCGTGCTGACGCTGCTCTCCTGCGTGACGGCTGTCAGCGCGGAGCCGACGGCGACCGATAACGAGCGTATCATGGTCTCGCTCGGCGACTCCTACGCCTCGGGTGAGGGAATTGAAAAGTTCTACGGTCAGGACGAGTCGACGCGCAAAAAGCTTGTAAATCAGGACTGGATGTCTCACAGATCAACGGAAAGCTGGCCCGGACGGCTGAAGCTCGACGGTGTCAGCGGAACGATGGCTGACCACAAGGACGAAAATTGGTTCTTCGTTGCCACCTCGGGAGCGACAACGGAGCACCTTAACAACAGCTTTCGTAAGACCTACGATTACGACAATTATGAGGGCTATCTCGATATTGACAGCCAGCTGAGTGTATTTCGTAAGCTCGGTGACAAAAAGGCAGATTACGTTACTGTGTCGCTCGGCGGAAACGACGCGAAATTCTCGGATGTCATACATTCCGCCGCCATGAATTTCCTTGAGCCCTCTGACCTTAACAGGAAGCTCTCGGCGGTGTGGAATGAGTTTTATAACGGAACGCAGAACAAGGACAGCATTCGCGAAAGACTGTACCGTGCGTACCACGATATCGCGAACGCCGCGGGAGAGCAGGCGAAGATAATAGTTGTCGGCTATCCGTGCCTTCTCGATCAGGGCGGCAGCGGCTTCTTCTTCAGCAAGGAGGACGCAGCACTCATAAACGATTCGGTCAGGCGCTTCAATAGGGAGATCGAGGCGATAGTCAACAGCTGTAAGGCTGAGGGCATGAAAATATGTTTTGTTTCCGTGGAGGAGGAATTCCGGGGACATGGTGCGTATTCCGACGACCCGTACATAAGAAAAGTGGATGTTTTCAGACAGTCGCAGGATATCTCCGGCGGAGTTTCGGCATATTCTGTACACCCGAACAAAAATGGCGCGGCGGCGTATGCAAGGTGCGTGCAGAAGAAGATCGATTCGATAGAGCGAGACAACGGCGCCTCGGAGTGGCCGTTCTTAAAGCGCTCGGATGAGCGTGAGGTCGTGCTCGTGCTTGACGTGTCGGGCAGCATGGCGGGCGAGCCGCTCGCTTCGACTGTGACAGCCTCCGAAAAATTCATCGATACGGTGCTTGAGGAGGATGCAAGCGTCGGCGTCGTGTCCTACGACAGCTCGGCGATGTGCATTGCAAATTTCTCAACGAACGCCACGCTGCTGAAAAGCGCAGTGAAGGGTCTGACGATCGGCGGCAACACGAATATTGAGGCGGGACTCGCCACCGCGCATGACATGCTGAGTGACAGCAATGCGAAAAAGCGCATTATCGTGCTTATGAGCGACGGCGAGCCGAACGCAGGCCGCTGCGGCGACGAGCTCATAGAGTACGCCGACTCGATAAAGGATGAGGGAATATACATTTATACCCTCGGCTTCTTCGGCGCGCTCGGCGGCAACAGGGCAGACGCTCAGGCGCTCATGGAGGCGATAGGCAGCAACGGCTGCCACTATGAGGTGTCCTCCGCAGAAGACCTCCGATTCTTCTTCGGCGATATCGCCGACCAGATAGGCGGACAGAGATACACCTACATCCGCATCGCGTGCCCGGTTGACGTTACGGTGAGCTTCGACGGGCAGAAGCTTTGCTCAAAGGGCGATAAGCTGTCGACGCGCACCGACTTCGGCACTCTCACCTTTGAGGAGAGCGGCGAGGAGAGCGATGAAAAAGACGGTGAGAACGTCGACAGACGCGTCAAGGTATTGCGACTGAAGACGGGTGAGGACTACGAGATCAAGATCGAAGGAACGGCGCGCGGCTATATGGATTACACGATAGCCTTTGCCGACGAGAACGGCGAGTACACCGACACGCGCAGCTTTGAGGAGATAAGGATAACAAAGCGCACGGAGATCAGCACCGTGGCATCCGAGACAAAAAAGACCACCCTCCGCGTTGACGAGGACGGCGACGGCAAAACCGATATTACCTATCAGGCAAAGAGCGGAGAGCTCGGCGTCGAGGTCATGACTTTCGGAACGGTGAATGTAGTACTCATCATAGCGTCAGCAGTCGCCGTAATTGGCGCACTCTGCATAATTGTCGCGAAAAGGAAGAAAAAGCACAGCTGAGGATAATGTCCCCTCGGGTGCGCGACAGCAGGCTCGAGGGGATATTGATTTTCACGGAGTAAACGAGGACACAGCTTGAAGACGATTACAGTAAACGAAAACGACAGCGGGCAGCGGCTCGACAAGCTTATAATGAAAAGCACAAGGGGACTTCCGATGTCGCTGCTTTATAAG
>CAYNHY010000126.1:0-4968 GCA_964397225.1 uncultured Ruminococcus sp.
GGGCGAGAAGTGCCGAGAGTATTCTTCGTTTCTTCATTTTGTGCTGTCCTTTCGTGTGTCTTTTTACGTTTTGCGCGGATTCCTCCACCGCGATAACTTAATTGTAGCACAATCTTCGGCATTTGTAAATACATTGCGCTCCTCCACGCAGGAATTTCGCCAAGCCGCCTAATTACCGCTCGTGAAATTTGTGCAACATAACGAATTGCGTGCACGCACCTCCGTGATTCTCTTTTTGCACTGTTCCTGCATAATTCACAGCACACGGGTAAAAATAAAAGAGACGGCATACAGGAAGCTTATACGAAAGGAACCTCTGAAATGAAGCGAAAAAATAATCAAAACAAAATGGTAAGCGCAGCCCTTGCACTTTTGCTTGTCGGGGCGTCACTGCTTATCGCAGGAGCAAGCTCTGCCTCGCGCCGCGCAAAGGCCGAGCTCGAAGCTGAAAGCACAACAGACGAAGGACGCCTTCCGCTTGAAACTGCCTTCGCAAAGGTAACTCCGGGTGCCGCTGAGAGCGAAAGCGCTCCCGAGGAGACGGCCGAAGACACCGACCTCGGCATCGACGGCAGCGAGGAAGCGGCACTCACCGTCGAGGATATAATATTCACCTCACCGCTCAGCGGAAGCGTGATATCCGCGTGCAGTCTGAGTACTCCCGTGTATTCGCTGACAATGAACGACTACAGAACGCACAGCGGCGTCGATATTTCCGCCTCACTCGGAGATGCGGTGCTGTGCTGTGCTGACGGCACGATCACAAAAATTTGGGATGACCCGATGATGGGCACCTCGGTCTGCGTAAGCCACGGAGCCGGTCTTGAGTCGGTATACAAGAATCTCGCACCGACGCTTGCCGAGGGTATTACCGAGGGCGCGAGCCTGAGCGCCGGGCAGGCAATAGGCTCTGTCGGCGAAAGCGCGCTTATCGAGTGCGAGGAGGAAGGTCACCTTCACCTCGAGCTGAAGCTCGACGGGCAGCACGTCGACCCTGCCGAATATATCAAGCTCAGCTCGCTAAATGAGGTGTACGAGGACATGGCCGAGCCGTAATACGGCACGTCTGCAAAAAATCCCGCTCGAGCAGCATCGGGCGGGATTTTGTCAGCTTATTCTGTAATGACCTATAATGTCGTCCGCTTCTTCGAGGATATCCTCCTCATAGCGTATTTGATACGCATTCGCATGATGTATAACGAACGGAACGCCGTTGCGGTTGCGCTTATCCGATACGATACCGATGTGGGAGCTGAATATAACGATATCTCCGCCCTGCCACTCGTCGAGCTGCGTGACATCGGTGCTTTTCGGGATTGCTGTATGCTCGAAATAGACCGCGAGGTTCCGCACTCTGCGAAAATCGATGCTTTTGTCGGGGCGGTCAATGTCGTACAGCTCTCTGTTGCTTTCAATGTGGCGCGCCACCTCGTTCATCAGATCGTAGCCCGCGCCGAGCAGGCCGAAGGCAACAACGTCCGTACACACGCCGCAGCCGTCATCCGGATAACCGGAAGCGTAATATTTGCTTTCGTAGCGCGGCTTTGTCGCGATATATGCTCTTGCGCTTTGCAGAATGTCACCTTTGTCGTCGACACCGTCGGCGTCACGGTCGACGGAGCTTACATAAGTATCGATGCCGAAATACTCGCTTGTGTATTTGCGATGCGGAATTACATTCGCGCGGTACAGCGTGCCTACCGCATACGACACGACAAGTGCGGCACACAGGACGGCAAGCACCGCGCGCAGCGCATGCATGGCTTTTCTGTTCATTCGCACATCCCCTCTCGAAAGCTGCTTTGCTTCTTATATTATACACCGGTCGCACAAAATTTGCAATGAAAAAAAGACGGCACGCCTCGGCGCACCGTCCTTTTTTTACTTAAGTCCGAGCTCCGCCTTATCGACGGGCATGATGCCGTTTTCCTCGAGCAGGGCGGCAAGGCGCTCCTCCTCGGAAACGCGAAAGACCATATAAGCCTTTCCGTTGCGGTTTGTAAAGAGCGAATACATATACTCAATACCAATCTCGCCCTCTGCGATTATTGAGAGCAGGCGCGACAGGCTCGACGGCTCGTCGGGCACTCCGACGACCATGACGGGTGTCATTGTAAGGATATTTCCCTTTGAAAGAAGAATGCTTGCGGCACGCTCCGCATCATCCGCGATCAGGCGAAGAATGCCGTAATCTGCGGTCTCTGCGACCGATATCGCGCGCAGGTCTATTCCGTTATCGGCAAGAAGATGCGTGATCTCGGCAAGCTGACCCGTGCGGTTTTCGAGAAATACGGATATCTGATTTACGTTCATGACTTTCCTCCTTAGATTTTACGCTTGTCTATAACGCGCACTGCCTTGCCCTCGCTGCGTGTAATGGTCTTCGGCGCTACAAGCTTGACCTTTGCGTAAATTCCGAGCATAGCCTTGAGCTCGGCGACAAGAGCCTTCTCCATTTCGGTGATCTTGACAAGAGAGTCCGAGAAGTTCTCGGGCGTCATCTCGACCATGACCTCGAGCGAGTCGGAATTGTTCTGACGGTCTACGACTATCTGGTAGTTCGCGGGATAGCCCTGCGCGATAAGCACGGTCTCGATCTGAGACGGGAATACATTGACGCCCTTTACGATGAGCATGTCGTCGCTTCTTCCCATGGGCTTCGTCATCTTTACGAAGGTGCGTCCGCACGAGCACTTCTTGCTCGAAAGCACACAGATATCGCGTGTGCGGTAGCGAAGCAGCGGGAAGGCCTCCTTGGTGAGGCAGGTGAAGACAAGCTCACCCTTTTCGCCCTCGGGAAGCACCTCGCCGGTGTTCGGGTCGATTATCTCCGCGATGAAGTGGTCCTCATTGATGTGCATGCCCGTCTGCTCCTCACACTCGAAGCTGACTCCGGGACCCGATATCTCGGTAAGACCGTAAATATCATATGCCTTGATACCGAGCTTCTGCTCGATGTCGCGTCTCATATTCTCGCTCCATGCCTCTGCACCGAAGATGCCTGCCTTGAGCTTGATCTTGTCGCGCAGACCGCGCTCGTATATGGACTCTGCAAGGTATGCCGCATATGAGGGCGTGCAGCAGATGATGGTCGAGCCAAGGTCAGTCAGGAACTGAAGCTGACGCTCCGTATTTCCGGAGGACATGGGGAGCGTCAGGCAGCCGACCTTATGCGAGCCGCCATTGAGTCCGGGACCGCCCGTGAAAAGTCCGTAGCCGTAGCTAACGTGGCACACGTCATCCTCACTTCCGCCAGCTGCGACGATCGCACGCGCGCAGCAATCCTCCCACAGATCGATATCCTTCTGCGTGTAGAAAGCAACAACGCGCTTTCCCGTTGTTCCGGAGGTCGACTGGATACGCACACAGTCGCGAAGCGGCTTTCCCATAAGTCCGTAGGGATATGCCTCACGCAGGTCGTCCTTTGTGATAAACGGAAGCAGGTGAAGGTCGTCGACGCTCTTTATGTCATCGGGCGTCACGCCGAGTTTTTCCATCTTTGCTCTGTAATACGGAACGCTGTCCCACACATGCTTTACCTGGCGTACAAGACGCTCGTTCTGCCAATCACGGATCTGCTCGCGAGAGGCTGTTTCGATCTCCGGTTGATAGTACTTTTTCATCAGAAAACTCCTTTACATACTCAGGCATTACGTCCGAGTTCAAATGCCTTCAGGTTGAGCTCGAGGAACTTCGCGGGCACGCTTTCTTCGATAGCCGTTCTCCATTCCTCATCGGTAAAGTCGAAATATTTTGAAAGTCTGCCGAGAAGCACGATATTTACCGCCTTTGCGCTTCCCGCCTTTTCCGCGAGGGAAAGTGCGTCGAGCGCATCGAGCTCGACACCTGCCGCACGAAGCCTGTTCTCAAGCTCCGACGGATACTCAGCCGCGCCGGTGATAACGGGCATCGGATTCATCTTCTGAGTATTCGTGATAACGCGTGCTCCGCTTTTCAGGTATTCGGTATATCTTGCCGCCTCAAGCAGCTCGAAGGAAATTACGAAATCCGCCTCGCCCTTGTCGATTATCGGAGAATATACGCGGTCACCGAAGCGAACGTAGGTCACAACGCTTCCGCCGCGCTGGCTCATTCCGTGAACCTCGGATACCTTAATGTCGTAGCCCTTTGTGAGAAGAAGTCTGCCGAGGAGCTTGGACGCGAGAAGGCTTCCCTGTCCGCCGACTCCGACTATCATTATATTCTTGGTTTCCATCTTGCTTCTCCTTACTTATTCAAGCCGAGCGCGTCAAAGGCGCAAAGCTGGCTGCACACGCCGCAGCCCGTGCAGAGTGTGTTATCGATTACGGCACGTCCGTCCTTAATGCTTATCGCGGGACAGCCGATCTGCATGCACTTCTTGCAGCCGCGGCACTTGTCTGTCTTGACCTCGACGGGTGCTGAGTGCTTGACGTACTTGAGAAGAGCGCAGGGACGACGCGAGATTATAACGGAAGGCTCATCTGCCGCGAGCTCTTCGCGAATTACGCTGTCGCACTGTGACAGGTCGTAGGGATCGACCACGCGGACTCTCTTGATTCCGACCGCACGGCAAAGCGCTTCAAGATCTATCTTTGCCGCCATGTCGCCCTTAAGATTCTTACCTGTCGTCGGGTTCTGCTGATGTCCCGTCATACCCGTGATGGAGTTGTCGAGAATAATGACAGTCGAGTTCGACGCGTTGTAGGCTATATTCACGAGTCCCGTGATTCCCGAATGCATGAAGGTGGAGTCACCGATAACGGCAACTGTCTTGCCGTCGGTCGCGCCGCCGTTTGACTTGTTGAAGCCGTGGAGACCGGATATCGACGCGCCCATGCAGATAGTGGAGTCAATAGCGGCAAGAGGGGCTACCGCGCCAAGCGTGTAGCAGCCGATATCGCCCATTACAGTGAGCTTATTCTTCTTGAGAGTGTAGAAAAGTCCGCGGTGAGGACATCCGGCACACATTACGGGAGGACGCGCGGG
>CAYNHY010000127.1:0-4964 GCA_964397225.1 uncultured Ruminococcus sp.
TTCATAGACCTGGCTTTTGACTGTCGAGCCAGGGGTCATCGTTCGAAGGATGTGGTAATCCTTGTCAATAAGCATTACCTCGATGGGCGATGACGATGCTGCAAATGCGGCAGTCGGCACGACTGCCGCGACCGTGACGAGCATGAGCAGCAGGCAAAGCAGCCTTGAGAGTTTGCGTTTCATTTGTTTTCCTCCGCTTTATTAAAAAATTATTTTTTCGGCGACAAAGCCGAGCTTGAGCTGTGAGATGGCACCTTCCTGTACCGCTAACGGGAAAAAATGTAAGAATTATTGCACAGTTTTTATTGACTGCACCAGTAAACTGTGGTATACTTTACTTGATGGTATTTAATACTAAGTGAACGTGTATACGAATCAAAACGTAATTTGCGAGCTAACACTCGGGGCGAGCATTTTGCTTCATTGGCGTGACGGCATAGCTTCCTTGCAGACTGCAAGGCGGAAACCCCTGTGATGTGTTAAGCTCTGCAAGCGTCTATATCCTCCTTCGACCTCTTGCTAACATAATTATACGGAGAAATTCCGCTTTTGTCCCCCTCAAAAACCCTCAAATTGGGGGGGATAGGGGCAAAAAAACTTGAGTTTTTCGTTCTTTTTTCGAGTTTTACAGGCAATGTGCGGTATTTAACTCCGTAAAGCACACTATTTGGAGGTAAGCTTATGAAAAAGAGAATTGCGGCAATTTTTGTCCTTCTCGCAGCACTACTCGCTCTCTCGTCCTGCAGAAACGAGACGACACTCGACCCGAAGGAGCCGGTTATGCTCACGATGTGGCATGTCTACGGAGAGCAGGCGGACTCGCCCATGAACCGTCTCGTCGACGAGTTCAACAGGACAGTCGGCAGCGAAAGGGGCATTGTTATCAACGTCACGATGATGTCGTCCACGACACAGATAGGCGAGAAGCTTCTGACGGCGCAGAGCGGCGAGGCGGGAGCTATGGAAATGCCCGATTTGTTCTTCTGCCACAACAACAACGCCAAGGAGCTCGGAGCCGAGAATCTCCTTGATTGGAATGATGTCTTCACCGAGGAGGAGCTCGACAGGTATGTCCCCGAGTTTTTGGAGGACGGAGAGGTCGACGGGCACCTGTCCGTTTTCCCCGTGTCGAAGTCAACGCATCTGCTGTTTGTCTCAGGAACGCAGTTTGACCGATTCTCAGACGCGTGCGGCGTTACATACGACAGCCTTGCTACATGGGAGGGCTTTCTCGACGCGGCAGAGAGGTACTACGAGTATTCGGACGGCAAGCCGTTTTGCGCGCTTGACTTCCCGATACGCGCGGTTGAGCTTAACGCTATGGAGCGCGGCGAGAGCGATTTTTATACCGCCGAGGGCTGGTATGACACCGAAAACGAGGCGCTTCGCGAGTCATACATGATGTTTGCCGAGGCGATAGCAAAGGGACATATCATTGTTTCCGACCTTTATTCAAACACGCAGGTCATGACGGGAGAGGTCATGATGGGACTCGGCTCGTCGGCGTCCGTGCTTTATTATAACGACACGGTTACCTATCCCGACAACACATCCGAGCCGATGAAGCTCAATATTCTGCCGCCGCCCGCAGCCGAGGGACAGGAGCTCCTCGTCACACAGGCGGGAGTCGGACTTGCAGCATTGAAGACTACAGAGCAAAAGGCGGAGGCAGCCGCAGTGTTTGTGCGATACCTCACGGACGCCGAGAGAAATCTCGATTTCTGCGTTGAGACGGGCTATATGCCCGTGAACCGCGAGTCGTTTGAAAAAATCGCTGATTACGAGTTTAAGTCGGAGTCGTATAAAAACCTTTACCTTGCGATAGAGAAGGTAAACGAGACGGCGCGTGCGGTAAGAGAGCCGTCGTTTGCGGGCTATTATACCAAGATATACGCACTGTACGATTCTCTGCGCGAGCAGCAGAAGCTTCTGCCGGAGCGCTTTGCAAACGGCGAGAGCGCCGAGAGCCTTGCAGCGGAGCTGTGGGAGCAGTTTTGCGAGATGAAATGAGGCGGTGTTATAAATGAAGCTGCCCGGTTCTTCGCGCAAAAAGCAGACCTTAAAGCGCAAGCTGTTTATATACATGTGCGTTCTCGCAGTGCTGCTTTGTGCGCTGCTTCTCGGAGGAATGACCCTGATCGGAAACTTCACCGGTACACGCGAGCGCGTGGCGCAGACGCTTTCGTTTCAGGTAGATGTGTTCGAGCGTCAGATAGACACATACTACGACAGCCTCGCTCTGATGAGCGTTCAGCTGTCGTCGGACTCCACGGAGATACTTGACACCTTTCTTGCGGAAAATGGGATAGCCTTTCGCGACATTAACGGCTCGGAGAAATATATCACGGAGCTCCAGGAGAGACTGATAGTGACGCTCCGGCGAAAGCTTTGGGAGGCGGACTGCACCGGCGCGTTTATCATACTCGATGCGCAGGTGAACCACGAGGTCGAAAACGCCGATACCTCGCGCACGGGAATATATCTTCAGCGCAACAGCCTTGAGGGCGCGGACACGCGGGTGTTGCTGTACCGTGGAATTCCGAAAACGGGAAAAGCGCATGACTGTATGCCGCACAGGAAGTGGCGACTCGAGTTTGATACCACGCTGTTTCCGAATTACGCCGAGCTGAAAGAGGAGGCTTCGTTTCCGCTGAGGCAAAGCTACAGACTAACCGATGTAGTCATGCTCCCCGGAACCGACCAGCATGTGATGCTGATGACAGTTCCGATGCTTTCCAAGGACGGAGAGTTCTTCGGGCTGTGTGGCTTCGAGATCAACGAGGGGTATTTCAAAAGCAAGTTCGCGCAGCCGTCGGAGCTCGAGCGGGCAGTGTTCTGCATATCGAAAAGCAGCGACAAGGTCATGTCGGCACAACAGCTGCTCAGCGCGGGAGTGCTGAACGAATATTATCTCGAGCCGAGCGGAAGCTTCACCGTGCGGGACTTCGGACACGGTCTGTCTGAGTACGTGGGCGAGAGCTCGTCATATATTGCCATGGTGCGCGAGATATGCCTGTGCCCGGGCAAGTGCAGGTCGGAGCTCTGCGTGATGATACCGAGGAGCGATTTTGACGGAATGCTTACGCGTGATGTGCTTCGCATTGCGTTTTTGATAATTTCGTTCTCGCTTATCGCGGTCGGGCTTGCGATGTTTTTCACAAGGCGTTATCTGAAGCCGCTCAAGCAGAGCCTTGACAGGATACGCCGAAAGGAATTTGAAGAGAGCACGGCATACGCTACGGAGATCGGCGACCTTTTTGCATTTCTCGCGGAGCAGGACAGGATAAGCGAGGCACAGCTTGACGCGGCACGGAGAGAGCGCGCAGCGGCGCTTGTCGCGATAAACGAAATGCAGCTTCGCGTCGACGAGGTATCGAAGGACGTCAGCCGCCTTGCATATTCAAGGCGAGAGGAGATAGACCCCGACGACTACGAGAACTTCAAAAACGGGCTCAAGTCGCTGACGGAAAAGGAAAACGAGGTGCTCGGTCTGTACATCGAAGGCAAGAGTGTCAAGGATATTATTGCGATACTCGGCGTGCAGGAATCCACCGTTCGCTACCACAACAAGAATATTTACGCCAAGCTCGGCGTGCATTCGCTAAAGCAGCTGCTTCGCTACTCGGCGGTGCTGCGCTCGGAGGACGGCGAAAAATAAAAAAGAAACACGCACATAGGTCAGTTGTGAACCTATGTGCGTGTGCTTTTTTGGGTGTATTAAAACAGGTCGCCGTGCGTTTCTGTTCGAGCAAAAAACAAAAGCAGCTGTTCTCCGTCAAGCTGATATATGAGCAACCGGTCGGGTTGGTAACATTTTTACACTATCATCATTGCATCGCCGAACGAAAAGAATCGGTATCCCTCGCGCACGGCAATGCTGTAGGCGTCGAGCATGCGCTCGCGACCGGCGAGAGCAGATACGAGCATCAGCAGTGTGCTTTCGGGAAGGTGGAAATTCGTGATGAGCGCGTCGGTCGCTTTGAAGCGGTAGCCGGGGTAGATGAATATTCCGGTGTCGCCGGAGTAAGCGTGAACGAGCCCGTCATCGCCAGACACGCTCTCGAGAGTGCGGCAGGAGGTCGTGCCGACGGCAATTGTGCGTCCGCCCGCCGCGCGGCGTGAATTTATAAGCTCGGCGGTCTCCTCGGTGACGCAGATATATTCCGAGTGCATTTCGTGATCGGTGATGTGCTCCTCCTTGACGGGACGGAACGTGCCGAGCCCAACGTGGAGCAGAACTCGGGCGATCTTCACCCCCTTGTCTTCGATTTTTTTTAGAAGCTCGTCCGTGAAGTGAAGCCCCGCGGTCGGAGCCGCCGCCGAGCCCTGCACGCGCGAATAAACCGTCTGATAGCGGCTCTGGTCGTCGAGCTTTTCCGTAATGTACGGTGGGAGAGGCATTGTGCCGAGGCAGTCGAGCGCGTCAAACAGGGAAGCGAAGCAGGCGGCGGGAGCAAAGCGCACTCTGCGGCAGCCACCGTCGACGATCTGCTCGACCGTTGCCGTGAGCTTGCCGTCACCAAAGTCGATGACGTCCCCGACGCGTGCGCGCTTGCCGGGACCTGCGAGCGTTTCCCAAACGTCGTTTTCTATTTGTTTGAGCAGCAACAGCTCGACGGGGGCTGTGCTTTCCGTGTCGAGTGCGTATCCGAGTGAGGAGTCAAAGCGCTTTGCACGGTGTCCGATAATGCGTGCGGGGATGACGCGGGTTTCGTTTATGACGAGCGTGTCGCCCTCGCGCAGATAGTCTATCACGTCGCGGAATATGCGGTGCTCGAGCTCTGCGTTCGTTTTGCTTCGGTCAATGACCATAAGCCGTGAGCTGTCGCGCGGGTAAACGGGACTCTGCGCTATTCGGTCCTCGGGCAGGTCATAGTGAAAATCTGAGAGTGTGAGTGAGCTTTCGGGAAGGTCGTTTCTTATCATAATAAGTTTTTCTCCGTTAATATTGATTAGGTGCTTGA
>CAYNHY010000128.1:0-4901 GCA_964397225.1 uncultured Ruminococcus sp.
AATGTTCGCAGCGTCGACTGCGCCCTCAGCACCTCCGGCTCCGATTATTGTATGTATCTCATCGATGAAGAGGATAATATCCTTGCGCTTTCTGACCTCCTCCATGACGTTCTTCATTCTCTCCTCAAACTCACCGCGGTACTTTGCTCCCGCGACCATGGCTGAGATGTCGAGCGTTACAATGAGCTTATCCTTCAAGGTCTCCGGAACGTTGCCATCCGCGATGCGCTGTGCGAGACCCTCGACAACGGCTGTTTTTCCGACGCCGGGCTCGCCTATGAGGCAGGGATTATTCTTTGTTCTTCGAGAAAGTATCTGAACTACCCTCTCCGTCTCGCGGTCTCTGCCGATTATCGGGTCGATAAGACCCTCCCTTGCACTGCGACAAAGGTCACGTCCGTAGGAGGAAAGCGTGGGGCAGCCGTTAATGTCCTCACCTTTTGCTCCCTGAGCCGTGCCTCTTTCGGCACCGGTCGCGCTCTCGCCGCTCTGACCGAGACAATTTATAATATCGCGTTTGATATCGGCGGGAGAGACGCCAAGGGATTCAAGCATCCGAACGGCATAGCAGTCGCTTTCCGCGGTTATCGCAAGGAGAAGATGCTCCGTGCCGACATAACCGTGACCCATGCTCATCGCGCAGCGCGCCGAGCCTTCGATTATCTTCTTGGTGCGCGGAGTCATATCCGATGCCGAAAGCTTTGTTGTTTCGCCGACGCCCGACACCTCCTCGATGACGTGTCTGAGCTTATCGGAGGTCACACCGCGTTCTGCGAGCACCTTTGCCGCAATGCCCTCGCTCTCGGATAAAAGTCCGAGAAGAAGGTGCTCACTGCCGACACAGGTGTGTCCGAGCTCGCAGGCGGAATACAATGCATTGTTGAGCGCGTTCTGCGCTTTTGCGGTAAAACCGATATTCATATATATCAACCCTTCTTTTTCTTTGAAATCAGTTGTTTGCGGAAGCTCTGTCCGCTCCCGACAGCACACGGCGGATCATCTGCGCTCTTGCGCGATCCCTTGCAAGAGGCTCTGCCGCGCAGCCGCTTTCGACGGTGAGCACATCGGGCATTCCGCCGATAAGTATCCTGTCAAGCATATTCGGCGTGACATTGTCTATCATTTTAAGGCACGCGCCGAGCCTGACGTCGGCATAGAGCTTCATCAGCTCCTCTGTATCGATAAGAAGTGCGTGAAGCATCGTTCCGTAGGAGCGCATTATCCTGTCCTCGAAGCGTCCCGAAACATCGTCACGGAGACGTTCACGAAGGCTTCTTTCCTGCTCGATTATCCTCTTGCATACCTCGGCCAGCTTCGTGATTATCTCCTGTTCGGTGCTGCCGAGCGTTATCTGGTTTGAGATCTGGTAGAGGCAGCCGTCGCCGCTTGAGCCCTCGCCGGACATTCCGCGAATCGTTAACCCGAGCTTTCCAAGCTGATTTTGAAGCGGTCTTATGCCTCCGCGAGCGGTAAGAGCGGGCAGAAACATCATAAGCGACGCGCGCATTCCCGTTCCGAGGTTTGTCGGGCAATGCGTAAGATAGCCGAGCTTTTCGTCATATGCAACGCGAAGCGACGAATCGATTATGCTGTCGGCACTGTGCGCCGCACTGTATGCCTCGTCGAGAGCAAGTCCCGCCTTTACGGACTGAATGCGTATGTGATCCTCCTCGTTTACCATGATGTAAAGCTGCCGTGAATCCGAGCTTATCAACGCGTGCGGAGCTGACGTCGCGGCAAATTCTCGGCTTGTTATGTGACGCTCGTGATCGGCGAGTCTTGCCGCTGCGTTAAGCGAGCTCTGATCATCAAAGGTGAAATCCGAAGCATTGTCGAAAACGTCCTTGACCTTCTCAATTATCTCCTCGGCAGACGGCTTGTTGAGGCGTTTGCCGAACGGGTAATCCGCAAGATTTCTCGCAAGGCGTACTCGCGAGCTTACGACCACATCTGATGCATTTCCCATCATTTCATACCACAGCATTATTTCACACCTCCCTCGTTGTTTTTGAGCTCGCGAAGCTTATCGCGAAGCAGTGCAGCCTTTTCGTATTCCTCGGCCGCGACAGCCTCCTTGAGCGCACGCTCGGCATCGGCGATCTCACGCTTTCGCTCGCGGTCTGCGGCAAATTCGGACGGTGCGCCGCCTGTGTGGTGTGAGCTGCCGTGAATCTTCGCTATCGTTGCCGACAGCTCATCGGCAAATTCTCTGTAGCAGTTCGGGCAGCCGACCATACCCTCTGCGGCAAGCTCTCGGAAGGTTGCACCGCAAAGGGAGCATTTCTTCTCCTCAACTGCCGTATGGCTTTTGTAAGGCGAAAGCCCAAAGAGCGTACCGAAGAGAGAATTCATATTTTCAAACGGATCTGCCGATATTTTCTTGGCGCTCTCGAACACGCCGAGCTGAGACGCACATTCGGCACAAAGCGCATATGAGCTCTTTTTTCCGTTGATGCTCTCCTTGTACATTACAGTCGCTTCATTTTTTCCGCATTTTTCGCAAAGCATATCTATCACTTTTCCTTTCCTGAAAGCCCTGTTGAGCTTCCGTTTAATTTTAACCCATGAGCGTCATAATAATGTGACGCATTATGTCGGCTCGAGCTGAATTTTTATTCTCCGCTCCGACCGACTCGAGAGCCGCCGGCGAGACTGCACTTTTTATAAGCCGTGTCTCACGCTCGGTGAGAAGCCCTCGCTCACGCAGGTTCAGTATAAATGCCTCCGCGCTTCTCTCATCAAGGCTCTTGCCAATCGCGTGAAATGCGTGCATCAGATACTCGTTGCTTGTCATCTGTGCCCGCATTATTCGGATATACCCACCGCCGCCGCGCCGACTCTCAATAATGTAACCTCGCTCCGGCGTGAAGCGTGAGGTTATGACGTAATTTATCTGGCTCGGAACACAGCCGAGCTTCGAGGCAAGGTCGTTTCGTCTGAGCTCTGTTTTTCCTCCGCCGAGCTCGAGCATTTCCTCGATCATTTTTGCTATACTGTCTGATATCAGCACCGTGCCTGACCTCCCTTGACTTTGACTTTCCTTGACTTTCTGCATATATTATAAGCTTTTGGTCAGAGAAAGTCAAAGTCAGCTTTGGTCAATTTTCGGTCGTCATTTTCGGTTATTCAGATTTATCCGCATGTTTTCTCTTTTTTTCTCGCTGTTTTTAACCTTTTGGCCTCTTGATCAAATATTGACTGTCGAATCGGAATATCGTTTGCCTTGTGCAAATATACTGTATCAGCGGCGCGGCAGATGCTTGCACCGACAAGTCTGAAAGGTCAGGTCAACGCTATGTTTATCTACAGCATAAGGGCAAGCACGATAAAGCTTGCCGCGGTAATCGGCGCGGCCGCCGTCGCTCTCGGCGTGATCGTTGCGGCGGCACCGAATTACGAGGTGAAAACGACCGCAGCCATTGCTGCGGCAAAGGCGGAATACAGGTATGATAAGGTCAAGACAAATGATGACCGCGTCGCATTTCTCCGTCAGTTCGGCTGGGAGACGGACGGCGAGGTGCTCGAGGAGGTCACAATGAAGATACCGCGCGAGTTTGACCGCATTATGACCTCATATAACGAAATACAGAAGCAGTCGGGACTCGACCTGTCGAAATACCGCGGGCGCGAGGTCACGCGCTATACCTACGCGATATCAAATTACCCGAGCTACGACGGACGTGTCAACGCAAATATAATTGTATACAACAGCCGCGTAATCGGCGGCGATATCTCGTCAAGCGACGTCTCGGGCTTTATCTCTACCTTTGAATATCCGAGTGAAGGCGCACTCACCGACTCTGCCGAGAACTCAAGCTCAACGGAGCAGCCGCCTTCGAGCGGATCCGCAACCGGGGCTTCGGCAGAGAAAGCGCAGGTAGGCGAAAGCTGACTTTTTCCCGCAAATCACGCACAAAAGCACGATAACGGCTCAAAATGGCGCCCCATCGACGTCTTTTGAGCCGTTATTGCTTTCCAAAAATGCAAAAAATTAAAAAAAGTGTTGATTATTCCTTCGCTTTGTGTTATATTATATGTGTTTGGAAACTAACACTTTCGAAAGGAATCCGAAAAATGACTTACAACAAGAAAACCGTAGAAGACATTGATGTAGCCGGTAAGAGAGTCCTCGTAAGATGCGACTTCAACGTACCGCTCAAGGACGGCGTTATCACTGACGAGAACCGTATCGTCGGCGCGCTTCCCACTATCAAATACCTCATGGAGCACGGCGCACGTGTTATCCTCTGCTCTCACATGGGCAGACCCAAGGGTGAGTTCAACATGAAGTACTCCCTTGCTCCCGTTGCAGCAAGACTCTCCGAAAAGCTCGGCTGTGAGGTAGCTCTCGCCGCTGACGTTATCGGTCCCGACGCTAAGGCAAAGGCCGCAGCTCTCAAGGACGGAGAGGTAATGCTCATCGAGAACGTTCGCTTCCACAAGGAAGAGGAGAAGAACGATCCCGCCTTCGCCAAGGAGCTCGCTTCCATGGCTGAGATCTATGTAAACGATGCATTCGGAACAGCTCACAGAGCTCACGCTTCCACAGCAGGCGTTGCAGACTATCTCCCCGCAGTTTGCGGCTACCTTATCCAGAAGGAGATCTCCATCATGGGTAAAGCTCTCGCTGAGCCCGCACGTCCCTTCGTTGCGATCCTCGGCGGCGCAAAGGTATCCGACAAGATCGGCGTTATCAACAACCTCATCGAGAAGGTCGATACTCTCATCATCGGCGGCGGTATGGCTTACACCTTCTTCCGCGCTCTCGGCAACTCCACAGGTACCTCTATCTGTGAGGAGGACAAGCTTGACCTCGCTATCGAGCTCCTTAACAAGGCTCGCGCTAAGGGCGTAAACTTCCTTCTCCCCGTTGACAACATCATCGGTCGTGAGTACAAGGA
>CAYNHY010000129.1:0-4869 GCA_964397225.1 uncultured Ruminococcus sp.
GCTCATGCCCGACAAAGCGGCAGTCGGGAGCTGTGTCCGCAACTCTGCGCCGCGCGGCTTCGACCTTGCCGAGTCCGAGCGTGCTCTCCGCGGCGAGCAGCTGGCGGTTCATATTGCTGCGCGACACCGTGTCGCAGTCAACGACGTGAAGCTCGCCGATGCCGCCGCGCGCGAGAGCTTCGATAGCAGCGCCGCCGACGCCGCCCGCGCCGAATACTATAACTCGCGACGCGGCAAGGCGTGCCATTCCGTCCTCGCCGAGCACGAGCGCGCTCCGTTCAAGTCTTTCGTTATCCATAATTACCTCACGGGGTGATGTCGAGCTCGGCGAGAGCCTTGCTGTCGACAGTTATCGGGTAGCTTTTTGCCGCGTCTTTAGTTGCGTTTTCCATGGCGAGGCTGCGAACGGCGTTTGACACCTCAGCCTCCCACATCGGTACGCCGTCCCCGTTTTTGCTCATGTTGCGCCCGCGCGAGCGCGTAACGAGAAGAACCGTGATCTTACCGCTGTCGCGCAGCGTGATGCATTCGCCCTCGCTCGCGTCAAAGGCGGCGCTCACCGTCGCGTCGCTGTCGTCGCGCTTGATGTTCTCGCACACGACGTGCCGCTCGAGGATCTCATTGTAATCGTCCTCACCGAGCCCCTGCACGGTCGTGATGTAATAATGCACGTATTCGAGGAATTCCTCGCGCGTCGTGTACTGCGCGAGCGTGTCGGCATAGGTGCCGCTGTCCGCAGCGAATACGTAAACGAGAAAATCGACGCTCTCGAGCGCGCGCTCGTTCTTCAGATAATAGCTCTCGAGTATCGCGTGCGAGGTGTTCGCGCCGTCCGCGACCGCTCTCAGATATTTCTCGGCAAGCAGCTCCGTCTCTACGGCAGCTCTCACGTCCGCCGAGGTCGTGCCCGCACCGCAGTGCGCGGTAAGGTACGCGCCGAGCGTCAGTCCCTCGGCAGACGCCCTCTCGCGGAGAGCTTCGAGCCTTTTGTCAATGCTTTCGCGCTCCTTGTCCGACAGCTCGAGTCCCTCCGCTTTCGCTGCCTCGCACAGCACTGCGCGCTCGGTCAGGCTGTATTCTGCCTGCTCGGCGAAATAGTCGAGCCACGTGCCGTAGGTGTCTCCGAGGGTGTATTTCTGCTCGGACAGCGGCGTCCCTGCGACGAGACCGAGCTCCTGTGCCGACAGACCTGTCTCGGTGAGGCTCGAGCAGAAGGCAAGGTACAGCTCGAGCAGCGTGTACGAGTACAGCTTGTCGCTGATCCTACAGCTTGCCGTGTACATTACGTCGCGGTCGGGAAGATTCACGGATATCCCGCCGGGGGACGTTATCGGTGTCTGTGTGCCGGTTGCGCTGCCGCCCGACGAGCAGGAGGCAAGCGGCAGACACAGCGCGAGAGCCGTGAAAAGGCTGATTGCTTTTTTCATTGTTGTTCTCCTCTCCGACAGGCGTCGGAGCCTTTACTACTCAAAGAAAACGCTTCCGAACCCGTCTGAGTCCGGAAGCGTCCGTAATGCGTGACTTATGCGTCGATCCACTTGGACATCTTGTTGTCGTCGGAGCTTACGCTGTGTGCCTCTTTTGCGTTGTTCTCGGCCTCGGTCTGCGTGTTTGCCTCGATCTCGTTTATGAGAGTGTTCTTCCATGCGGGAAGTCCCTCAGCCTCGAAGTAAACGATGTGCCAGCCGTAGTCCTCGGTCTTTACGATGCCGAGGTCGCCTGCCTTGTGCTCGCCGCCGAATACCCACTCGTCGAACTCGTCAACGGTAGAGCCCTTTGCAAGCTCCTCCATGAGTCCGCCGTTTGCCTTGTTGGAGGTGTCTGCGGAATACTCAGCTGCAAGGCTTGCGAACTTCTCCTCGAACGCGTCCTTGCCTTCCTCGTCAAGAACCTTCTGGAGCTCTGCGAGAATTTCGTTTGCCTTGGTGTCGTCCTTGTAGTCGTCATCCGAGAAGAGAATGTGACGGATGTCGGCTGTAGCGAGAGAATCGTCGCGGTGAGCGGTCTTTGTAAGAAGAACTACAGTGTAGATCTCGCCGGCTTCCTTGTCGCTCTCGTTATCGCCGAGCTCTTCCTTCTCTACGAAGGAATTGATGTCACCGGCAGTGCGTACATCATCCTCGGTGCCGAATGCCCACTTGATGGTTTCATTGTCGGAGCTGCGCTTTGAGGTAATGGTGAAGTTGTCCTTGTTCTTCTCGTAGTCCTTCTCGGAGAGACCGAAGGTGCCTGTGAGGTAGTCCTTGATGAAGTCGTTGAATATTTTTTCCTTGTCGGCGAGACTGTCGGCAGCCTTAAGAGCCGTATAAAGCTTATCTGCGTCATTGACTGCCTTATCCTTCGCTTCCTTGGCGTCCGTTGTGGAGAAAGCCTTGTTCTCCTCGGTGCTCTCGTTGTCCTTCTCGTCCTTCTCATCCTCGTCGGCGAGGAAATCGTTGTAGTCGAAGGTGAAGCTCATGTACTCGACGATGTCGCTTGCCTCGGCGTCGTACTCCTTCTCGAGAGTCTCATCGGAGGTGTCGGCAGCGTCAACGTGTGCCGATACGTAAGCACTGTAGAGCAGCTGGAGCTCGAGACAGTCTCTGATGACCTGCTCGTTAACAGCTCCGCCGTATACGGCATTGAGGTATTCCTTGAAGGAATAGCCGTAGGACTCAGCGGTGCCCGTGATGTTCGCGATCTCGTCGTCGATGGAGGCCTTTGCCTCGTCGTCAAGGGTAATGCCCTCGGCACGTGCAGCCTCGGCGCAGGTAAGTATCTTCGTTACCTCGGACTTTGTCATGTCAAGGAAGAAGTCGAACCAGGTGCCGTCGCCCATCGTGCATTTTTGCAGCTTGTGCGAGGTGGAGGAATCGATGGAGATGTAGCTCGACATGCCGTAGCTGTTGAGCATGGAGATGTAGCTGTTGGCTACTGTGCGGTAGAAATACTCCATTTCCGCGACGGAAACGTTGTAATTCTCACTTTTCATGGCAGTCATCGAACGGTCGAGAGCGCCGTTGTCGAGTACCAGATTGAATGCGGCGAGGAATATCACAGCCGCTGTCACGACGATAGCCGCGACCGCGCAAATAATTTTCTTTGCGCCGGGTTTCTTGTTGTTAGTGGTCTTACTCACTTTGAAGATCCGCCTTTCGTGCTATTTGACCGTTACGGTCATATACCTATAGATTATATCACATTTTGCTCATAATTCCTATAGGGTTTTTGTGTTTTTTTCAAAATTAACATTTTTTCTTTGGATATAGCACGAAATGACGGCGCTGCGGCGCCGCCGGTCACGAAAAAAAGACGGGCGGGCTCTTGAATTAACCGAGCTGTCGGAGGGGGGCGCGCTCGGTGTCACAGACCGAAGCTTATCGATATGGCGCGGTCGACCGCGCCCATCAGCGAGTCGTCGAGGTGTCCCATCTTCTCACCGAGCCGCGCCTTGTCGAGCGTTCGTATCTGCTCGAGCAGAATTACCGAATCCTTGGCGAGCCCGACGCGCTCCGCATAGAGGTCGATGTGGGTCGGCAGCTCGCGCTTTGTCATGCGGCTCGTTATTGCCGCCGCGATAACGGTGGGACTGTATTTGTTGCCGACGTCGTTTTGGACGATGAGCACCGGTCGCAGTCCGCCCTGCTCGCTGCCGACGACGGGGCTGAGGTCGGCGTAGAATATATCGCCTCTTTTTATATTCATATGAAATAATCCTTTCTTCGGGGCGAGCCCCGAGCATCCGTGATGTTGTTTTCCTTTTAGGTGCGGTACACCCTCAGTATATTCGCGCCGACGAAGGTGTGACAGCTGACGATGTAGGGCGGAGCGGCGCCCCGCCGGAATAATTATCTGCCGCGGCGTGCGAGCACTATCGCTATAATTACGGCTGTCGCCGCGACAACGACGGCGAGCACGACCCATGCCGCGCTGACCGAGCGGGGGGTGTCCTCGTCGGACTCGCCGTGCGCGACGCTTTCGCTGTGCGAATCGCTTTTCGATTCGTCCCTTGTGCTCTCACGCTCCGTTTTTACGTCGTCCCGAAGACTTTCGCTGTCGGCTTTTACGTCGTCCTTAATGCTCTCGCCGGCGCTTTCGGCGCCGTCCCTGATGCTTTCGATACCGTCCTTAATGTCGCTTGCCGCGTCGGAGACAAATTCGCTTGCTCCGTCGGCAGCGTCGCGCAGCCCGTCCTTCACACTGTCGGCGAGGCTGTCGCGTGCCGAGCATACGGCGGAGAGCCCCGCCGAGACAAGAAATACAGCAAGGAGAGGTGCGAGCTTTGACAGAATATTTTTCTTCATGGCTTAATATGACCTTTCGAGCTTCGCCCGAGTCGGGCTTTGTACGCTAATATTCTGCGCCGCGGCTGTACTTAATATTCATTAAATACAGTCTTTCACTCAAAAAAGCTCGGCGAGCGCGGCTTTATCTTGCGATTTCCTCTTGAAATGAGCTTGAAATCATGCTACAATATCTATAACTGTGAATTACCGCGAAAAATGCGGAAATATCGGAGGCTTTAATGTCAGACAAGAAAATCACCGTTGCCATCGTGGGACTCGGCTCGCGCGGTAACGCATATGCATCGAGCATCAAGCTCCTTTCCGAGAAATTCGAAATAGTCGCCTGCTCGGATATCATCCCCGAGAAGATGGAGCGCTTTGCAAAGGCCTACGGCGTTCCCGCCGAGCGCTGCTATCCCTCCGCCGAGGCTCTGCTTGAGGAGGAGCGCCTTGCGGACGTGCTCTTTATCTGCACGCTCGACCGCCAGCATTACGGTCACGCGATCCCCGCGCTGAAGAAGGACTACCACCTTGTTCTCGAGAAGCCCGCTTCCACCGATCCCCGCGAGTGCATGGAGATCGCACGCGTCGCAAACGAGAGAGG
>CAYNHY010000130.1:0-4864 GCA_964397225.1 uncultured Ruminococcus sp.
CGGACTTTGCGCGGCAGCACGGCTTTGAATGCGTCAGCCTGTCACGGGACACCCTGTGCGATATCGGCGGCATAAAATTTATAAGGAACGCCCGCTGAGGCGTTCCTTATTATATTTCTGCGAAAAGTGCCCTGAAGCTGCCGCGTATTTCGACGCCGCCCAAGCCTGCGGGCAGAAAGAAGGTGTCACCGGGGGCGGCAGCAACGCTGACGCCGTTTCCCGAGACTGCCGCGTTGTCGGCAACTGTAAATATCAGTGCGCCGAAGGCTTTTCCGTCAATTGTAAAGCTTGCAGCGGTGCTTCCGTCAGACGAAAGCTCGCACACGCGAAAGTGCTCGCAGTCGGCGAGAAGCCTTACGTCCGTCGGAGCGCAGCGCCTTCCCGCACGTCGCGAAAACTGCAAGGCTTCAATATCGGCACATGTATAAGAGCGCGAGACCTCGAGAGCTTTTTTTGTATGCAGCTCGCGCGGCGCGCCGTCTGCGCCCACTCTGCCGTAATCGTAAATGCGGTAGGTCAGGTCGGAGCTTTGCTGTATTTCGGCAATTAAAATTCCGCCGCACAGCGCGTGTATCTGACCCGATGGTATGTAGAAGCTGTCACCCGAATGCACCTTGACATGCCGAAGCACACGGTCGTATTCGTCGCAGCTCAGCGCATTTTTTAGTTCACTGTCGCCGACACCGTCCTTCGTGCCGTAAATTATCCGAGCACCGGGGGCCGCGTCGATAACGTACCACAGCTCGCTTTTTCCGCTGTCGTTTTCGTGAAGAGCAGCGTAGCCGTTGTCAGGATGAACCTGAACCGAAAGATCCTTCGCGGCGTCGATAAGTTTAATGAGGAGCGGAAAGCTGCCGCCGACGTCTGTGCCGACAGCGGCGGGAAAGCGCGACAGCAGTCTGTCAAGGCGCTCTCCGCCGTACTCGCCGTTTTGTATTACGGATACCTCACCCTTGCGAACGGTAAGCTCCCATGCCTCGGCGATGCTCTCAGCGCCGCTGCCCTTGCCGTATTCCGTTATCAGTCTGCGGCCTCCCCAGAGTGCGCTCTTGCATATGCCGCGAAGCTTCATCGGATAATAAATCATTTGATGGTCCTTTCAGTTGTACATCTTTTCAATATAATCGCATCGCAGACGTCTGACCGCGCCTCTGATGACCAGTGAGCCGTCGGAGTGATAGATCGGAGGCAGCTTGCTCTCGGCGATGCAGCTGTAGGCGGCGAGCGCTTCTCTGAACAGGCGTGGAAAAGCCGAAAAGGAGAACAACTCGCCTCCGTCGAGATACAGCTCGTCCGGCGAAAGAAGCGCACAGATATTTCCGAGCGCAAATGCAAGCTCCGCCGCAAGAGACGCGCCTGTCGGGCATCTGCCGAGCCGAGTTCTGCCGACGGTTTTGAGGAAGCAGCCGGACGGGCAGCCATAGCCAACGGCGCGTGCGTAAATTTCGGCACCCTCCTTCAACACGAGAAGTGCTTTCTTGTTTTGAAGCATGTACTCCGCACTGTCTGAGGCGGGCATGATGATACGGCACTTGCAGGTGTAATATGAGTCGAGCAGAGCAGAAAGCCTGGCGTTCGAGGAAAGTATACTTTTGGTGTTGCGGTGCTCGGTCTCACCCGACGGCAGGATAATGCACACTCCGATGAGTCGGTACTTGGGGAAGAGCTTCTTCGCCTCAAGTGAGCCGCTTCGCAGAAATACCGACAGCTTTTCGTCGTAGAAAAAGGCGTCAAGCTCGCGAAAGATATAGCTGTGCAGCACACGCCCCGTGCCGTCGGCGTAGCTCATTCTGAAGCCGCCGCGCAGATCGGCTATGGCGTAGAGGCAGGCGGGATTCATTCTGTAGCTGTATCTGCCGTCGCGGTACTGCTCATTGATAAGACCCGTGTCAAGCAGCGCTTCGATCGCACGCAGCACGGTGGGACGGCTGAGAGACGACAGCTGCTCGACCGCGCGGCGCTTTCTGGTGCCGGGCACCGAAAAGGCATCGCAAACCGCAATAATATTTTCAAGTCGTGTGTTGTCGCCGCCGAGTATCATTATACCGTCTCCTTCGCACATATGCGCCGTTTCTTGAGATTATTATACAATATGTTGTTGTGCGTGTCAATCCTGTGTTGAAAAATGCTGCCGAGCTTTACTGCTTGTGGTAAAAATAGACGAATAAATCATAAAAATGTGTTGACAAAACAGTTAGACATATGTATAATTAATATTAGTCAAACAATGCAGGATGCAAATATACATAATTCGGAGAATTAAGATGAATGTCGAAAACGCAAGCGGTATTATCGAAGAGATAATAAACCGTGCAAAGCCTGTCGATTATTCCGTGAAGCTCCCTGACGCGGAATTTGATGTTATGAGCGCAATTTGGGACGGCGCGCCGCCGCTCACAACCTCCTACCTTATGCAGAAGATAGGGAACAAGCGCGGCTGGAAGGCGCCGACGCTGATCTCATTCCTTGTGCGACTCGAGGATCGCGGCTATATTGCCTCGTATAAGAACGGAAAGGAGCGCTACTATATTCCGCTCGCTCTGCGTGAGGAGTATATCCACGCGATCACCGCCGACTTTATCGATCGCTACCACGGTGGCTCCTTTGTCTCGGTTATGAATTCCTTCTTTAATGACAGAAGCCTCAGCGAGACCGATATCGACGCTCTGCTTGACTGGCTGAGGAGCAGATATTGATGCCGAGCCCGTCCGAGCGGCTTCGCTTCGAGGAGACTGTGCGCTCTGCCGCGATTTTCGGACATGATGCGGTGAGCATCGGCACATACAAAGAAAAAAGCTTGCATTATATCCTGAAGAGCTTCTTCTGCTCAGACAGCTCCTGTCACGAGTGCTCTTTCAAGGGATACGTTGCCGATATAATGGAGGACGGCTATATCACCGAGATACAGTCGTCCTCTCTTTACCGTATGGACAAAAAGCTCGAAGCTTTTCTTCCCGACGCGCACGTCAGGATAGTCTTTCCGCTGATTTCAAAGAAAACGATAGTCTGGGTAGACCCCGATACCGGCGACCTTGTGCGGAGCGCGCGAAGCGTAAGGCGCGACGATATCTATGCGCTTGTCAGGCAGCTGCTGTATATACTTGAGTTTCTTTCAAACGAACACCTCAGTGTGACTGCGGTGACGCTTGAGGCGGACGATTACCGCCTTTTGAACGGCTACGGCAGGGATCGCAAAAAAGGCGCGGAGAAGCTCGACCTTGTTCCGACATCGCTTGTCGACATTGAGACTCTCAGCTTCCCGAGCTCTCTTGCGCGCTGTGTGCCGAGCACGCTCGGCGAAGTGTTCACCCGCGAGGAATTCGCCGAAGCGACGCATCTGAGAGGGCGTGCTCTCTGGGCGGTGCTCCGCGTTTTGACAGAGCTTCGGCTGATAAAGCGCGAGAGCGATGACGGCAGACGCCACAGATACAGCCGAAATGTTACATATTACACTTGAAAATGTTGCGTCATACGGCTATAATATAGCTGTATACATTTACATTCAGGCATAGCTTACGGAGAACCCAGTTGAAAAGATTTATTTTTAAGATGCCGCCCGACATGCCGCCGCACGGCGGTAGGCACGACCGAAGAAGCGCGCCGCCACCGCTGCGAAGAATGCGCGGAGTACGGCTCGGCATACCGATATTTACATTACTCGGAGGAATGCGAGACATGTCACAGGGCTCGAACGGAAATTCACCTCGCGAGGAGCGCTCGGACATCCCTATGTGGCTGATAGTCCTGATGCTTATCGTCGCGCCGCCCATCGGAGTCTTTCTGCTTATCGCACGCGTCATTTGGGGCTTGACCGACGCCTCACCGCGAAAGAAAGGCGCCGACGGGTCAAGGGGGTCCGTCAAGCGCAGCACACGCACAAAAAAGAAGAGCAGCGCGTCCGCTTCGTCCCTTGCGATAGTTATGCTGTCGCTGTTCCTCTTTATCGGAAGCATGGCATCGCTGTTTTCCGTGCTCGGCTCGGACGGCGCGCTCACACTTCGCTCGTTTTCACCCTTTGCGGTGCTTTTCGCACTTTCCGTCGCCGCCTTCGGCGTGTCAAGGTCAAGACGTCGCCGCGAGGAGCGATGTGCAGGCTACAAGGCGATGATCGGTGACAGACCGTATTTTTCGATACAGGCGCTCGCGGCAAGTGCGGGTGTTTCTTACCGCCGCGCAAGACGTGACCTCGGCTATATGATAAATCACGGCAAGCTCGGACGCGGTGCGTTTATCGACGTCGGCAAGAAAATGCTCTTCAGGAGCGCCGAGGCTGCATCCGAGTACGAAAGCTCACGGGCTGCCGCGCAGGTCGAGGACGAAAAGCCCGCGCAGGACAGGGTGCCTCAGGATGAATATCGGAAGATCATTCTCGAGATCCGCCGTCTGAACGACGAGATCGCCGACATTGCGGTATCGGACAGAATATATAAGCTCGAGGAAACGACATCCAATATATTCGACTACGTGAAGGAGCATCCCGAGAAGAAGAGCTCCATCCGCATGCTGATGAATTATTACCTGCCGACAACGCTCAAGCTGTTGACCTCGTATGCCAATATAGAGCGTGTCGGCGTTGCGGGTGAGAATATGCAGAAGTCGAAGGAGAGCATCGAGCAGACGCTCGACATGCTTGTTGCCGCCTTTGATAAGGAGCTCGACAGACTTTACGAAAGTGAGACTATCGATATTACAAGCGACATTGAGGTTCTTGAGCAAATGCTGAAGAAGGACGGAATGACGGCGACAGGCACCGCTCATTCCGCAGCTGCGGCTGCTGCCGAGATGAAGGAGGAAGAATGACCGGCTCGAATAAGACCTTTTTCGCACGCGCGGCGGCGCTTGTGCTGTGCCTTGTGCTTATTAC
>CAYNHY010000131.1:0-4803 GCA_964397225.1 uncultured Ruminococcus sp.
GTGACATGAAGGCACACCTCGACGGAATGAACGCCATCGCGGTAAGCTTCGACGATCCGATCGCCCCCGCTAAGATTCTCAAGAAGTACGCCGATAAGATCGAGACTTTCGAGATCCGCGCAGGCTTCCTTGACGGTGCTGTAGTTGATGCGGCTACCGTTGACGCGCTTGCCGACATCCCGTCCAAGGAAACTCTCATCGGTAAGTTCCTCGGAAGCATCCAGTCTCCCCTCTACGGTCTTGCTTGCGGCCTTCAGGCTATCATCGACAAGAACGGCGCGGCAGAGGACGCTCCCGCAGAAGCAGCAGCTGAGTAATCTCGCTGCACCACTCGCCGCTTGACGGCACAAATTTCTATATAAATTTCATTTAAATTATTCGGAGGAAACTAAAATGGCATCTGAAAAGACAACCCAGATCCTTGACCTTATCAAGGGTCTCACAATTCTTGAGCTTTCCGACCTCGTAAAGGCAGTTGAGGAGGAGTTCGGTGTATCCGCAGCTCCCGTAGCAGTAGCAGGCGCAGCAGTAGCAGGCGCAGCTCCCGCAGCTGAGGAGAAGACTGAGTTCGACGTAGTTCTCGCAAGCTTCGGCGCTAAGAAGCTCGACGTTATCAAGGTCGTTCGCGAGATCACCGGTCTCGGCCTTAAGGAGGCTAAGGAGATGGTTGAGGGCGCTCCCAAGACACTCAAGGAAGGCGCTTCCAAGGACGACGCTGAGGCTATCAAGACAAAGCTTGAGGCAGCAGGCGCAACTGTTGAGATTAAGTAAGTTTAGCTTACAAAGCAAAGAGGGACTTCGCGATGCGGGCTCTCTCTTTTTTTGCGACCGCAAGGTGTCGCGCAGACGGCAACGTTAAGTGAGCCCCGGACGCGGTGACGTGCGATGCGTTGTTGCGGCAGTGAGGCGACGGCGGGGTACGCCGTTCCGACTCGCGTGTCGCGTTTTTTCGCCGATTTTACGTCCGCTTTGCATCAATTTTGCTTTTTCCGCCGTCAAAGACGCACGCGCCGCATGCTTTTTACGGAAATTTCGCCTGTTTTTTACGTTAATCGGACGTGAAAAGGAGTGCGCCGCCCCCGGCGCGTCGTGACTTTTTAACGAATTTCGCCCTTTTTAGCCCGCACGGCGCCGAATTCATCTCTCACCACTTGAAAGTGCGGGTGAAATATGATAGAATACTTGAAGACCCACGAAAAATACTTCCTATAATACACTAAGGAGACAACTTATGGACGCAATCTTAAAGGCGCTCGAGCTCATCGGCGGTCTTGCCTTGTTCCTTTACGGAATGAACGCAATGGGCGCGGCTCTCGAAAAAAGCGCGGGCAACAGACTGAAGGTATTCCTCGGTCACGCGACCTCCAATCCCCTGAAGGGCTTCCTTCTCGGACTCGGTGTTACCCTTATAATCCAGTCCTCGTCAGCCACGACCGTTATGGTGGTCGGCTTTGTAAACTCGGGTCTTATGACCCTCTCGAACTGTATTCCCGTAATTCTCGGCGCCAACCTCGGCACGAGCGTTACCGCGTGGATACTCTCGCTCCAGGCAATCGAGGGCGGCAGCTTCTTCCTGCTCAATCTCCTGAAGCCCGACGCCTTTGTTCCGATAGTTGCCTTCATAGGTGTCCTCCTTTACGCCTTCCAGAAGAACGCGAAGAAGAAGGATGTCGGCATGATACTGCTCGGCTTTGCCATTCTCATGTTCGGCATGGACATGATGTCGGACGCGGTCTCCATTCTCAAGGGCAACGAGGCGTTCAAGAGCCTGCTTATCATGTTCTCGAACCCCATCCTCGGCGTGCTCGTCGGTACGGTATTCACCGCGATAATACAGTCCTCCTCCGCCTCCGTCGGTGTCCTTCAGGCTCTCAGCGCAACAGGTGCGGTAACCTACGCCACCGCCGTTCCGATCATTATGGGTCAGAACATCGGTACCTGCATCAGCGCCATTATCTCCTGCATCGGCACGGGTAAGAACGCAAAGCGTGCAGCTGTCATCCACCTTTCCTTCAATGTCATCGCGACGCTTCTCATTCTGCCGCTGTTCTACCTTGTTAACCACTTTGCCGACTTCTCCTTCATGGACATGCAGGCGGGCTATATCGGCATTGCCGTTGTTCACACCGGCTTCAAGCTCATCGCTCTCGCGCTCATCTCACCCTTCTCGCGCTACCTTGAGCGTCTTGCTCGCTTTATCATCCGTGACGGCAAGAAGAGCGAGGAGAACGCACTTCTCGACGAGCGCTTCTTCGCGGTTCCCACCATCGCCATCGACCGCAGCCGCACCGTTGCCGTTACAATGGCTGAGGTCGCTGTCCGCTCGGTCAACGATGCTATGAGCCTTCTTACCTCCTACGACGCAAAGAGCGCGGATCGGATCCGCGAGATGGAGAAGAAGGTCGACCTTTACGAGGACAAGCTCGGCTCGTATCTTGTCAAGCTCTCCGGTCACAGCATGACCGAGAAGGACAACGCCGAGGCTAACAAGCTGCTCCACGTGCTCGGAGACTTCGAGAGAATTTCCGACCACGCCGTCAATATAGTCGAGTCCGCAGAGGAGATTCACGACAAGCGCGAGGAATTCTCCGACAATGCACGCGCGGAGCTGTCGCACCTTGTCGACGCCGTGCGCGAGATCACGCAGATGGTATTCGAGGCCTTCCGCGACAACGATCTTGAAAAGGCGTTCCGCGTCGAGCCTCTTGAGCAGGTCATCGACGACCTTCGCGACTATGTCAAGAAAAAGCACGTCAAGCGCCTTCGCGGCGGTGAATGTACCATCGAGCTCGGCTTTGTGCTGACCGACCTTCTCACCGACCTTGAGCGCATCTCCGATCACTGCTCCAATATCGCGGGCTGTGTTCTCGAGATTGAGCACGACGAGCTCGACATTCACGAATATCTCCACGACGTCAAGCTCGACGCCGCAGGTGAGTTCAAGCGCTTCTACGAGCAGTACAGCGAAAAGTACGCACTCGCTTCGGGCAAATAAGCACACGAAAGCAGCATCCCCGAGAAGACCTGAGGTCTTCTCGGGGATTTTTACGTCTTATTTTTCGAGCATAATGTCGCGGAGCTTTCCGAGTGTTTCCTCGGAAATTCCGGACAGGCGGAGGTTCGCGAGCAGTCTCTCGCGCAGCGACAGCTCGGGGTAGGTCTCCTCAAGGTATTCATGGAAGCGTCCGCAGTCATCGAGGTGCCAGCAGCGAGCGTCGAAGCACGACAGCGTCGTGAGGTTGTAGTTGAGAATTATATCCCGATCGGGCACTCCGAGTATCGCGTCAAGGTACGCACCGACGGTGCCGGTGCGGTCGGCTCCCGCCTGGCAGTGGAAATACACGGGGTAATTGTCGGCGTCCGCAAAGGTCTCTATCACGCGGCGAAGCACGGCACGACCGCCGTCATTGAGCGTTGCTCCGTAGGCATCGAACGGAATGAGCTCAAAGCGTGTCGCAAGTCCGAGCGGACTTTGCGTGAGCTTTCCGACGACCTCGTCGCGCAGGTCAAGGTCGCATTTTACTCCAAGCTGCTCTCGAAAAATGCGAAGGCCGTGCTCGCGCTCCGCGGCGCTCGGTCCGCCGTAGCTGTTGAGCGACACGCCGCGGTAGATAAGCCCCTGCTTTATTCTCACGCCGTCGACGTTTATCCTGCCGCCGATATCGCGAATATTCGACAGCGTCGGTATCTCGATATTGCGAAGCTCGCCGCGCACGGTGGAGAAGCGGCGCTCCTCGCTGCCGTCCACGCTCCACACATATTCCTCACCGCTCATGAGATTGGTCACGTCGGCGTAATATGTATCCTCGTCGCGCAGATAACAGACGTTTCCTATCATACCGACCGCTGCGGGAGCGCTCCCGCCGTCCGCAAGACGCAGCTCAACCCGGTTTTCCCCGTCCGGCGAGGTGTTCGTCCATTTCAGGCGAAGCTTCGCGGGCAGCGAGCCGTCCGTTTTCGTATTGTAATATTCCCCTATTTTCTTGTAGATGTCATCCTCCGAGCAGATGTGCTCTCCCGCGTAGTCGCGCCGCGCAAATTCCTTGTACACGTCCGTTGTTACGGAAAAGCACTCGCCCGCGACAGGGCTTATAAGCGTTATCATAAGGTCTCCGTTCCGCCGCCGAGGCGGCATTTTATTTGCCCGAGAAGAGCCTGTCTGCGTCGCCCTTCGAGCTTTTTCTTAAATTATAGCACTCTACCGCGATTTTTACAAGACGACGCGCGATAATTACACTCTTTACTCCGATTTTGCTTGCAATGCAGACGCAAAAATGATATAATTTTCTTATGAAGGCAAATTTAGCCCTTCACCTCGAAAGGAGAATGAATTTATGATCGATTTTGCAAGTAAAAAAGGCTTTATATGCGATATGGACGGCGTTATCTATCACGGTAACATCGTTCTCCCCGGCGTTGTTGAATTTATAGATTGGCTCAACCGCGAAAGCAAGGAATATCTCTTCCTCACGAACAACAGCGGCTACACGCCGCGTGAGCTTCAGCAGAAGCTTGCAAGACTCGGGCTCGACGTGTCCGAGGAGCACTTCTACACAAGCGCGCTCGCAACAGCGGCATTCCTTAAGGAGCAGGCTCCCGGCTGCTCGGTGTACGCCATCGGCGAGGCGGGCCTTTTCAACGCGCTTTACGACGCGGGCATCACAATGAACGACGTAAACCCCGACTACGTGGTTGTCGGCGAGGGCAAGAGCTATTCGCTTGACACACTCACGAAGGCAACGAACCTTGTGCTCGGCGGCGCGAAGCTCATCGGCGCGAACTCCGATATTTCCGGTCCCATCG
>CAYNHY010000132.1:0-4735 GCA_964397225.1 uncultured Ruminococcus sp.
GTCGCCCCCCACGCGGGGGCGCGAATTGAAACCGGCGGTCGAACGGACGTCGGTATCTGTCGACAAGGTCGCCCCCCCACGCGGGGGCGCGAATTGAAACTGGAGTGACGTTAGCGCAATTGCAGCCGACCTTCGGCTTCAATCACTTGGGGCACCTTCAAAAAAACGGGCATGGCACCGAGGCTTCCCGGTGCCATGCCCGCAGGTATTTATAAAGCGCTTTCGAGAGGTTGAGGAGATACTCGAAAACGTATTCAAGGAGGCGGAGTTCCAAGCTCCTTTACTATATATAATACCTCGGAGATAAAAAACTTCCACCCGAGGCAAAAAAATCGTTATTTGCTTTTGAAAAAAGCGAAGGCGACTTTTATCCTCCGAGTTGACACGGGTGCAAAAAAGGGCTATAATTATTTATATCTTAAGCTGTACGCGGAGCTACCTTGAGACCTTGCCGCCATCGGAGCGTTAGGCTTGCCGCGACAGGCTTTTTCAACGGTAAAACGACATTTGTCGTTTGCATAATATCCAAAGGAGGCGCAAATTGCTTAACAAGAAAGCCGTATTGAAGCAGTATTTCGGACACTCGGAATTTCGAAGCGGGCAGGAGAAAATAGTCGACGCGATACTCGCGCGGCGTGACGCGCTTTGCGTTATGCCGACGGGCGCGGGAAAATCCGTCTGCTACCAGCTTCCCGCAATGCTGCTTGACGGCGTCACGCTGGTCGTGTCGCCTCTTATATCGCTGATGAAGGATCAGGTGAATTCGCTGACGCAAAACGGCATTCGCGCGGCGTATCTCAACAGCTCGCTGACTGCCGCACAGTATGCGAGAGTGACCGACGGACTATCTCGCGGAGAATACAAAATCCTATATGTCGCGCCGGAGCGGCTGATGCTTCCGGATTTTCTTGCCGCATGCGCTAAAATCCGCCTTGAGCTGCTTGCCGTCGATGAGGCGCACTGCATATCTCAGTGGGGACAGAGCTTTCGCCCGGGATATCTGAAAATCGTCGATTTTATAAGGGCTCTTCCTCGCCGCCCCACGGTGGCTGCGTTCACCGCGACCGCCACGGCACGGGTCAAGGAGGATATCGAGCGTGCGCTGGAGCTTCGCGAGCCCTTTCGTATAACGACAGGCTTTGACCGTCCGAATTTGAAATTCACCGTTGCCAGACCTAAGAACAAAAACGCGGAGCTTGAGAGAGTGCTGGGGCGCCGCCGAGATGAATTCGGCATAATATATTGCTCTACGCGCAAGACGGTCGATGAGCTGACGGAAAGGCTCGACTCGCTCGGCTTTTCGGTCACGAAATATCACGCAGGACTTTCTGAGGACGTTCGACGGCAAAATCAGGAGGACTTTGTCTTCGACCGCAGAAGCATCATGGTCGCGACAAACGCCTTCGGCATGGGCATTGACAAGTCGAATGTTTCGTATGTCATTCATTACAACATGCCGAAGGATATCGAAAGCTACTATCAGGAGGCGGGGCGCGCCGGAAGAGACGGTTCGCCTGCGGAGTGTATTCTGCTTTACAGTCCTGCCGATGTCCGCATGAATCGCTTCCTTATCGAGAATTCCGAGCCGAACCCCGAGCTTGACTCGGAGCAGCGGGAGCTGACGCGTGAGAACGATTACGGGAGGCTGCGCCTTATGACGTTTTACTCTACGACAAATGCCTGCCTCAGAGGCTTTATTCTCGATTACTTCGGAGAAGGTGCGCCGAATTATTGCGGAAGCTGCTCGAATTGCCTGACGCAGTTCGAAGCGGTAGATATAACGCTTGAGGCGCAAAAGATCCTGTCCTGTATCAAGCGCACGGGAGGGAGCTTCGGTCGCGCTATGATATGCGATATTCTGCGTGGCAGCAAAAACAGCAGACTGCTTGCGCTGTCGCTCGAGCGACAGACGACCTACGGGCTCATGAAGGAGCACAGTGTGCGCGAAATACGCGAGATGATAGAGCATCTTGAGCGTGAGGGCTACATACAGTCGCAAGGCGACAGCTATCCGACGCTTGCACTCGGTGAGCGCGCACGCGCTGTCCTGTTCGGTGGGGAAAGGGTTGAGATGATGCTTGAGCGCCCGAAGGAGAAGGACGCATCCGAAAAGCAGCAGAAGGGTACAAAGCGCAGCTCAAGGAAGGCAGAGGAGGACGACGGTCTTCTCACAAGTCTGAAGGCTCTGCGGCGAGAGCTTGCCGACGCGCGGGGAATTCCCGCATATATGGTGTTCTCCGACGCTGCACTTTCCGATATGTGTCTCAGGCTGCCGAGCACGGACGAGGAATTTCTCGAGGTCTCGGGTGTCGGCAGGGTAAAGCTTGAGCGCTACGGCGATGACTTTATGGAGCTTATCAGACAGCACCGCGCACAAGCGTGAGACGAAAGCAAAAAGGCATAGCTGCCTGCTCCCTGTGAGGAGTGGCGGCTATGCCTTCTTTACGTAATACGAGCGACCCTCCGCGGTCACCCGTGAAGCTCGCTTACGGTGTAGCCGAGCCTTTCAAGGCGCGACGTGATAAGCGAGTCGTCGACCCTTTGTGTGTACAGTACGGTGAGCTCTCCGCTTTTCAGCTCGACCCTTCCTGCGATGCCGTTGATGTCGTTTACGGCTTCCTCGACTCTGCTTTTACAGTGCTCGCAGTGCATTCCCTCGACCCTGAAGGTCTTAACGTACAGCACGTTCGACAGCTTCTTTCTTTTCATTTTGCAGTGACTCCGCCGCAGCAGCCGCTCTGTCCCTTAAAGTGACGGACGGCGGAATATGTGCCGAGAGCTGCGAGTGCGACGAGAATTATGACAAGTATTACGTTTTCCATGCTATTCAGCTCCCTTTAAGGCTTCAACCATATCGATTTTGCGGCTCCTTCGAGATACCGTGAGTCCCACAAGCAGCGACACGCCGATATTTAGCGCGATGCTGATGATGTGCGTCGCGACACAGACCGTGAGGCACGAGCAGATTGAGAAGTGTGCTTTTTCCCGCGCCGCCGGGTTAGGGAATGACAACGAATTTTCCTTCATCGAGAGTGAAGCTCACGCCGTCAAGCGCCCTCAGCACGTGCTCGCCGCTCGTGTATATGCGGCTGACATTATCAAATTCTGCGATAGCCATATTTCCTCCCGTGAGTTAGTCTTTGCCGACCGAATGTGCAGGAGTCGGCGGCGATTCAGTTAGACACAGCTAACTCTTTGCTTTAGTATACACCCAAATCAGCCGCTTGTCAATCTCTTTGCTGAATTTGCGCTGATTTTTTTCGGAAAGCTCAAAGCCTCTCGCATCCGAAAGGCGAAGCGCGGCACGCATTTTACCGTGGTGCCGCGCTTCGGGCGCTCAGTGGCGGTTTATCTCCTCGTAAAGCCGTCTGTATATGTAAAACGGCTCGCGCCAGTCATCGTAATATTTGAGTATCACGTCGCGTGAGGGAAGACCGAGCTTTGACAGCTCGTTGCTCTTCGGAATGCTGTTCTTTTCCCGGATCCACACGGATATTTTGTCGTCGACCTCGCGTCTGCTGTATTTTCCCTTTCTGCCGAACAGCACACGGATGCCCTGATCCTCGCAAAACGCGGAGAAGACGCCGTATCTTTTGGATATTGTGGACTGTGATATCTCGAAGCTCTCGCAGAAGGTCTTCTGCGACTCGATAACACGCTCTCTGTCGCCAAAATATCGCTCGACCGCCTTCGATATTTCCTTTTTTGATATAAACTGATTCGGCTCGAGCACCTCTGCTCCGACAGCCGCCTGATAGCTGCCGAGCGTTCCGAAAAGCTTTCTGACGATACGCGAGGACGGCAGGTTGTTTTCGGATTTCAGGTCCTTTTGCGTTATGCGCCCGTTCTGGGCAACGAACTGCTTTCCGTATTTTACGGCAATTTCCGGCGTCCAGTTGATGGGCGTGCTCATACCGCATATCACGCGCTTGATATCCGTGAAATTGCGGCACTCGGGATAATATCTCAGAACACACGGCACGGACGGTAATTTGTTTTCCGTCTTCATATCCTTTTGGTAAACGGTGCCGTGCTCGGCGACAAAGTCGAGCAGAGCCTTTTTGATGCGCTCTCGGCTCCAGTTGTGAGATATGTCCTCGAGTCCGAACGCTTTTTTCAGATTATAGAGGTCTCCGTAGTACTGCCTGACGTAGTGTATCGACGGAAGATTGTTGTATTCACGGCTGAAATCCAGCTTGCTTATGCTTCCGTTTCTTTCGATGAACTCGCCGACGCATTTTGCGAAGTGCTCCCTTGTCATTCCCCGTGAGACCTCTCGGGCTGCGGGCTGCTCGAGTGAGCCGCGCATGTCGCGGTCTCTGCCCTTCAGAAACAGCCGAGCCTTCTCCTCCAAAACATAATCGCGCAGCTCCTTATCGTTTTTCTTAAGGTTGCAGTCGGTACACAGCAGCTGGCAGTTGTCTGCCGTTGGCTTCCCGCCCTTGGCAAAGGGGTAAATGTGGTCGAAGTGGCAATCCCTTATCGAAGAAAGGCTGCCGTTGCAAATTTCGCAGCATAGCTTCCCGCTGTGCTTTTCTAAATTTGCTTTAAGAACCTTCAGCTTTACAGAATCGGAAAAATCTCTGTTGCACATGGCATAACCTCGCTATCCGCATTTTTGTTGACTACATTTTACCACAAAATGGGAATCTTTTCAAGCCCTTTTGCGAATTTTCTTCCTTTTTTTTCCAAATAATTGAGCGCACACCCGCTCGACGTGGCATCGAATGCGGAA
>CAYNHY010000133.1:0-4681 GCA_964397225.1 uncultured Ruminococcus sp.
CATGGCGACAGCGTCGATACCGATGGTGTCGTGGCGGTCTGCGAGGATCGCGAGCTTGACCTTGGTGCCGCAGCCGTCCGTACCGGAAACGAGGACGGGCTCGTCCATACCCGCAACAGGCAGACCGAAGCAGCCGCCGAAGCCGCCGACGTCATCGAGGCAGAGGTCGTTTTTTGTTCTTGCGATGTGAGACTTCATGAGCTCGACAGCGCGGTAGCCCGCGGTAATATCGACACCCGCGGCAGCGTAGCTTTCGGAACGTGAATTGTTGTGCATGACGTAATTCTCCTGAGGTTGTTATATTTTTATTTGGAGTGTAGCTTATGTGGTTGATGTGGGGGATAATGTGCGAGGCGCGCGGCTTCGGGAATGCTTTTCCCGAGCTTTTTAATACGCAGTATTAAATCTCAGCCTTCCTTGCCTGTCCAGCAATACGTACACAGGCTGTCGGCAGGCAGGCCTATCGCCTTTATTATTCCCTCGAGCGTCTGGAACTCGAGCGAGTCAAAGCGGAACTTGTGGCACAGCGCCTCGCGGAGACGGCGTCCGCGCTCCGTTTTTCCGTCGCTGTATTCGTCTATGTGCTCGAAGCCCTCCTTGCCCTCAAGCTCCATTATCACGCGGCGCGTGATAAGATCCATATCGCTGTTCGAGCGGGAGAAATTCAGGTACTTGCAGCTGTACATTATCGGCGGGCACGCGCTTCTCATGTGTACCTCGCGTGCTCCGTTCTCGTAAAGAAATTCCACCGTCTCTCGCAGCTGCGTTCCTCGCACTATGGAGTCGTCGACGAACAGCAGTCTCTTTTCGTTGATGAACTCCTTTATCGGTATCTGCTTCATCTTTGCGACGCGGTTGCGGTCGACCTGCTTTGCGGGGGTGAAGCTTCTCGACCAGGTGGGGGTGTATTTGATATACGGTCTCGCGAAGGGGATACCGCTGGCGTTGGCGTAGCCTATTGCGTGCGGCGTTCCCGAATCGGGGAAGCCTCCGACGTAATCTATGTCCTTGACGGAGTCGTTTTCGCGGTCGGCCTCGGCGAGAATGCCGCCGTCGCGGTAGCGCATCTGCTCGACATTGACGCCCTCGTACTTCGAGGAGGAATAGCCGTAGTACGTCCAGAGGAAGGCACATATGCACAGCTTCTCGCCGGGTGGGCTGAGAATTTCCATTGAGTCCTTCGTAATGCGGACGATCTCCCCGGGACCAAGCTCATGCTCATCGAGGTAATCGAGCTTCTGGTAGGCGAAGGACTCGAACGAGGCGCAATAGCCGTGCTCGTTCTTGCCTATCATAACGGGGGTCCTGCCGTACCTGTCGCGAGCGGCGATGATCGAGCCGTCGTCGCAGAGGATGAGGATGGACAGGCTTCCCTCGATGAGCTCCGCGACGAAGTTTATACCTTCGGTGAAGGACTCCTTGCGGCTGATGAGCGCGGCGGCGAGCTCCGTGGTATTGACAGCGCCGCCCGTCATTGCGTTGAAGTGACCGCTGCTGGCGGTGAAATATCTGTCGATAAGCTCGTCGGAGTTATTGATGACGCCGACGGTGCAAATGGCGAATTTTCCGAGAGCGGAGCGGATGAGGAGCGGCTGCGGGTCGCTGTCGCTGATGCAGCCGATGGCGGAGTTTCCCGTCATCTCCTCGAAAATATGCGAAAACTTCGTGCGGAAGGGTGAGTTTTCGATATTATGGATATCGCGCTGAAGGCCGCGCACGTGGTCGTAAGCCGCCATGCCTCCGCGGCGAGTTCCGAGGTGCGAATGATAGTCCGTGCCGAAGAAGACGTCCTCAATGGCGTCATGATCGCAAGCGGCTCCGAAAAATCCTCCCATGATTGATACCTTTCCTTTCTGTGGGTCGTGGGTGTGTAAGCGAAGCAGGGGCTTCCGCCTGCTGCGGAACGCGGCTCGGGGCTTTGCCCCAAGACCCTGCAAATTTCCGGCTTCGTGCTCTTGCATGCAAGAGCATGAAGTCCGTGAAAAATTGAGTAAAGCTTCCGGTTGGGCATGGTGCTCATGCAGCAAGCAGCCGTATGTAAGTGCAAGCTGTTTGTTCTTCGCGGGTCAGTTAAAGCGGGCTGCTACCGCTGCGTCCTTTGCAAGCACTGCCTCGGCGTCCGAGGCGCGCTTTGCGTCAAGGCGGGCTGCAAGCTGCGCGTCTTCAATGGCGAGCATCTGTGCCGCAAGCAGCGCCGCGTTCGCGCCGCCGTTTATAGCGACCGTTGCCACGGGAATTCCCGTAGGCATCTGAACCGTCGCGAGCAGCGCGTCCATTCCGTCGAGGACGGGACCGCGGCAGGGAATTCCGATAACGGGAAGCGTCGTGTTCGCGGCGACGGCTCCCGCAAGGTGTGCCGCCATTCCGGCAGCTGCGATAAGCACGCCGAAGCCGCGCTCGCGTGCGCCTCTTGCGAAGTCTCTTGCCTCATCGGGCGTGCGGTGTGCGGAGAAGACGTGCATTTCAAACGGGATCTCGAGCTTTTCAAGCATATCAGCTGCTTTTTCGAGTATCGGCAGGTCGCTGTCGCTGCCCATTACTATTCCTACTTTTTTCATTACGGTATCCTTGCCTTTCAGACTTTATTTATAAAAATACAAAAGGGCGCACCTACTCCTTGTGTGAGAGAAGATGTGCCCAGACGGTCGGCTCAGCCGGAAATTCTCCCGGCACATTCTTTGTTCCTCTGTGGTGCTCCACATATCCGTCAGTCGCAAAGAATGCTATGTTCCTGCATACTCAAGTATACCATAAAGCCCCCGCCGTGTCAAGGTCAATTTCGCCGAAACGGCACCGCGCCGGCGGAATTCTTCGAAATTTATATTTCATTAATATATTATGCCGCAAAATGTGTACAGTCACCGCGCGAACACCCTGTGTGGCAATAGGGGAGTTCCGCCCCTATTGCATGTAAGAGTACAAAGCCCGAGAAAAATTGAATAAAGCTTTCAGTAGGGCACGCCGGGCGTGTCGCGGGCTGACGTAGGGGCGGCTGCGGAGCGTGCGGCGCCGCTCGCAGGGGATATTAAATTTGGTAGCACGTTACCACTGCGCCGCTTCACTGAAAAAATATTCTCGCGATTTTTCATTTACCTATTGTAATTTGTCGTATTATGTATTATAATAGAGAAAAATGAATATTTCCGTGTGAAGCTTGCAGGAAACGCGTTTATCGCGACCGAAGGAATAACACTCTCAGGTGCCGCCTCGGCGGCAGGGACTGCACGCAGACGGAGCTTTGGAGAAGCCCGCCCCGAGCGGGTGCCGAAGGTGCAAAGCGCGTGTCGCTAATCTCTCAGGCAAAAGGACAAAGTATTACCTCCTTGACACCCTGTGTCATCCTTCGGGGGACTTTTCTTTTGCGGATCGCGTCACGGCGGTTCGTTTTTTATTTTCATTTCTATTTTTTCAAAAAGGAGTAGTCTCCCATGCTCAACATGATCACCGAGATCAACAGTCGCATCAACGGCGCCGTTTGGGGTACATTCGGTCTCGTTCTGCTCATCGGTACGGGTATCCTCGTTACCCTCTGCACGAAGGTCTTCCAGCTTTCTCATCTCCGCCTTTGGTGGAAAAACACCATCGGCAGCCTCTTTAAGAAGGACGTTATCGGTCACACCAAGGAAAAGGGCTCTATCTCTCCCTTCCAGGCGCTGTGTACCGCCCTTGCCGCGACGGTCGGCACGGGTAATATCGCAGGCGTTGCCGCGGCTATCTGCATCGGCGGCGCGGGTGCCGTATTCTGGATGTGGGTCGCTGCCTTCTTCGGTATGATGACAAACTACGCCGAGAACGTGCTCGGCATCTACTTCCGCCGCAAAAACGAGAGTGGCGAGTGGTCGGGAGGAGCGATGTATTACCTCTCCGACGGTCTCGGCAACTACACCTACAACGACGGCTCAAGCCGCGTCAGCTTCAAGACCGCAGGTCGCGTGCTCGCCGTCATATTCTGCATCTGCACGATGCTTGCCTCCTTCGGTATCGGAAGCATGGGTCAGGTAAACAAGATCGTCGCGAATGTCGCCTCCGCCTTTGACGTGAGCGCGCTCTCCTCCGTTGAGGTATTCGCCGGCGTCTCCCTTTACAACGTTATCCTCGGCATTATAATCATGGCGCTCGTTGCCGTCATCACGCTTGGCGGTCTTAACCGCATCGCGAACGTTGCGGAGAAGGTCGTGCCCTTCATGGTCGTGCTCTTCGTTGCGGGAAGCCTTATCATTATCGGCGTGAACTACGCGAACATTCTTCCCGCGCTGCGCGCGATATTCGTCAACGCGTTCCGTCCCGAATCCTTTGTGGGCGGCGGAGTCGGCGCTATCATCCTTTCGATGACGCAGGGCTTCAAGCGCGGTGTATTCTCTAACGAGGCGGGTCTCGGCTCGTCCGTTATGGTACACTCGAACTCCACCATCAAGGAGCCCGTTCAGCAGGGCATGTGGGGAATATTCGAGGTATTTGCCGACACGATGGTCGTCTGCACGATGACCGCGCTCGTAATTCTCACCTCCGGCGTATTCAACGCGTCAACGGGTGAGCTTGCCGAGGGACTTACCGACGCGACGCTCGTCGGCGGTGCGTTCAACAGCGTATTCTCCTGGGGAAATATCGGACAGAAGTTTGTCGCAATTGCGATGTTCCTGTTCGCGTTCACGACGGTGCTCGGCTGGTCGCACTACGGCTC
>CAYNHY010000134.1:0-4667 GCA_964397225.1 uncultured Ruminococcus sp.
CAAGAGTGATCTTTACTCTCATTTCGGCACCTCCTAATAGATTTGGGTCACCCCATAAATTGCCGATGTCATCGGCGTGTACCTCCCTCGTCGGACGCGTCCGCGAAGAGCTTTCGCGAACAAGAAGGGCGCAAAAAAAGAGCCCTCCTCACGAGGTAATAAAATTATACCATACCGCACACGCACGTGTCAAGCATTTTTCGCGAAAAAACATGAGAATTACGTAATACTACAATATAAATAAAGCACAACCGAAAAAAAACGGCGCACCGCAGCTCTGACCTTACGCTTATTTTAACTTTAACACAGCGTTAACAATTTCTACATTGAATGTATGCTGCCGAAAGTGGTATAATCTAACCCAGTTAACGAAACTTGTTCAAGGAGGCATAGCTGTGGCTACGGTAGAAGAAATCGAAACGCTGCTTGGGCTTCTGATGAAGGCTCCGCCATCTGAGAGCTTGCAGAAATTCGACATGAGCACTGCGGGCATTCGCGCGATCTTGAAGCTTCTGAATGAATCGGAAGGCAAGATGACCGCGGGAAGAATAAGCGAGCTGATGCACGTGAGCACCGCGAGAGTTGCCGTATTGCTCAAGAAAATGGCGGCAAAGGGGCTCATCGAAAAGCAAACGGATTTGGAGGATCGCCGCGTTGTTGTGGTGAGACTGTCCGACAGCGGCAAGGCAACGGCGAAAAAATTCAAGGCGCATCTCTACGGCAACATCGGTGACATGATCGACAAGGTCGGAATGAAAAAAATGCTTGAATTCGCCGCGATCTCCGGTGAGATACATTCCGTTATGAAGCGACCGGATATTGACATATAATAAAGCAGGCGTTATGGCTGCTTTATTTTAAGGCACAATGTCTAACCGAGTTAGTGAAATTTACAAAGGAGAAATACCATGTTTAAGATACTTAAAAAAATGAAGCGGCAGGATTGGTGCTACGCCCTGTGCTGTGTTGTGTTCATCGTAACGCAGGTGTGGCTCGACATGACAATGCCGCAGTACATGAACGAAATCACCGTTCTCATCGAAACGCCCGGCAGTGCAATGTCAGAGGTCTGGCGTGCGGGAGGCATGATGCTTCTGTGCTCACTCGGAAGCGTTGCAGCCTCCGTTATCACCGCGATATTTGCGGCGCGCATCGGAAGCGATCTCAGCTTCGCCCTTCGCGAAAGCCTTTTCAAAAAGGTTCAGAGCTTTTCCATGGAGGAGATCGGAAGATTCTCCACTGCGAGCCTTATCACCCGCTCGACGAATGATATTCAGCAGGTGCTGATGTTCATCATTATGGGTCTGCAAATGCTCATAAAGGCGCCCGTTACCGCAGTATGGGCGATATGCAAGATAGCGGGTCAGCAGTGGCAGTGGTCGCTGACCACCGCGATCGGCGTTGTAATAGTCCTCTCCGTTGTCGGCATATGCATAAAGCTCGTTTTGCCGAAGGTTCGCCTTATGCAGAAGCTCACCGACGACATCAACCGTGTAACGCGTGAAAACCTCAACGGACTTCGCGTTGTTCGTGCGTACAATGCCGAGGACTATCAGGAAAGCAAGTTCGAAGCCGCAAACAACGCGCTGACAAAAACTCAGCTCTTTCAGCAGCGCACAATGTCATTCATGATGCCCACGATGTCACTGGTGCAGAGCGGACTTATGCTCGCGGTATACTGGCTCGGCGCAATTCTTATGAACAGCAGCACGGACCCCATCGGTCTTTTCGGAAACATGATGGTCTTCAGCCAGTACGGTATCATGATCGTCATGTCGTTTATGATGCTTGTAATGCCCTTCATGATGCTCCCACGTGCATCCGTTGCCGCAAAGCGTATCAACGAGGTGCTTGACACCGAGCCGACCATCTGCAACGGCACGCTGACAGACGGTCGCGAAGGCGTCGTCGGACGCGTTGAATTCAGAAACGTTTCGTTCCGTTATCCCGACGCCGAGGAGGACGTTATCAGCAATATCTCGTTCACTGCCGAAAAGGGAGAGACCGTTGCCTTTATCGGTGCGACGGGCTGCGGCAAGAGCACAGTTATCAATCTCATTCCGCGCTTTTACGACGTTACAGCCGGCGAGGTGCTCGTTGACGGCGTCAATGTAAAGGAATACGACGAGCACGCGCTCCGCAACAAGATCGCTTACGTTTCACAGAAGGCTATGCTCTTCTCGGGAAGCATCAGCTCCAATATTGCCTACGGCGACAACGGACGCGCACTTCCTACAGGCGACGAGATAGCGGACGCTGTAGACACCGCTCAGGCAAAGGATTTCGTCGAGGCTCTTCACAATAAATACGACGGCTATGTCGCACAGGGCGGCACGAACTTCTCCGGCGGTCAGAAGCAGAGGCTGTCGATAGCCCGCGCCATTGCGAGAAAGGCTGAGATCATGATCTTCGACGACTCGTTCTCGGCTCTTGACTATAAGACCGACCGCGTCCTTCGCAAGACGCTCGACGAAAAATGCGGTGACGCGACACGCATCATCGTCGCGCAGAGAATCGGAACGATACGCGATGCCGATCGCATAATCGTTCTTGAGGACGGAAGAGCCGTCGGAATAGGTCGCCACGAGGAGCTCATGCGCGACTGCGAGGTCTACCGTCAGATAGCGCTCTCACAGCTTTCAAAGGAGGAGTTGGAATAATGGAAAAGAAGGAATACGAATTCGGTCAGGCTCGCGCCAGAGCTCCCATGCGCCGCGGTCCCGGAGGACCCGGCGGAAGAATGGCTCCCGGCGAAAAGCCAAAGGATCTTATCGGAACGTGGAAAAAGCTTCTCGGCTATTGCAAAAAATATATCGCTTTTATAGTTGTAGCCCTTCTCTGCGCCGTCGGCGGAACCGTGCTTACACTTCTCGGTCCCGACAAGCTTTCGGATATTACGAAGTACATTCAGCAGGGACTGATGACGGGAAGCGTCGATCTTGACGCGGTATCGAGGGTCGGTATCACGCTGATATGCTTCTATGCGACAAGCTGGCTGCTCTCGGCAATGCAGAGCTTTATCATGGCAACTATAACGCAGAGAGTGTCAAAATACATGAGAGGCGACATCTCGCACAAGATAAACCGTCTGCCCATGTGGTACTATAACCGCACCTCGACCGGCGACGTGCTCTCGCGTGTCACAAACGACGTTGACACTATCGGTCAGTCGCTCAACCAAAGCATAGGATCTCTTATCACTCAGGTAGTTCTCTTCTTCGGCAGCCTTATCATGATGCTGAAAACCAATGTGATAATGACACTCACCGCCATCGCGGCAACCGTCATCGGCTTTGTGCTGATGATGCTTATCATGAGCCGAAGCCAGAAGTATTTCACGCGTCAGCAGAAAAACCTCGGTGAGCTCAACGGTCACGTTGAAGAGATCTACGCCGGACACACCGTCGTTAAGGCGTATAACGGCGAGGCACAGGCAGAAGATGAATTTGACCGTCTGAACAGCAACCTCCGCCAGAGCGGCTTCAGAGCGCACTGCCTGTCCGGACTCATGATGCCGCTTATGAACTTCATTGGAAACTTCGCATACGTTGCCGTCTGCATAGTCGGCGGCACGCTCGCACTTAACGGAAGCATCGGCATCGAGATAATCGTTGCGTTCATGCTCTATGTTCGCTACTTCACTCAGCCGCTGTCCCAGATCTCGCAGTCGATGCAGTCGCTGCAATCCGCAGCGGCAGCCGGCGAGCGCGTTTTCGAATTCCTCGAGGCTGAGGAAATGGAGGACGAGAGCGACAAGCGCAAGCAGCTTGACAATGTCCGCGGCGAGGTCGAATTCCGTCATGTTAAATTCGGCTACGAGGACTCCGACAGGACGGTCATCAATGATTTTTCCGCCGTTGCAAAGCCCGGTCAGAAGGTCGCGATCGTCGGTCCGACGGGTGCCGGCAAAACCACAATGGTCAACCTTCTCATGCGCTTCCATGAGATACAGGGCGGTGAGATACTTATCGACGGCGTCTCCACAAAGAGCATTTCACGCGAAAGCGTGCATGAGCAATTCTGCATGGTATTGCAGGATACCTGGCTCTTTGAGGGCACAGTTCGTGAGAACCTTGTTTATTCGACGCCCGATGTATCGGACGATAAAATAAAGGAAGCCTGCCGCGCCGTCGGTCTTGACCACTTCATAAAAACGCTTCCGCACGGCTATGACACAGTGCTCTCCGACCAGCTCAATCTGTCACAGGGACAAAAGCAGCAGCTCACGATAGCGAGAGCAATGATAGCCGACAAGCCGATGCTGATACTCGACGAGGCAACCTCCTCCGTTGACACACGCACCGAGCTTCAGATACAAAACGCAATGGACCGGCTCATGCACGGCAGAACCTCCTTCGTTATCGCACACCGCCTTTCGACCATCAAAAACTCCGACCTCATCCTTGTTATGAAGGACGGAGACATCATAGAAAGCGGCAACCACGAGGAGCTGCTGGCAAAGGGCGGCTTCTACGCCGAGCTGTACAACAGCCAGTTCGACAAGGCGTCGTAAGGCGTCTTCGCACTTCCTCGACAATTAAATAAAAAAGAGCGCACATTCCGCATTCGATGCCACGTCGAGCGGGTGTGCGCTCAATTATTTGGAAAAAAAGGAAGAAAATTCGCAAAAGGGCTTGAAAAGATTCCCATTTTGTGGCAAAATGTAG
>CAYNHY010000135.1:0-4540 GCA_964397225.1 uncultured Ruminococcus sp.
AATGGATCGCGGAGCGGTCGTGCGGGAAGAAGCAGAAGTCGTACTTGAGAAGGTCGACACCGAAGTCGGCAAAGGTTTGAGCGTCGATGAACTCGCGCTCAAAGCTTGAGGGGAAGCCCGCACAGGTGCGAAGACCTGCACAAGAGTACATACCGAACTTGAGACCGAGAGAGTGAATGTAGTCGGAGAGGGCACGGATGCCGTGCGGGAAGAGCTTGGGATTTTCGACGATGCGACCGTTCTCGTCTCTGTCGTGGAGCGACCAGCAGTCGTCGATAACAACATACTCGTAGCCTGCGTCGCGTAGACCGGTCGAAACGAGAGCGTCTGCTGTTTCGCGGATTACATCTTCGTTGATGTTGTCACCGAAGGTGTTCCACGAGTTCCAGCCCATTGGCGGTTTGTTGATAATCATATCGGATTCCTTTCAGGTAAAGCTGAATTGCAGCTGCAAGAAGCTGCATTTTGTCAATTATTATTCTAACATACATTTGCTTCAAAGTCAATAGCAGTCGATTGACAAAAACGTGCGGATAGGGTATAATAGTTGCGAAATGTAATCTTTATGTGAAAAAATGTCTGTTACCGTCGCGGCGGACGACATGACAGTTGCGACTTCGGAGGAGTATCAGTGAAAAAAAGAAAAAGCGCAGAGCGCATTACGTTCTGTGCTGCGTTTGTGGCGCTGCTTGTCGTATGCGCCATGATAAGCGTGCCGAGCTCTCCGCCGTTTACAATGCAAAGCTTTGCGGTATTTCTCACCGCGGCGCTGCTGCCGCTCAGCTATGCGCTGTCGGTTTATCTTGCCTACCTTTGCCTCGGAGCACTCGGGCTTCCCGTGTTTTCCTCCTTTACCGGAGGGCTCGGAAGCTTTGTCGGACCGACGGGAGGGTATCTTTTCGGCTTTATTCTGTGCATTGCTGCGGTGAGGCTTGTGGTTTCTCGCTTAGGGCTGAAAAAAAAGTCGCTTGCATGCGCGTTTTCGCTCGGCAGCGCTGTGCTGTATACTGCGGCGGCGCTTTATTACTCGGCAGTGTCACTCGGCTCGGTGAGCATTTCGTCGGTTGCCGGGGCATTTGCGGTGTGTGTTTTACCGTTTATACCGTTTGACGCTGTCAAGCTTATCTTGGCGGCAGCACTCGCCCTAAGACTTGAAAGGCAGGTTCCGTTTGAAAAAAAACAGCATTGATCGCGAAATAATAAAAAAATATCTGCATCGAGCTGCACCGGTGGAGGTGTATGATTGCGTTCCTTCAACAAACGATTTGGCGCGCTCTGCCGCAAGAGAGGGGGCGCCGGAGGGAGTATTGTTCGTTGCCGCCGCTCAAAGCGCCGGGCGCGGGCGTGTGGGAAAAAGCTTTTTTTCTCCGAACGACACCGGACTATATATGAGCGTGCTCCTGCGTCCGAGCCTGCCTGCGACTGACGCCTTGTATATAACCGTAGCTGCGGCTGTTGCGACGTCTCGTGCCATCGAGCGCATATCAGGCAAGCGTATGAGTATAAAATGGGTAAACGACCTGTTCTGCGGAGGTCGGAAGCTGTGCGGAATACTTGCCGAGGCGGCTTTTTCGCCGGATGGCGAAGCTCTTGCTCACGCAGCGCTCGGAATAGGTGTGAATATTACGCCGCCCGAGGGAGGATTCGGAGAGCTTGAGGGTATTGCAGGGGCACTGTTTGCCGAAGGTGAGACTGTGCCGGAGAATATACATGAGCGGCTCGCCGCCGAGATATACAACAGCTTCTTTGAGCTGTACGGCAGGATGGACTCACGCGAGGTATACGACGAATATGCCGCAAGGCTGTTTGTTATCGGAAGGAATGTAGCTGTTGTTCGTGCCGGAGAGCGACGCTGTGCGAGGGTTTTGGAGCTCGAGCGTGACTATTCCCTGAGCGTCGAATACGAAAACGGAGAGCGAGAACGACTGCAAAGCGGGGAAATCAGCATTATTTCCGAGTAAATTAACATATTGGTATTGAATTACGGCGCAAAATATACTATAATATAAAAAAACGAAAGGTGTATGCTTACATGTTTAATTTTCTTGAAGGCGAAGCTGCCGGCGGCAACGGCATTATGACTGTCGTTATGCTTGTGCTCATGATCGCACTGTTCTATTTCTTCCTCTACAGACCTCAGAAGAAGCAGGAGAAGGAGACAAAGACAATGCGTGACTCGCTGACTGTCGGCGACGAGGTCACAACGATCGGCGGAATTATCGGCAAGATAGTTTCCATAAAGGACGAGACCGTCCTTATCGAGACCGGTCGCGATAAGGTTCGCATCCGCTTCCTTCGCAGCGCTGTCAGAAATGTTGACGTTCACGCGGAAGACGCTCAGTAATCGTGAATAATCAAGGGCTTTTTCGAATAATATGTCTCAGGCATATTTCGAAAAAGCTCTTTTCTTTTTGAGTCGGCTGTAAAAGGAGGACGGGAATAAAAATGCGTAACAGACCTTTTGGATTGACATCGGTGATAACAGTGGCGGCGTCTGCAGCGGCGGGGATAATGCTCGGGGTGCTTGTGTTGCTTATACTTGCCGCTGTCTGTCTGAGCTCTGCTGACCCGCTCGCGCTTACGACACCGCTTGCAGTAGCGTCACTGTGCCTTGGGGCTTTATTTGCAGGCTCTCTTTCGGCAATTCTCGGTCGCCGCGGGCATGTGCCGTTTGCGCTGTCCGGAGCACTTTGCGGTGCGCTGCTTATACTTGTGCTGTCCGTGGCAGCGGCTGTACCGACGGACTCGCCCGCGTCAGTCTCATTGCCTGTCAGGTGTGCGCTTTACCTTGCTGTTCTTGCGCTGTCGGTGGCAGGTGCGGCGCTGTTTCGCAGGCGCGAAAGGACACATGCGTCATATAAGTCTCCACGCAGACGTCAACGGCGGTGAATTGTTAATATATGCTGCGGGAAATGTTAACGATTTCCTGAAAGGGTTGAAAAAACACGGTGAGCGTGCTAAAATTAGGCAGAACATAAAACAACGAAAATGCGAGGTGAGACACGAATGGACGGTGGCAGTTGTCGTTTCAAACAGATGAATACGGTATTTCCGTGTCGCGACAGCGGTCTGACGGCGTCCTGTGCCTTGTGAGCTCACTGTAACGCGATACTTGAAATGCCATTGTTTGTTTAAGCGCAGCTCTACACATCGAAAACGGTGTGTCGGGGGATGTATCTTGAACGCCAATGGTATTTTTATGCCTGCTTGAGATACTCTCCCACACAAAGACGAAAGTGTCGGGAGGTACAAACAATGAGAAAAAAGAAAAATGCACTTGCACGTGCATATCAGCCGAATGAGAAGCATCTCATCGGCGACAGAATGTCCGCAAATTACGTTAAGGTTACCGTGCCGTCGAGCATCAAGGAGGCAATGTCGGCGCTTGTTCGGCAGGCGGGAAGCAGCGACAATATATCGACGATATATTTAGTCGACAGCGGCGGATTTTTTGTGGGAGCAATCGACCTCAAGGAGCTGATCATTGCCCGAGAGGGAACGCCGCTTGCGGATATTATGATGACGAAATATCCGTATCTTTACGCGTCTACATCTGTCGAGGACTGCCTTTGGCTGTTTACGGAGTGCTCAGAGGAGACGCTTCCCGTGCTTGACGAAAGCAACAGACTTGTCGGTGCGGTGACGACGCAGGATATTGTCGAAATGCTCGACGACGAGCTCGGCGACGATTATGCAAAGCTTGGAGGACTGTCGTCTCAGGAGGACATGTCGGAGCCTGTCGGCAAAAGCGTGGCAAAGCGCATACCGTGGCTTTGTATCCTGCTTGTCATGGGACTCGGTGTTTCGGCGACAGTCGGTCTGTTTGAATCTATCGTGGCACAGCTTCCGATAATCATGTGCTTTCAAGCGCTTATACTTGATATGGCGGGAAATGTCGGAACGCAGTCGCTTGCGGTCGCGATTCGAGTGCTCAGTGATCCGCGCATGGAGGTGAGCCACAAGGCGCGCCTTGTCTGGAAGGAGGGAAGAGTCGGTCTTGTAAACGGAGTGCTGCTCGGGATGCTTTCCTTCGTTGCCATAGGAGGCTATCTGTGCCTTCGCGGCAACAATGTGGTGTTTGCATTTTCGTTTTCTGCGTGTCTCGGACTTGCGATGCTTGCGGCAATGACGGTCTCGTCGCTGTTGGGCACACTGATACCGATATTTTTTAAGAGCGTCGGTGTCGACCCCGCTGTCGCCTCGGGACCGCTGATCACAACAGTCAATGACCTTGTGGCTGTCGTTACATATTACGGTTTGGCATATATCATTCTGATATATGCCATGGGTATTGCATAAAAGAAAAGCTAACGGAGCTGTCGCGAGGACTGCGCCGTTAGCTTTTTTATTTTTAATTACTTGTCGAGGAACTGTGCGAGGTAGTCAGCCGAAATCTTAGCACTTTCAAAGGACTCACCGTTCATCCAGTTGCAGTCCTGCTCGACAACGATAGACTTAACGCCTGTAGCCTCTGCGATCTTGAGTATCTCGCTCCACCAGAGGTTTCCGTTACCGATCTCGCAGATCTCGGGATCCCAGT
>CAYNHY010000136.1:0-4536 GCA_964397225.1 uncultured Ruminococcus sp.
CGCAGTGGTATCATCACTACTAATGTGTCCGACAAGGGTAAAAACCCAGACGCCGCAAGGGTTTCCGAGGACGAGAGTTCTGTGGGACACACGATCAAGAAGATGATCGAAAGCTACGAGAACAATCTCGCCTCCAAATAACAGTTTGTCTTATTAAATTGCGTTAGGCTCGAGGCTTAACACCGCTGAAAAAGGACAGAGACGCATGCTGTGCGTTCTGTCCTTTTTGCGTTATACTTTCACTCTGCTATGGAAACGGTCTCTCTGAAGAGCTCGCCCTCCGCTGTCGTGTATTCGACCTCGAAGGTCGCCGAGTCCACAAAGCTTGCGGAGACGACAGGCGCGTCGGTGTCAGCTAAATTCTTCGAAAGCGGAATCTCCATCCTGTAAAGCTCTCCGTTCACGTAAAACATTCCGCGAACGTACAGTGCTCCGTCCTCGAAGGTTATAACAAGCGCATTGTCGTTTTCGGCGTAAAACTCATCGAGAACATATGTAAATTCTATCGACGAACGGTCCGCTGCCTGATCGTAATAATAGCTTTTCGTCTTCGAGATGTCGTCTGTGTCTCCGTATGTGAGGCAAATAATACGGTTGCCGTTTTTGAGCTCGACCTTCGGCTCTGCTGGAAGCTCGAGCTCCTTGGCAACGTTTCCGCCGCGGTCAATCACACGGCAGGTGTAAACATCGCCGTAGTGGATCGCCATATAATACTTCTTTTCGGTGACATACTCGTCGCCCTCAGCAGTCTCGGCTTCTGCTTCCTCGCCCACGAAAGCCGTCTGCTCGGCAGAGCTGTCCGTGCTCTCTGTGTCCCCCGCAGCATCGCAGGAGCAAAGCGCCGCTGCCGCAAGAAGCGATGACAGCAGCAGAGCCGTAAGCTTAATACCTGTCTTATTCATCGGTCGCTCCTTAATACACGATGTCGACGGACTTGCCTGTTGCGGCAGACTCGTAGATCGCGTCAAGTATCTTCATGAGCACAAGACCGTCCTCTGCGGTCGCGCGGCAGGGTGCCTTGCCTGTAACGGCGTCGATGAAGCCTGCAACCTCAAGGTTGAAGCTGTTCATGTCAAAGCCGGTGTCTCCGGTAGGCTTTACGTTAACGTATCTGCCCGCCATGTCTGTGTAAAGCTCAACTCCCGGATCGAGCTTGAGACCCGCCTTTGTACCGAAGAGCTCGACGTTTCCGACGTCCTTTTCGATATTGAGGTTGAAGCTTGCCTCAACGTCGAGCGTCAAACCGTTGTCAAAGGTAATAAGAGCCGTTGCGAAGTCCTCGACGCTGTACTCGTAATTATCGAATCCCGCGGGAGCGTCCCAGGCGTCGTCGCCGCCCTTCGCACGGTTGCAGCCGAGGTTATTGTAGGTTCTGCCGAATACGGAAACGGGCTTCGGGCAGCCTGCAAGGTAGCGTGTAAGATCAATCACATGAACTCCGAGGTCGATGAGCGGGCCGCCGCCGGAAAATCTCTTGTCACCGAACCAGCCGCCGGGGCAGCCGTCGCGGCGGAGATAGGTTGCCTTCGCAAAGTAAATATCGCCGAGCGCACCCGCGTTCTTGAACTCAAGCACGGTATCAGCGTCCTTTCCGAAGCGGCGAACAAAGCCTATCTGCAACAGGCGTCCCGTGCGCTCTGCCGTGTCGAGCATTTCCTGAGCCTCAGCAGCGTTCAGTGCCATCGGCTTCTCGCAAAGAACATTGGCGCCCGCCTTAAGAGCCGCTACTGTCGCCGGCTTGTGTGCCGCATTCCATGTGCAAACGCTGACGCAGTCGAGCCTCTCGGCAGCAAGCATCTCATTAAAGTCAGTGTAGGTACGCGCAAAGCCGAACTTGTCCGCGAAGGCCTTTGCCTTAGCAGCATCAAGATCGCAGCAGGCTACAAGCTCGACAATTCCCTTCTCCGCGAGCTTCGCATATCCGCGTCCGTGAAAATGGCTGATATTTCCCGTGCCTATCACGCCGATTCTTAGCTTTTCCATAATTGTTTATCCTTTCACTCAGTCAGTAGGACTGTTTGTTTTATGATATCGTTACCGTTTTTGTTGTTCGTGCGGAAACGTACTCTCTTACCGGGTCCAGCGCGCCCTTCGGGAGAGATGCCTCATCGAAGGTTGCGGTCTTGCCGAGGCTGTCGTATTTTCCGGATGCAAGGCTGTGGTAGGGCTCAAGGTCGACTCGCGTCACACAGTCGAGCCTCTGCGCGAGAGCTGCAATTTCGTCATAGTGGTGCTCGTTGTCGTTGATGCCCGGAATTATCGGACAGCGCAGGTATATCTCGTGTCCTTCCGCATTAATGAGCGAGAGATTGCTCAGGATGCGATCCGGATATACACCTGTCGCACGCTTGTGCTCCTCCCTACCCGTGACCTTATAGTCAAAAAGAAAAATATCGACATAGGGGAGCACCGAGCGAAGCGCATCCTCCGAATAATAGCCGCAGGTTTCAATAGCGGTATGTATTCCTCTTTCCTTGGCCGCCTTCAAAAGCGCCGCAGCGAATTCCGGCTGCATAAGGGGCTCGCCTCCTGAAAGCGTCATGCCTCCGCCGCTCTCCTTGTAGAACATGCTGTCGGATTCGACCTCTCGCATGACCTCCTCAACGGTATATTCGCGTCCGACAAGCTTCAGCGCTCCCGTAACGCACTCGCTTATGCACTCGCCGCACTTTTCGCAGTTATCGCGTGCGTAGCCGTGCAGTCCCTCAGTGTTAAAAATATGACATCCCTTTTTGCAAACGGAGCATCTGCCGCAGGCGATGCATTTTTTTGAAATAAACTCAATATCAACCGCCTTTGAAAGTCCCTCGGGATTGTGGCACCAAAGGCAGCGGAGCGGACATCCCTTCAAGAAAACATTAGTGCGGATACCGGGTCCGTCATGTATCGAGAAGCGCTGTATATCAAAGACTGTTCCTGTTATCACTTCAATACCTCCGATGTTGTCGTTTATCATCTTATAACATCATTTATGTTATTATAGCATTTATGCGGTCGGAATTCAACCGCTTTCGTAAAAAAAGCAAAAAGTGTCTTTGAAGCGGTGCATCTTACATCAAAATTATTCTTGACGTAAATGAGTGAGTATGCTATAATATCTGTATATATATTTAGGTAACGGGCATGAGACGTTTCGGTCGGCGCCTCTCGGTGCGGCGGAACGTAACCCAAAGAAAGGCATGGTCACAACTATGGGAAAAACACTTGCACAAAAGATTCTTGACACCCACATTGTCGAGGGCTCTCCCGTCAAGGGCAGCGAGGTCGCATTAAGGATCGACCAGACACTGACGCAGGACGCGACAGGTACTATGGCATACCTCGAGTTTGAGGCAATGGGAATTCCGCGTGTCAAGACAGAGCGCAGTGTAGCTTATATAGATCACAACACACTTCAGTCCGGCTTTGAGAACGCGGACGACCACCGCTTCATCGGCTCTGTAGCCAAGAAGCACGGCATATATTTCAGCCGTCCCGGCAACGGTATCTGCCACCAGGTACACCTTGAGCGCTTCGGCATTCCCGGCAAGACTCTTATCGGCTCCGACAGCCACACTCCCACCTGCGGCGGCATCGGCATGATCGCCATCGGTGCCGGTGGACTTGACGTTGCGGTCGCAATGGGCGGCGGCGCTTATTACATTACATATCCCGAGATCGTCGGAATCAAGCTCACAGGCAAGCTCTCTCCGTGGGTCGCTGCAAAGGACGTTATCCTTGAGGTGCTTCGCATTCTCTCCGTCAAGGGCGGCGTGGGTCGCATAATCGAGTACTTCGGTGACGGCGTTGCAACACTCTCCGTTCCAGAAAGAGCTACTATCACAAATATGGGCGCGGAGCTCGGCGCGACGACCTCCATCTTCCCCTCCGACGAGGTAACACTGAGCTTCATGAAGGCACAGCGCCGTGAGGCTGACTGGACAGCACTCAGCGCCGATGACGATGCGGAATACGACCGCACAATCGAGATCGACCTGTCGAAGCTCGTTCCCCAGGCAGCATGCCCGCATTCTCCCGACAATGTTAAGACTCTCGACGAGATCGGAGAGATCAAGATTGACCAGGTATGTATCGGCTCCTGCACAAACAGCTCACTGCTTGACATGCTGAAGGTCGCGTATATTCTTGAAGGAAAGACAGTCCATCCCGACGTTTCCCTCTCCATCGCCCCCGGCTCGAAGCAGGTTCTCAACATGCTCTCGAAGAATGGCGCGCTCTCGAAGATGATCGACAGCGGCGCACGAATTCTCGAGTCTGCTTGCGGTCCGTGTATCGGCATGGGTCAGTCCCCGAACTCCGCCGGAATATCGCTGCGCACCTTCAACCGTAACTTTGAGGGCAGAAGCGGCACTAAGGACGCGCAGATCTACCTTGTATCTCCCGAGGTAGCGGCTTATTCCGCAATCGTCGGTCACCTTGCGGATCCGCGAGAGCTCGGTGAAATGCCCGAGTTCACACTTCCCGAGTATTTCGATATCAACGACAACATGGTAGCCGAGCCCGCAAGCGAGTCAAACGCAGACAGCGTTAACATTC
>CAYNHY010000137.1:0-4502 GCA_964397225.1 uncultured Ruminococcus sp.
GGAAGGAGCGCTGGCCGATTCTTTATCGCTACAACGACGACTTCTCAAAGCTCGGAGAGGTGGATTGCCTGTTCACGACGATAAACTATGTCTACAACAACTATCTTATCGGCGACGATGAGATACAGGAAAAGGCATATCTCCTTTTTACACCCGAGGAAAATAAATCTTCGCAAAAATACCTGGGCTGTGACGAGAATCCCTTCTTCCGTGACCCGACGCACGGTGATTATACCGTAGTGGGCAGCGATTTTGAGCTTCCCGTTTCCGAGATGGGCAGATACTGATATACACCGATGGGGCACACGCGTGCCCCATCTCGGCTTTATAATGCAGCGCCGTTCGGGATTATTTACCGTGCGAGCGGTAGGCGCATATCGTCGAGAAGGCTTTACTTTTGACGTGAAGTGTGCTATAATGTAATTCGATTTTACAAAAAAGAGGTGTACCTAATGTCAAACAGTAATGCGAAAACCAGGCTTTTCGCGTGCCTTCGCGGGCTTAGGATAGCTTTCTTTCCGCTGATGTTCTGCTATCTTGAGCTTGTGCTTCATTTATATGCTTATTCTTCATTAAATAAAAATACAGTCTGGATAATGCTGTTCTCAATAGGTCTCGGGCTTATTCCCGCGGTGCTGACACAGCTGTTCCCGCGCCGCGTCAATCGCGTGCTGACATATGTCCTTGCGGGAATATCGACGCTTGCCTTTGAGATAGAGACGGTGTACTTTTCCGTGTTCAAGGGCTTTGCGCCCATATCGTCCGCCACTCTCGGCGCGCAGGCTGTTACGAATTTCACGAGCGGCATGGTCGAGGGTATCCGCACGGCGCTGCTGTGGATAATTCTTCTGCTGCTCCCGCTTGCGGCATATATTGTGTACGACGTGCTCCTGAAGCCGAGCTACACACGTCCGTCGTGGCGCAGAAGCATCGCCGCGGTTCTCGCGGCAGCTCTTGTCCTCGGCGGAAGCATCGGAACGCTCGCAGCCTTTTTCTCCGGCGTTCCCTCGCTCTTTAATACGCTCACCTCGCCCGAGACGTCGACCGACACGGGAGTACAGACCTTCGGACTCAATATGACCGTCCTCTGCGAGCTTCGCTTTTTGATTTTCGGCACGGGCGAGGATGAGGAAGAGGACGTGCTCAACAATATCGAGTATAACGAAGAATATCAGACGGACTCGAGCATCAGCTTCGCCGAGCTTTACGAAAAGGCGGGAGACAGCAGGGAGCTCCGCAACCTCACCGCCGCGCTTTCGAATATGCCCGTTTCGAAGAAGAACGAGTATACGGGCATCTGCGAGGACTATAATCTTGTGGCGATCTGCGCCGAGGCGTTCTCGCCCGAATTCATCGATCCCGAGCTCACGCCGACGCTTTACAAGCTTATGAACGGCGGCTTTGTGTTCAATAATTTCTATTCCACATTTCCGAACACCACGACAAACGGCGAGTATACCTTCTGCATGGGACTCCTGCCCGATATGTCGAGAACGAAGATTGAGTCGAGCTTTGGAGAATCCACCGATAATTACCTGCCGTACTGTTACGGAAACCTGTTCAAGGAAGCCGGCGGCGTCGCAAAGGCGTACCACAACTATCAGTCCGAGTTTTACTTCCGCAACTACACTCACCCCAACATGGGCTACGAGTTCAAGGCGGCTAACGACGGGCTTGACATGGAGATAACCTGGCCGTCCTCCGACCTTGAAATGATGGAAAAGTCGTGCGGCGAATATGTGAATTCGGACGCGCCGTTCGTCGCGTATTACATGACCTTCAGCGGTCACTACCAGTATACACTCGAGAATGCAATGAGCGCGAAAAACTGGGATCGCGTAAAGGAGCTTGACTATTCCGACCCTGTCAAGGCTTATATCGCGTGCAACCTTGAGCTTGAGGACGCGCTGACCTACCTTACGGAGCAGCTTGAGGCGGCGGGAGTCGCAGACCGGACTGTAATTGTGCTCACAGCAGACCATTTTCCCTACGGACTTCAGGACTCGGAATACGCAGAGCTTGCGGGACGCCCGATAAACGACAATTTCGACAAGCTCAAAAATGCGTTTATCTGCTATGTGCCCGGAATCGAGCCCGTTCAGGTTGATTCGTACTGCTCAAGCGCGGATATCCTGCCGACGGTGCTCAACCTTTTCGGCATTACCTACGACTCGCGCCTTCTTGCGGGCTGCGACGTGCTCGACGACGAGAGCGACCACTACGCAATTCTCTTTGACGGAAGCTTTATCACTGACGGCATCCGCTACGACGCCTCCAAGGTGGAGTTTACCTACGACAAGGCAACCGAGGATGCTATGAGTGCTGGAAATGCCATCTATGAGACGGTGCAGAAGAAGTTTGATGTCAGCAAGAGGATACTCTACAGTAACTACTACTCGTTCGTCTTCGACCGCGATACCGCCTCTGATGCTATCGTCGACCTCACGGCGCAGTATGAGGATATGCAGGACATTATGATACAGGCTCCCGTTTATTACGTGCTTAAGAACGAGCTGATGGAGCCGCTTGAGGAAAGCCGCTTCGGACTTAACGAGCCGTACAGCTATCAGGAGCTTGCGGAAACGCTTTACAGAATAGCGGGCAAGCCCGCTGTCGACCTTGCGGATATCGAAAGTCTGCCCTTCACCTTTGACGAGAAATACTCAGAGGCTGTGTGCTGGGCGCTTGAAAACGGAATATTTGCCGATGACGCACTGCTGTCGGACGACCTCTCCGAGCAGCTTCGCGTTGGCAAGAGCGCGGTCATAATGAAGCGTATGGCTGCTTATCTCGGCTATGACTTTGCCGTGGATTCGAGTGTGACAGCAATCCTTTCCGAGCGCTATTCCGAGCTTTCGCGTGATATGATCGAGGCTCTGCAATACGCAAAGGCGAATAAATATATTGTCGGAGACGGCAGCGACGAGGCGCCCTATAACAACGCCGCCGGTACCTTCAGCCGACTTGCCGTGGTGCAGCTTATCTATAAGTTCTGTACCTACACCCACGAGTGATACTTAGCTTTGGAAAAGCGCCGCGCGGATGCGCGACGCTTTTTTCTTCGACCGTGAGATAAAAAACGAAAAATGTATTTACAAGCGCATTAAAATATGCTATAATACATTGAGATACCGTTTGCACGGAGCTCGGATAAAGCGTCGCATAGCGAGAGGCGGGAGACCGCCGCGCACAGTATGTGAAGATTCACCCGCCGAGTGCTGAGCTTACGGGTCCGAAAAAATATTTTATGAGGTGAAAAACAATGATCACAAAGGCAGAAAAGCAGGCAATCATCGAGCAGTACAAGACTCACGAGAACGACACAGGATCTCCCGAGGTCCAGATCGCGATCCTCACACATCGCATCAACACCCTCACCGAGCACCTTAAGGTCAACAAGAAGGACCACCACAGCCGCCGCGGCCTCCACAAGATGGTAGGTCATCGCCGCAACCTTCTCGGATATCTCCAGGAGAACGACATCGAGCGTTACCGCGCTATCATCGAGAAGCTCGGTCTCAGAAGATAACTCTCACATTGCCTCGGACTGCGGCGGACTGTATTCGGTCTGCCGCAGCCGCAAAGCACCAAAAGCAAAACGAAGCGACTTCGCGACGGGGATCAGTAATTACATAAGCATACAAGCCTTGCGTGCTTATGTAAATGCTGAACCTTCGTAGCGGAGCATATTAAGAAAGGATAATAATATGTTTGAAAATTACAGAAAGTTCAGCTATGAGCTTGCAGGTCGTCCCCTTACCGTAGAAACAGGAAAGATGGCAGGCCTTGCAAACGGCTCTGCACTCGTTCGCTACGGCGATACTGCAATTCTTGCATGCGCTACCGCATCCGCACGTCCCCGTGAGGGCATCGATTTTCTCCCGCTGTCCATTGACTTTGAGGAGAGACTTTACTCTGTAGGCCGTATCCCCGGAAGCTATCTCAAGAGAGAGGGTCGCCCGAGCGAGAAGTCCATTCTCACGGCTCGCGTTATCGACAGACCTGTTCGTCCTCTCTTCCCGAAGGATCTTCGCAATGACGTTGCGATCTCCCTGCTCGTGCTTTCCGTCGACCATGACTGCTCCCCCGAGATCACAGGTATGATCGGCGCGTCCATCGCTCTTTCCATTTCCGATATTCCGTGGAACGGACCTATCGGCGGTGTTTTCGTAGGACTCACCGAGGAAGAGGGAATCATCATCAACCCCACCAGCGAGCAGAGAAAGAGAAGCAGCCTTGAGCTCACCGTTGCGGCATCCGAGAAGAAGGTCGTAATGATCGAGGCGGGTGCTAAGGAAGTAGCCGATGACGTTATGTTCGAGGCTATCATGAAAGCTCACGAGGAGATTCGCGGAATCGTCGGCTTTATCAACTCTATCGTTGCCGAGATCGGCAAGCCCAAGTTCAGCTACCCCTCTTGCGAGCTTGATCACGATATGTTCGATAAGGTATTCGCTTTCTGCGAGAAGGACGTTATGGTCGCCCTCGACACAGATGACAAG
>CAYNHY010000138.1:0-4470 GCA_964397225.1 uncultured Ruminococcus sp.
CCTGTACCGTGCTCCCAGAAGTTATCTGCCTTGCCGAGCTTCTTAATGTGAGACTCGGGAACGCCGATCTCGTCTCTCCAAATGGAGAAAGCCTCGTCGTCGTTTTCGTATACTGAGGGATAAAGAAGCTCCGCGGGGATCTCAAGCGTCTGCGTGAGGAATTCCCAAGACCAGTTGATGGCCTCTCTCTTGAAGTAATCTCCGAAGGAGAAGTTGCCGAGCATTTCAAAGTACGTACCGTGGCGCGCGGTGATTCCGACGCGGTCGATATCGGGTGTGCGAATGCACTTCTGACATGTCGTCACGCGGCGGCGCGGCGGCTCTACCTCTCCCGTGAAATATTTCTTCATCGGAGCCATTCCGGAGTTGATGAGCAAGAGAGACTTATCTCCCTGCGGGATCAACGGAAACGACTGAAGACGAAGATGTCCCTTCGACTCAAAGAACGAAAGATATTTCTCCCTAAGCTCGTTAAGCGATGTCCATTTCATAATGCAATGCCTTTCTTATACCGTTATCGTCTTATATTTTCATATTGAATAACAAAATACTGCATAAGTAAAATTATAGCACAAGGGTCGTTCCGTGTCAACACGGCACGTGCAAATACTTGCGAATTTCGCCCCCTATGAGCTTTCGCGCTCGAAATAGTATTTCCTATTGTGCGTGCAGATGCTCTGTATTACTCCCATGCAGATGAACATCGTGAGCATGGACGAGCCGCCGTAGGAAAAAAACGGCAGAGTTATGCCGACAACCGGAAGTATCGCAAGGCACATGCCGATGTTTTCAAGCGTCTGCGCGATAAGCACCGCGGCAATGCCGACACAGATAAGAGACGCGTAATCCTTTCTCGCGCGTCGCGCTATCACAAGTATCCGCAGGACGAGCACTGTCATGAGAAGCATGTAGCCGACCGTCCCGAAGAAGCCGAGCTTTTCCGCGAGCACGCAGAACAGAAAGTCGGAATGTGCGGCGGGCACCTTGGCAAACTGCGTGCCGCCCGTGATTCCCGCTCCGGAAAAGCCGCCGGCGATTATTGCCTTGCGACTCATTATCGCCTGATAGCCGTAGTTCTCCGGGTCTATATTCGGATTAAAGCCCGCCATTATACGCAGCCGCTGATACTCCGCCATCTTGTCCCACAGGAGAGGCGCGGCAATTACAAGCAGCAGCGCCGCAGCGGCAAAATACCAAAGCGACAGACCCGCGCAAAAGAGGATCACGGCGGTAATGAATACGTATATCAGAACTGTGCCGAGGTCTCCCGTTAGCATGACAAGCCCGATGATGATCCCCGCATGCAGCATCAGGTAGGCAACGTTTTTCAGTCTGTTGATATCGTCACGAAGCCTATCCGCATGTCGACTGAAGGTGATAATGTACGTCACCTTAACAAATTCCGCAGGCTGTATGTTGAACGGAATTCCGGGTATCTTTATCCAGTTGTGATTCGTCTCGCTTGCCGAGCCGATATTTGCCACAAGCACGAGCACTATAAGCGCGACCGACAGCGCGAAAAACGCAAGCTCGAAGCGCGAGCAAATTTCATCGTAGTCTATCGAGGCTACAACGACCATGATAACAGCACCGAGCGCCGCCGCCGTACATTGCACCGCAACCTTCTGTGCGCCGCCGGAAAAAGACTTTGAGCCGCCCCACAGCACGAGGATGCTGAGAAGCGTCATCGCAAGCGCGCACACTATCACGGTAATATCCATTTTACGAAGCTTTTCTCTGAGTGAGGTCGAAAACTCCTTCACTCCGCGTCACCTCCCATCGTTAAGCGAAAATCACGCCTTCGTCAGCTTTGCGTATGTCGCCATAAGCTTTTTCGTTCCTGCGTTCTCGAAGATGACCTCATAAAGCACGTCGCCGCCCATCGGGCGCACGGTAAGTATCACACCGCTACCGAAGGCGGGATGAATGACGCTGTCCCCAGCCGAAAACGTCTCGCTCGGAGCACGTCGCACATTTGCAGTCGGCGACTTTTTCGGAGTGAGCTGCGATGTCGCACGCTGAGGATACGCACTGCGGCTTGCAGCCGACGCCGTAGCGGCGGCACGGCGGATCACAACCGAGCGGTCCTCCTCCCTGTCTATCAGGCGCTCGGGTATCTCGGTAACAAAGCGCGAAAGATGGTTGCACTGTGTGCGTCCGTTCATCATTCGGTCATTTACGTGAGTAATATACAGCCTGCGCTTTGCGCGCGTTATCGCAACATACGCCAGTCTGCGCTCCTCCTCGATCTCCTCGGGGTCGTTCAGCGACATATAGCCGGGGAATATATTCTCCTCCATTCCCGGCAGGAATACATTCGGAAATTCAAGTCCCTTTGCGCTGTGTACAGTCATGAGAACGACCGCATCCGCCGTCTCATCGTATTTGTCGATATCCGACACGAGCGCGACATCCTCGAGAAATTCCACAAGGCTCGGCTCGTCCGTACCCTGCTCGTACTGCACCGCCGCCGCGACAAGCTCCTCAAGGTTCGAGCGTCTTTCCTCTCTCTCGTTTTTGTCCTTAAGCTCATCGAGCATTTTGCTGTAGCCCGTAACGTTGATAACTCGCGTTATGAGCTCGGAGACCGTCATGCTCGCGACATCCTCGCGCAGAGATTCCATAAGGTAGGCAAAGCTCTGCATGGCGTTTGCCGCCGCTGTCGAGATCGCCGTGTAGCGCTTCGCATTCTTCATGAATTCAAGCATCGAGCAGCCGGTCTCGTAGGCAAGCATTTCCGCTATTTGGAACGACCTGTCGCCGATGCCGCGCTTCGGCGTATTAACGATACGCGAAAGGCGAACGTCGTCAAGCGGATTGTTTATTACCTGAAGGTAGGAGACAATGTCCTTAACCTCCATTCGGTCGAAGAAGCGAAGTCCGCCGAGCATGCGGTATGGTATTCCGCTCTTTGCAAAGGTCTGCTCAAAGGCACGCGAAAGCGAGTTCATGCGGTACAGCACCGCAAAATCACGGAAGCTTGCCGCGCCGTCGCGAATTTGTGAGGTGACAACGTCTGCAAGATAGCGCGCCTCGTCGTTCTGCGTTTGAAGGTTCTTTACGACTATCGGCTCACCACGCTCACCGCTCGTCCACAGGGTCTTGCCGAGGCGTCCGGAGTTGTGCGCTATGACGCCGTTTGCAGCCTCGAGTATCGTCGAGGTCGAGCGGTAATTCTCCTCAAGCCTTATAACGGCTGTGTTGTCGTAATTTTTGTCGAAATTTCGGATATTCTCAATGACCGCGCCGCGGAATTTGTAGATGCTCTGGTCATCGTCGCCGACTACCATTATATTTTGGTAGTAATCGGACAAAAGCAGCGTCAGCTTCAGCTGCGCATAGTTCGTGTCCTGGTACTCGTCGACGCAGACATAGCGATAGGTGTGCTGAAGCTTCTCACGCACCTCTGAGTCCGTTTCAAGAAGCTCTACCGTGCGAAGGATAATGTCGTCAAAATCGAGCAGATTCTGGCTTTTCAGCCTCTTCGCGTACAGGTCGTACACCTCGGCAATTTTCTTCTTTCTCACGTCTCCCTCGGCGTCTCGGAGCAGCTGCGCGGGGGTCGTCAGGTGATCCTTTGCACGGCTGATCTCAGCCATAACGGACTTCACGGGGAGGAGCTTGTCATCGATGTTCAGCTTCTTCATGCACTCGGTGATCTCGCGCTTGCTGTCGGAGGTGTCGCAGATGCCGAAGCTCTTTTCGTAGCCTATCCTGTCAGCCCAGCGCCTGAGAATTCTCACGCAAACGGAGTGAAAGGTTCCCGTGCGAATGTCAAGCGACTCCTCGCTTCCCTCTCCGAAAAGCTCGGCAAGTCGCGCCTTTATCTCGTTTGCTGCCTTGTTCGTAAAGGTTATACCCATGACCGACCACGCGGGTGCAGGAGAAACCCTGAAGCGGAGAAGATATTCTCCGAGCTCCTCCCCGTCGAGCGCCAGCGCGTCGCGCATTGATGTAAGCTCCGCCTCGCCGACGTCCTCCGGCACAGCAGTTGAGTAATACGCATTTCCATAGCGGATAATGTGAGCGATACGCTTGACAAGCACCGTGGTCTTGCCGCTTCCGGCACCCGCAAGGATAAGCAGCGGTCCGTTGACGGTATACACAGCCTCTCGCTGACGGTCGTTAAGACGCGCATAGTATTTATCGAAAAGCAGACGTTTCAGATTAATATATTCTTCATTCAATATCATCGACAATATTACCCCATTATGTATTGTAAAGATATTTTATCATTATTCGCGCAGTTTTTCAATAGCTGAGCGTTTTTTTTGCAAAACTCAGTGAAAAATGCCCCTCCATCCGCCGTAGCTGAAATAAAGTTGCGTCAGCTCTTGATTTTTGCGCCGTTCGGTGATATAATATATTCGCAAAGCAAATATAATCGTGTTTCCGTAGCTCAGCCGGATAGAGCGACCGCCTCCTAAGAGTTAGTTATAGCAATCGCCTTTTGACGAAAAGTGATTGACA
>CAYNHY010000139.1:0-4350 GCA_964397225.1 uncultured Ruminococcus sp.
TGTGTAAAATAGTATTATTAGTATTTATATAATTTTTTAAGGGATGTGTATATTATGTCAAACCGTCTTTTTCAGGGCGTAATTCATCAGATGAAGGATGCGATCGACAGAACCTTCGGTGTTATCGATGAAAGCTTCACTATTATCGCATGCAGTGAGCTCGGACGTATAGGAGAGAATGTAAATGCTTTTTCGATTCCGTCTGCCGATGTGTATGTGGCATCGGGCTTCACCTTTAAAAGCCTCGGCACGGCGCAGGGAACAAACTACACCGTTTTTGTTGAGGGTGACGATGCAATCGCTTCCAAATATGCGGCTGTGCTTGCGGTTTCGTTTGCCAACATTAAATTTTATTATGATGAAAAATATGACCGCGGCAATTTCATCAAGAACATAATTTTAGACAATATTCTTCCGGGGGATATTTATTTAAAGGCTCGTGAGCTTTATTTTAACTCAGATGTTATGCGTACTGTCGTTCTTATCCGTGCGGTAGACAATCATGACGTTTCCATTTACGATGTAGTTCAAAATCTTTTCCCCGATAAGACCAAGGATTTTGTCATCAATATCAACGAGACCGATATCGCTCTTGTCAAGGAGACAAGCGGTGACATCGATTCAAAGACCATTGAAAAGCTCGCTTCCACAATTGCGGATACCGTTTCGGGCGAGTTCTATGTACATGTGGTTATCGGTATCGGAACCACGGTTGACAATCTCAAGGATCTTGCTCGCTCCTTTAAGGAAGCACAGACCGCACTTGAGGTCGGTAAGGTGTTCGACACCGAGAAGACCATCGTTTCGTATGATAATCTCGGTATTGCGAGACTTATTTATCAGCTCCCGACTACTCTTTGCGAAACCTTCTTAAAGGAAGTGTTCAAGCGCGGTTCTATCGAAAGCCTCGATCAGGAGACTCTCTTTACCATTCAGCGCTTCTTTGAGAATAACCTTAATGTATCCGAGACCTCGAGAAAGCTTTTCGTACACCGTAACACTCTTGTTTACAGACTTGAAAAAATCAAGAAGATTACGGGACTTGATTTGCGTGAGTTCGACCATGCGATAATTTTCAAAATCGCTTTGATGGTTAATAAGTACCTTAAGAGCAACCCCATTAAGTATTAATCGAAAGAGTGAAATTTTTATAAATGGAAGAAATACTCAAAGATATCGAGCTTGTCCACTCGGAAAAGCCGATAATCGAATTCCGCGGCGTTTCAAAAACCTATCAGACAGGAACTCATGCACTTGAGGATGTCAATATAAGAATAAACAACGGCGAATTTGTTTTCGTTGTCGGCTCCTCGGGAGCGGGAAAAAGCACCTTTATGAAGCTTATTATGCGTGAGGAAAAGGCGAATACCGGTATAATCACGGTGAATGGCTTTAATCTTACGACAATGAAGCGCAGTCAGGTGCCGATGCTTCGCCGTACCATGGGTATAGTCTTTCAGGATTTCAGACTTATCCCAACAATGAACGTTTTCGATAATGTCGCATTCGCGATGCATGTTGTCGGAGTGTCGGGCAGAAATGTCCGCCGTGAGGTATCAAAAGCTCTCTCTAAGGTGGGTCTCGGGAATAAGGCACGCTCCATGCCCGCCCAGCTCTCTGGCGGCGAGCAACAGCGTGTCGGCTTGGCGCGTGCACTTGTAAATTCACCCGATCTTATAATTGCGGACGAGCCTACGGGAAATGTCGATCCCAACATGTCATATGAGATAGTTTCACTCCTTACCGAAATAAACAAGCGCGGTACGACCGTGCTTATGGTAACGCATGACCATAATCTTGTAAGGGATTTCCGTCACAGGGTTATAATGCTTGATAAAGGAAAAATCGTAGCGGATAATGCCGGAGGTAGCTTCTGATGAAAATAAGCAGTATAAAATACCTTACCGGTGAGGGCGTAAAAAACGCCTGGGTAAATCGGCTTATGACCATTGCGTCGGTCGGTGTGCTGGTTGCCTGTATGGTAATAATCGGTCTTGCGATTTTGATTTCCGAAAACGTAAATAATGCCGTAGGTAAGCTTGAACAGCAAAATGTCGTAATGGCATACATGAAGGATTACAACTGGGCACTTTACGGTGAAAATGAGGATACCGCATCTAATACCTCATCGACCGAGTCGGGTACAACCTCCTCCGATGAAAACACAGCCACTGAGGAAGCGGATAAAAACGGGATCAAGCCGAGTGATTATGTCATACATAATGATGAGGAGGCAAAGGCTCTCTGTGACAGAATAGCCGAGCTTGAAAATGTTGCCTCGGTCACCTATGTGACAAGCGACGAGGGACTTGAAAGCGTTAAGGAATCAATGCTTGAGGGGCAGGAAAGCTATTTTTCCTTCCTTGATGACGAATACGGCAACCCCATGTCGGGTGCCGCAAAGATAACCATGAAGGACATGGCTTTGTTTGACAGCACCTTAGAGCAGATAAAAGAAATTGACGGTATAGATGCAATTCAGTCCCAGGGTGATCTTGCGGAAAAAATAACCGCAATCAAAAACGGAATAGGCATAGCCGGTTTCTGGGTAATTGCGATTCTTATGGTTATTTCGCTTGTTATAGTATCCAATACCATACGTGTTACAATGTACAACAGAAAGCTTGAAATCAGCATTATGAAAGCGGTCGGTGCAACAGATACCTTTGTCAGAATACCCTTTGTGGTTGAAGGAATGCTGATAGGCGTGGTTTCCGCGGTTTTGGCGGAGGGGCTTTTGTACTTCTGTTACCGTGTAGCAAGCGAGGTTATTATTTCGACCCTCGGCAGTAACGATATCGTAAAATACGGTGACGTTGCGTGGTGGCTTTTGCTTGTGTTTATCGGAATAGGCATATTTTCAGGTGTACTCGGAAGTATTATTATGATAAGCAAGTATCTGCGCCGTGAGGGCAGTGAATTTGCGGCTATTTGATTTGTTTCTCGGAGGAAAGCAATGAAAAAAGGTTTTATAAAGGCTGTGTCGCTTGCCTTGGCGTTAACACTTACCGTCGGTGCTGCGGTATCAATGCCGGCAGTCGAAGCAAAGACACCGGCACAGATAAGCAGTGATATATCAAAGCTTGAAAAGGATCAAAAGGATCTTAAGGCAAAGATAAGCGAGCTTAAAAAGGACGCTTCAAAGCAAAAGGAGCTTAAGGAAGCAATCGAAAAGCAGATTGCCTCGGTTCAAAAGGAAATCGAGCTTTGCAATCAGCAGATAGATTCAATAACCGCGAAGATTGCCGCAAACAAGGCGGAGATTGCAAAGAAAAATGCCGAGATAGATGCGGACAAGCTGGCATTTAAAAAGCGTTTGCGTGCTATTTACATGAGCAATTCCGACAGTAACGTTAAAATACTTTTGGGTGCGGAGGATTTTTCGCAGTTTTTACAGCTTTCACAGCTTACCGCTTCGGTTTCCGCACACGATAAGCTTATGATCGAAAAGATAGTTGCCGCCGTTAAGGTGCTTGAAGAAAAGCAGGTTGAGAATAACAAGCTGCTCAGTGAGCAGACTGCGGTTAAAAATACCATTGTTAAAAAGCAGAATGAGTTAAAGGCTCAAAACAGTGAAATTCAGTCTTTAATTTCGAAGATAAACAGCGATCAAAGCAGTACGCAGGCTCAGATAAACAAAAATGACAAGCTTATTTCCGAAATGCAGACCGAGCTTAACCGTATGCAAAGCGAGGCGAGCGGCGGCTCGTCGCAGATATATGACGGAAGCCAGTTCTTATGGCCTGTTCCGTCTATAAGAAAGACCTCTTCGCTTTACGGTCCGCGTTGGGGAACGTATCATTACGGTATTGATATCGCAAACGGAACCTACGGTGCCAAGATAGTCGCCATTGCGGACGGTGTTGTGACAAGAAGCATAAATCACTGTAAGCATAATTATCCGAAATACAGTGATTGTTGCGGTATTTCGGGTAAGGGCAAGGGTTATGGCAACCATGTGGTTATCGACCACGGTGTAGGCTCGGACGGATTGAAATTTACGGCGATTTACGCACATATGCAGACTGTTGCGGTCGGTAACGGTGCAAAGGTTAAAAAGGGACAGACGATAGGCTATGTCGGCTGTACGGGATATTCCACCGGTCCGCATTTGCACTTCGGTTTAATGCATGGTACTATAAATAACCCCTTATGGGTCAATCCGATGAATTACTATTCGGGTACAAAATAGATTTTTCGTCATCACCGCCTACATATGCAGGCGGTGATGCTTTTGTTTTAAGCCTTGATTATATGATGATGTGCCTTGCAGTTTTGTAAGCTTAAAAAAATTCTTCATATCGTAGACGAAAAAAGCAGGAATACTATCGTACCTCAAGGCTTTTCGGC
>CAYNHY010000140.1:0-4309 GCA_964397225.1 uncultured Ruminococcus sp.
GATCATGATCCTATCCGTACCTTTCTAAATAGTTTTGAATAACTGACCGCTGTCAGTCGTCAATCACATCTACATCGAGATGCTCATAATATTCTTCAAGTAAATCGTTGAGCTGGTAGTAGTAGCCCTTGAATATTCCTTCAACGGCATACCGCTTCTTCTCGTCAGCTTCGAATTCGGGAAGCGCACACATTGCCTTAACGGTAACGCGAGTGCTTGTCTCGTCGATCTCGTAATCGACATCTCCCGCAAAGCTGATCTCAATGGTATTGAGTATAAGCATCGTCATCGAGGACAGCGCAGCGCAGAGAATATCATCTCCGGATTCGCCGTAGCCCGTATGACCCTGCTCCTCAAAGCCGTAGAAGCGACCCTCACGCCTGAAAAATACTATCTTTGTCATAGCTCAGTCTGATTAAAGGGAGATCTTTTCGATCTGTACCTTTGTATACGGCTGTCTGTGACCGATCTTACGCTTCTCGTTCTTCTTCGCCTTGTAGGTCATGACATAGATCTTCTTAGCCTTGCCGTTCTTGAGAACATTAGCTGTTACAGACGCACCGTTAACTGTAGGAGCACCTACCTTAACACCGTCGTTGTCCGCTACTGCAAGAACGCTGTCAAAGGTGATCTTGTCTCCCTCAGCAACATCCAGTTTCTCAACGAAGATGATATCGCCTTCGCTGACCTTGTACTGCTTTCCGCCTGTTTTGATAATAGCAAACATGAAAAGCACCTCACTTTCCTTATGTGTGAACTCGCTGATATGGGCAAGCATAGACTTTTAGACCCATGATCACGCGGCTTTGATAATTATAGCATTTTTTAGTCTGCAAGTCAATAGCTATGCGTATTTTTTATCCCGTTTTCAACACAATTTTTATTTTTTCCGATAATCACTTGACATTGACCGCTGTATAATATATAATAAGTACAACAGAATATAGCACACGCTACTATTTAACGGAGGTTTTCTGTACCTATGTTTGAACAAATCAAAACTCTTCTCGTTGACGAGCTTTCCGTCAATCCCGGCGATATCACGCCCTCAGCCGAGCTTGTAAATGACCTTGGCATCAACTCTCTCGAGCTTGCAGACCTTGTTCTCATGTGCGAGGAGCGCTTTAACATTGAGATCGGTGACGACGACATCCACAACTTCATTACCGTCGGAGACATCGCCGATTACCTCTCCTCTCTCGAGAAGTAATCTGCCGGAAGTACATAACAAAATCAATGCACCGCGTCATCCTCGGTGCATTGTTGCTTGAAAGGAGACTGCTATGGCAGAAAAGATAAATGTCCGTGGCATATATTTCGATAATGTCACCTTCGACGAAGCGATAGAGCTTCTTGTTAGCCGCATTAAATCAGGTGTAAGCACCTCGGTATTCACACCGAATCCCGAGATCGTTCAGCTGTGCATTGACGACAGCGCAATGTACGACGTCATCGGCAAGGCAGACGTTACCCTTCCCGACGGCATCGGCATTGTCAAGGCGGCAAAAATTCTCGGCACTCCTCTCAAGGAACGCGTCGCGGGATTTGATACCGGAAAACGCATTATCGACATCTCACGCGAGCATGGTCTTAAGCTGTATTTCCTTGGAGGCAAGCCCGGCATTGCACAGGCAGCAGCCGACAAGATGTGCGAGGAATTCTCCGGTGCGGAGTTTGTCGGCACAGGCGACGGCTACTTCAAGAAGGAGGGCGCTGAAAGCGACGCTGTCATCGATAAGATCAACGAAAGCGGAGCCGACGTGCTCTTTGTATGTCTCGGTGCTCCCACTCAGGAGAAGTGGATCAACGAGAACCGCGACAAAATGCCGAACGTGAAGCTGTTCCTGGCGCTCGGCGGCTCGCTAGACGGATATTCGGGCAACGTAAAGCGCGCGCCGCAGTTCTTCATCAAGCACAATCTCGAGTGGTTCTACCGACTCATGTGCCAGCCGTCCCGCATCGGACGCATGATGAAGCTCCCGAAGTTCTATTTCGGAACATGGCTTTATAAGCTTCGCGGCTGCAAGTAAGCCTCGCAAGCTTATCATAACAAAAAAGCAGCGGATGCCTCACGGCACCCGCTGCTTTTTTCATTAATATCTTCCCATCTCGGAAACAGGCAGGTAAATGTCACTGCCTACTACGGTGTAGTCACCGTGCGTCGGATCACGGAAGAAAGGATTCTCGTCAAGCTCGAGGTACTTCTGGGTCTTCTTATTCTCCTCGGGCGTGTAAAGGACGTAGGACTTCTCCTGTATCTCCTCACCGCCGATAATATAATTGTCGTAGACGTAGTTTATCGTCGTAAAGAGGCAGTCGGGGTCACCGAGATTTGCAAAGTCGTCGTTGTAGCGATACAGTATCGGCCAACGCTCGCGCCACGCCTCGTAGTTCTCATCTCCCTCGTGAGGCATGTGATTAGCAAGCGTCTGCATCTCGGGGGCACTTCCCACCTCATGTCCGAAATCACCCTCTTCGAGATACCTTTTGGTGTACGGATTGAGATTCGAGAACAGGAAACGACCCGCGCCAAACTCCCTGATATATACATTGTCATGTATAATGTGGTCGCGTCCGCCGTTGATCGTCACACCGGTTTCTCCTGCATTATAGAACAGGTTGCCGTATATCTCGGTATTGCTTGAGTCACCGTCAAGATAGATGGAGTACTGTGCTCCCGCAGCTCGCATGTTCTTAAAAAGATTATATCTGACAATATTACCTCGGTCATGGAATGACCAGTTGGTGTAGACCGCGCCGTAATCGGCTGTGGTCATCATCATATTATCGAATACATTGTACTCTACGACAGTATTGTTTGCCGACTCGTACTGAACGGCAGAGTGCGCGCCGTTCTTGAAGTAGTTATGAGAAACCACGGCTCCCGATGCACTGTAAATGTTTACAGCGTCCGACCAGGTATTAACGAAGCCGAAATCGTGGAAGTAATTGTTGTCGATGACCACTCCGCACGGAATCAGGTTCTGATGGAAATGTCTTCCGCCGGCACCGGTCTGCGCGCCTGTCTGAGGCTGAACACGTATTCCGTTTTCGCCGAAATTGAAGAACTCGCTGTTGCACGCCGTGAAGTCAAAGGAGGTGTTGACATCAATAGCGGCGGATCCTGCAACGTTCGAGAAGGTGCAGCGATCTACCGTAACATTATTACTGCCGTATACTCCGAGCGCCTGTCTGCCGCGTGTTGCGTCAAAGGAAAGACCGACAAGGCTGATGTAGTGCGCGTCGGCGAGCGTAATAAAGCCGCCGCCGGTGGCTATTGTATAATTTCCGTTCGGCTTGTAAACATACAGCGTCAGATTATTCGGATCGAGCCAATATTCTCCCTCGGCGTCAAGCTGATCGGACAGATTCGAGAAGAAAACCTTATCGCTGGTTCTTCCCTCGTACATGAAGTCAAAGCCGCCCGCGCTCTCTCCGACGGGATATCCGTTCGCAGGAACGAAGCCCTCGTAGGTGTTGAAGGTAATTATATTTGTTTCGGGATCGTAGGACTTCACGTCAAAGGTCTCAGAGAGCCAGCCCACGCGCAAAAAGCCCGTAACTCTCATGCCCTCGGTCGTGCGGAAGCCCGCAACTATCTTCGGCAGCAGCGCCTGAAGCTGAATGCTCGAGTACTTGTCAACCGTAGTCGTCATATCAGAGTAATACCTGTCCGTGCCGTTATCCTCTTTGTTCGGATAACGCGCCTCGTGGCATATGCCGTTGCCGCTGAACAGCGTCGTGAGCTCATCGGCACTCGTAACACAGGATCCAATGTTGACCTTATAGATATTATCGTAATTCTTTTCCTTGAAGAGGTACCTGTCGCTGTCCTCTATCGGCTTGAAGTCATCTGCTTTGATCGTATAGCCGTTTTGGAAGATGACCTCTCCGTCGCCGTAAGCACAGTAGCGTATCGGCACGCTCTCGCTACCGCTATCCTCGGCGTTAAAGTCAAGGCAGTCCATGGCGCCGTAGTTGCCCGCCTTGAAGGCTACAACAATTTCATCCGACGCCGTCTTCTTCAGCTCGCGCACGAGCTCCTTGGCGCGTGCGAAGGTCGCGACAGGCTTATCAAAGCTTCCTGGGTTTGCGTCATTTCCGTCGACTGCAACGTAAATGTCAGCGTCGCTGACGAGAGGGTATTCCTTCTCGGTATAGGTGCTGTGTGAGGTCGGCTCATTGTAGACGAGCTCGTAGTCGAAATTCGCACCCTCCTTGAATCTCTTAAGAATTACCGCGAACTGCTCGCGAGTCGCGCCGCTTGTCGGCTCGAGAGTTGTAGTTGTAACTCCGGTGATAAGCCCGG
>CAYNHY010000141.1:0-4272 GCA_964397225.1 uncultured Ruminococcus sp.
CGCGGATACCTCCGCCGCGATAACTTAATTGTAGCACAATCTTCGGCATTTGTAAATACATTGCGGAAAGCCAACAAGAATTTCGTCATACTGTTCAATTGCCCCCCAGATTTTTGTGCAGTTTGACGAACGGAGAAGGTGTAAAGAGGAGAGGTCTTCTTTGAAGACCTCTCCTCTCATTCCGTATAATGCAATTATGCAAAAACAAGTCTGTTAAGCACGAAATAACCGATAACGATGATTCCGAGTGCTATTCTGTACCAGCCGAACACCTCGAAGCTGTGACGACGGACAAAGCCCATGAGGAACTTTATAGCGATAACTGACACTGCGAATGCCGTGACTATTCCGACGACAAGTGTAATTACCTCAGCCTGCGTAAATGACACGCCGACATCCTTGATGTATTTGATTACCTTGAGCGCGGACGCACCGAGCATTACGGGGATCGCAAGAAAAAACGAAAACTCGGACGCCGCCGTGCGTGAGACGCCCACGCACATTGAGCCGATTATAGTTGAGCCGGAGCGCGAGGTTCCGGGAATAAGTGCGAGCACCTGCGCCGCGCCTATTTTCAGTGCGGTCAAATAATCGATATCATCGACCGTCTCTATCCTGAATGACATATTCTTCGCCGCGTGACGGCGCTCTATCACGATAAAGGCGACACCGTAGACGATAAGCGTTATCGCTACAGTTATATAGTTGTAGAGATAACGGTCGAGCAGATCATCGAATATCAGTCCGATAACAGCTGCGGGAACTGCCGCAACCGCGACCTTTGACCAGAGCACCCACGTTCCCTTTTTCTGCTCGCGTGACTTCGACGGCGCAAAGGGATTCAGCTTTCCGAAGTAAAGCGTCAGCACCGCGAAAATCGAGCCGAGCTGAATTACAACGAGAAACAGCTCTAAAAACTCAGTCGACACCTCCATATGTACGAACTCGTCAAAGAGTATCATATGACCCGTGCTCGACACGGGAAGCCACTCTGTAATACCCTGCACGATACCTATAAAAAATGCCTTGATAATATCGATCATAAATGTCTCCGTTTGTCGGTCGGCACATGCCGCCGAGCTTGATTTTCTTTATTCGCCGCCGCGAAGTATGTCTCCAGCCTTCACGGCGAAGGGCACACGAAGTCTGAAGTGCATTCCCGGATGAGGCGCCGATTCTATCGCATCTCCGTCCTCTGAGACAAGTGTGTCCGCCGTGAATGCGCGTCCTGTTTTTCCCGGGGAGATAAGCTCCACGCGCTCACCGGCGACAAGCTTGTTTCGCTGCACGAACAGCGTATCGTAAAGTCCGTCCTCAGTCGGCACGGAGTCCTCGAGCGCCGTTGCAAGGTAAGCCTTTTCGCGGATGTAGCCGTGACGCGTCACGGTATTTGCGTCCTCGTGAGGTGATTTGAAATAAAAGCCCGTGCCGTACTCTCTGTGGCTGACGCTGTCAAGCTCGCGAAGCAGCCGCTCGTCGGTCGCATATCCGTCGGGGTCTGCTCTGTACGAATCTATCGCCATTCTGTACGCATTTGTAACGACCGCGGTATAATACGCGCTCTTTACCCTGCCCTCGATCTTGTAGCTCGATATTCCCGAGCTCTCAAGTGTCGGGATATGCTCAAGCATCGACGTGTCGCGGGACGACATGAAGAAGGTGTCGCCTCCGTCCTCGACAACACTTACGGCTACAGGGATATCAGGGCGATTCGCTTCCGAAAGCTCAAGCTCGCGCGCGCCGTTGCCGACAGGCGAATACACCCATCTGCACGACTGAGCACACGTGCCGTGGTTCGCGTCGCGACCGGTGAAGTAATTCGAAAGCAGGCAGCGCCCGCTATAGGAGATGCACATCGCACCGTGTACAAACGCCTCAAGCTCAAGCTCGTCGGGAATATTCTCGCGAATATCGTGTATCTCTCGAAGCGTGAGCTCGCGTGCGAGGACAATGCGCTTCGCGCCGAGGCGGTGCCATGCATTGCACGACGCTGCGGATACTGCGGATGCCTGTGTCGAAATATGTATATCGAGCTGCGGAGCCCTCTCGCGGACGAGGGAAAACACGCCGATATCTCCGACGATTACGGCGTCGACGCCGACTGTCGCGAGAAAATCAACATATTCGGTGAGCGCGGGATACTCCGCCGTTCGCGGCATTACGTTTAGCGTAACATACACGCGCACGCCGCGGGCGTGGCAATATTCGACCGCCCACGACAGCTCGTCGTTTGTAAAATTGCCTGACGCCGCGCGCATTCCAAAAGCCTTTCCCGAAAGGTAGACCGCGTCCGCACCGTACATCACCGCCGCGCGAAGCTTTTCGGGATTACCTGCTGGCGAAAGAAGCTCTGCTTTTTTATGTCCGTTCAAGTTGATATCCTTTTCCTTATACATTCATTATAACGGGAAGGATCATCGGCTTTCTCTTCGTCTTAGAATAAAGGAATTTCGAAAGCGTATCCTTCGTCTGCTGCTTAAGGCGTGTCCATTCGGTGACGCCCGAGTCAAGCAGCTCCGTAAGAAGCTCACGCGTCAGCTCACGCGCCTTCTCCATCAGCTCCTCGCTCTCGCGAACATATACAAAGCCGCGGGAGATAATATCGGGGCCCGATATCAGCACGCGCTGATCCATATCGACCGTTGCAACAACGACGATAAGTCCGTCCTGCGCGAGGTGACGTCTGTCGCGAAGCACTATATTTCCGACATCGCCGACACCATAGCCGTCTACAAGCGTCTTTCCTGCGGGAACGGGAGCTGCGCGCTTACAGGTCTTGCCGTCAAGCTCGAGCACCTGACCGATATCACACACAAATATGTCCTTCGGATCCATGCCCATGAATTCGGCAAGCTCCTTATGCTGCATGAGGTGGCGGTACTCGCCGTGGATGGGCATAAAAAATTTCGGCTTTGTCAGCGCGTGCATGAGCTTGAGCTCCTCCTGGCAGGCGTGACCCGAAACATGTACCTCAGCGTCGTCGTGATATACGTTTACGCCGCGGCGGTACATCTCGTTGATGATGCGTCCGACGAGCTTTTCGTTCCCGGGGATAGCGTGTGAAGAAAGCACGACCAGGTCCTCGCTCGAAAGCGACACCTGATTGTGGTCGGAGAACGCCATTCTATAAAGCGCAGACATCGGCTCTCCCTGAGAGCCTGTTGTGACTATTGTTATCATCTCTCCGGGGTAGCGTCCGATATCGGCAATGTCGATGAGCACTCCGTCCGGCACATTCATGTAGCCGAGGCGGACTGCCGCGCCGATAACGTTTATCATGCTGCGTCCGGTAACTGCGACCTTGCGTCCGAATTTAACGCTTGCGTTAATGATCTGCTGAACACGGTGAACGTTCGACGAGAAGGTCGCGATAATTATTCTCTTGTGCGGGTTCTGCATGAATATTCCGTCGAGAGCCGAGCCGACGTTTCGCTCGGACGGTGTATAGCCCGCGCGGTCAACATTTGTAGACTCGCACATGAGAAGCAGCACACCCTGTCTGCCGTATTCGCCGATTCGGGTAAGATCCATCATTTCTCCGCCGATGGGAGACACGTCGAGCTTGAAGTCGCCCGAGTGCATTATAACTCCGACCGGAGTCGTGACGGCAATGCAGCAGGCGTCCGCTATCGAGTGATTGACACGGATGAACTCCGCCTTGAAGGCGCCGAGGGTAAGTATCGTGCCCGCCTCGACGGTAACGAGCGTGCGGCTTCCGAGAAGCTTGTGCTCCGCGAGCTTGTTCTCGAGTATTCCGAGCGTGAGACGCGTGCCGTACACGGGAACGTCGATCTGTCTGAGCAGATACGGTATCGCTCCGATATGGTCCTCGTGTCCGTGCGTTATAAGGATACCCTTGATCTTGTCAACGTTCTTCTCAAGATATGCGAAATCCGGAATTACGAGGTCGATGCCTGGCATATCCTCATCGGGGAATGCGACGCCGCAGTCAATGATTATCATGCTGTCGCCGTACTCGATGACCGCAATATTCTTGCCGATCTCATTGAGTCCTCCGAGCATCATTACACGGAGCTTGTGACGGGGCTTCTGCGCGGCGTTCTGTACAGCGCCGCTCTTATTTTTCTTTGCCAATTTAATTTTCCTTTCTTAGGCTCTGCCGGCTGGAAAACGGTCGTGCCGGCGTATTCATAATTACGTATGTCGTTCTGCTCTGAAAATGTCGCGAATCGCCGAGAAATCGCTGAACTACAAAAAGAGCCCCGATTTCGGCGCGTTTGATGTGTGATCGGCACAGTATCCGATGTTTCG
>CAYNHY010000142.1:0-4269 GCA_964397225.1 uncultured Ruminococcus sp.
CGTTATTGAGCATTACCTGTCCGCAGGTCATGAGGTTACCCTGGATGAGGTCATACGCACCCATGTTACTCATAACGTCGGTGTTGACGCGGTCTGCGGTCTCGGCACCCGTTGTAGCGTAGTTTGCGTCGTCTGCGGTAGACTCGACAAACTCGATGGTGATGCCGAACTTATCCTCGAGCTCGGACTGTCTGGTGTAGAGAGTATCGTTCTCAAGGTTACCCGTGATCTCGGGCTTGTCGGCAATTATCTGGTTACCTGTGCCGATGATGGTAAAGGTCTTGCCGTCAAAGCTGTGCTCAGCCGCAAGATCGGACACGTAGCTGTTGATCTCGTCAAAGCTGTCGTCCTCTGCACCGTTTGCGGAGGCTGCGCCGGTCGTGGAGGAAGAATTGTTTTTCTTCTCATCAGTGCTTCCGCAGGCTGCAAGAAGGCTGCATACCATGAGGACTGCGAGAAGAAGAGCCAAAAGTTTCTTGTTCATTATGGTTTTCCTTTCGAAATATATGCTTTTGTTGCCGCAAGGCAATTATCTTGCATCATTAATTATAACATCGGCACTGATTTTCTTCAAGTGGCATATTGCACAAAGGTCTATGTCTGATTTGTATACAATGATCGTTCAAGACGTTTCGCGCCCCTTCACGGACTTCAGAAGTCGGCTTATAACGAGCTTTGCGTATCTTGCCGACGAGCTGTAGCTGCTGACATACGAATCCGTAGAGCCGAGGCAGGCATAATTCACCGTTTTTACAAGATCTCCCCACTGATAGGTGTCGGCAAGGTCAGCCGTCTGGCTTCCGTAGAGCATGTCGACGACCTCGCGGGAGCCCTCGTCATAGGTGCTACGCCCCTTTAGCGATTTCGTAAGATATGCAGGCTCAATGTACTTTTCGGACAGCGCCGCCATTGCCTCTGTGACAACTCCCGTCAGCTGCATATCCTTCACATTCTTCGGGAAGAATACGCCGACGACCTGCCAGGCGTTCGCGAAGCTGATATATTCCTTCTGCGACGCATCTCGCTTCGGGATCGGAAGAATTCCGAATTCGACGTCGTGCGAGCGCATTTCGAAGGCGCGTCCGAGCACGTCGACCCAGAACAGCACGCCGTCACCGTCGAACACGTCGTAATCGGAAAAGTCCTGCGCGCCGTTGTAGTACACGCGCACCTGATTATACGTTATGCTGTCGTCGCCGAAGATATCGGCAAGACGGTCGATGTACGTCACCATGTCTCCCGTGAGCGTTTCCGTGAGCACAACATCGCCATTTTCATCAATATCGGCAAGCGTGAAGCCGCCTCCGAAGAACATCGAAAGTCCACCGCCCGCTCCGCCTATCATGTACCGCTTTATTTCTCCGCCGCTTATAACGGACGCCGTTTCCATCATGTAATCGAGCGTCCACTCGCCCGCCCTGACTGCCGCGTACATATCGGGAAGAGAGAAATTCTCTGCGACTGCCTTATTATAAAGGATGCAGGCGGGCGCGCTGTAATGCGACAGATCGAGCTTGCCCGTGAGATAATACAGCCTGTCGCAGACGGTATATCTCTCGCGGATATCGGGTATCCACCATGAGCGCTCGGGGTCGATGTCGGGGAAATTGTCCGACGGCTGAATGAGATTCTCCTCGAGCAACACCGTGCCGCAAAGCATTATATTGCCCTCGACGAGGTCATACGTGCGACTGTCGCTCATGACGTCGAGCCGCACAAGCTCGTTTATCTCGCTTTCGGCGTCCTCGTAGCCGATGCCCGCAGCCGCGGACAGTGTCATTTCAATATCGAACAGCTCCTCAAGCTCGCGACTCCTGTAGTACAGCGCGTCGCTCTCGAGATTGCCCGTCTCGCGGTCGTTGTCGGTAAGGATCGCCTCAACGCGACCGACAATATTGAAGCTCGCGCCGTCGAAGGACGTGCCGCTTGCAAGAGAAGCGACGTAGCTGTCAATATACGAATAATCCTTCGCCGTACCTGCCGTTGACCCGGCAGAGCTGCCGGTCGAGGCAACGGCGTCGCCGGAGGCGACGCTCTCACCCGCTGCCGCTTTTTCTCCCGCCTGCTCTCCGCAAGCGCACAAAGACAAAAGCAGCAGAACAGCGAGAAGCGCCGCAAGAGCCCGTATCGGCTTATTTTTCATTGCATTAACCGAGGTTCGCGCTGCCGCCCGCGGAAAGCGTGCGCGCTACCTCTACTCCGTCAAGCTCCCAAACGGCCTTACCCTGATGTATCGCAAGGTATGCCGCAACGCCGGCAGCCTCGCCCATCTGGTTCGTGTTTACCATAACGCGGAGCGCGCCGAAGGCGGAGGGGTCTGCGTTGACCATACGTCCCGCCGCAATAATGTTTCTCACCTTGTCGCCGACGAGAAGCTTGAAGGGAACCTGGTAGAAGGTCGGCACGGGAAGGTTCGGGTCTATTCCGTTGTCGACTCTCCAGTTGCCGTAGCGGATGTTTCCATAGCTGTCCTCTATAACGGACGTACCGTCGAAGCGAAGGAAGGTAATTCCCTCGTCCTCGTGGTGCGAGTCGACCTCATAGGTTCCGCGAAGAATGCAGTCGTCGTAGCTCTCGCCCATCAAAAGCTTGATGTGGTCTGCCTTATAGGTCGTCTTGTAATGATATGTATCGCGCACACCGATGTACGAGCAGTCGGAGATGAGGGAATATGTCTCGTTCGGGTCGCCGTACTTGCGAAGGAGGGTACGTATCTTTGCCATCTTCTCGCGTCCGACAAGCTCGGCGCGTGTCAGATCATCCGCGCGACCGCAGTTTCCGCCGAAAACGTGCGTGTTAGCACGCATCTTCATATTCTGATGTCCCGGCAGGTCGATTGCCCAGCCCCAGTCGCGCTCGATATTGAGCTCCTCAGTATGGAGGTTCATAAGATGAGTTACGGGGTCGGAGCCCTCGAGGTCAATGCCGCGGCAGGCATATTCCTCGTCGCCCTGCATGAGGAATACATAGGACGGCGGCTGAAGGTGCTCGTTCTCGTATCTCTCGATGCCGAGGTCGCGGCAGAGGTCGCCGTCACCCGTAGCGTCGATAAAGAACTTCGCCTTGATAGCGCCGCGTCCGTCCTTGTTCTCGACAAACACGGCGTCGATGGTGTCGCCGTCGCAGACAATACCCGCATAGTAGGTGTGAAGGTAAATTTTGACCTTCTCCTCGCGGAGCATGTCGTCGAGCGCACACTTGAGCTCGACGGGATTGAAGATGTGCGCGAGCGTGCTGTCGACTCGCTTGTCGATCGGGTCAAGGCGACCCATCGACTCCTCGGTAAGTCCCGAGATGATCTGCTTTTTGCCTTCGGTGTCGTAGAGAGAATGCCAAACTCCGACAAGCCCGTTCGTTCCGACACCGCCGAAGCTGTTCTGGCACTCGACTATAACGACGCTCGCGCCGAGACGTGCGGCACGAACAGCCGCAAAAACTCCCGTGCAGGAGCCGCCGATGACGCAAACATCAGCCTCGTGTATCACAGGCACCTGCTTTGCACTTTCAATAATGTGTTCCATATCCGTTTCCTCCGTATGGACATATATAATATGTAGTAATTATCGGCTTTCGCCGGTATGTACAAGCTCATGCGGCATTTCAAAAAGGCATTGCCTTGTGAATGGGCGCAAGCCCGACTATCGATATCCGGAAGGAATATCGATTCAGCCGTGTTAATTATACCACACTCCGTGGCGGAAGTAAATACAAAATACCGCTCGCACAGCAGTCGAAGTGGGAAATTGCAGCCACGTACGACCCTCGTGCCGTAGCGCGGGTAAAAAAAAGCTGTCACAAAAGTGACAGCCTATCACAGCGGTATAGGGATTCGAACCCCAACAAACAGAGTCAGAGTCTGTCGTGCTACCGTTACACAATACCGCTACAACGTTAATAATTATACCACAGCTATAGCGGTTTGTCAATAGGTAATTTGAGTTTTTTCAAAAGAAATTACGTAAAAACGGACTCGCGCCAAAGTTCAGTCGTACCGAGGCACAGTCCGACCACAGACATAGCTTTAATTGGAGCAAGGCGAAGTAGGACCGCAGCTGTAAAGCCGACTTACAGGATGGGTAATTGTTAGCGACAGGCTAACCGAACGGTGCTTGTGGCGACGCGAGCGAGATTTATCGAAAAATGTATCAACGCCTCACCGCACAAGACTGGAAACAGGACTTCTGATACCGGGACACTTTATACATGTAAAATAAGCGCCTAAAAAAGGAAAAAAGCACTTCGAATGAAGTGCTTTAGAGCTCCCCCAAC
>CAYNHY010000143.1:0-4222 GCA_964397225.1 uncultured Ruminococcus sp.
TAATAAGTCCCATAATGATGACTCCTTTCGATCCACTGTTTTATTATTACCGACGTGGCGTCGGCAGATTTGCGTTTTTACGTCGCGCGAAGTATGCGCCCTTATCAATTCTTGAAAATGTCCCCGTTTTTCGCGGAATAAGGATTTCGGTTCTTCGTCGGATGCTCGGGTGAATTCGCGGCGCACGACGCTGCTGTGAGCACCGCCATATTAAGTAATATTATGAGCGCCCACACAAGTGCCGCGGCAAGTGCCCACTTCAGCGAGATGTCGAAGATAAAATGTAAGGCTGTAAGTACGGCGGCGGGAATAAGTCCGTCCGCGTTCAGCAGGAGGTTGAACAGCAGATTAGGGAAGAAGCTGCCTCGGTTTGATCTTCTCATAATACGTGACCTTATTTCAGACCGCCGCCGATAACGTACCATTTGTGATCGGATACATCCATGGCGTAGGTCGCATCAAATGTTACCGCATACTGCATTTTGCAGACGAAGCCGTCCTCGTCCGACAGCCCGAGCTCGAAGCGTACCGTCGGTTGATCGTAAAGGTAATAATCCGACGCGAATACAAGAGCATATCCGCTGTCGACGGCGCTTTGTATCTCGGGAAAATCGCGAAGGAGCATTTCATGCGCTTCACCGATGTGACGCCTGATGTCGTCAAGCGAAAGATCAAAGCAGCCCTCGCTCAGTGCGACGCTCCAAGCGTTCTCGAGCGAGAGTGCAGGGAGAAACTCGTGCGTTACGTCTCCGTCGGTTATGACGGCAAGCACGCTCGGCAGAACGTCGCCTTCATTTGCTCGGAGGATGAGCGGAGCACCGTCCGTCACCGTGCAGAGCGGGGCGTCGCGCAGGACCTTCATCTCGCCGTTTTCGTCAATTGACGTCGCAAACAGCTCAAGCATCGCCGTGCGGCTTTGCGGGAGGATGAGGAACAGCTGCTCGCCGCCTGCGTTAAACAGCTCGGCATCCGCGAAAAACGGATATTCCTTGCAGAACGGAGTCTGTACGAAGTAGCTTCGTACGTCTTCGTCTGAGAGCGCGCCCTCGATGAACTCCGCGAGGGCAATCCCGACGTCGCAGCCCGCGTCTCCTATCCTCTGTCGAAGCACAGCCAGCTCAAGCTCCTCCGCGTCGGTATCTCCCATCGCATCCGAGGAGACATCGGCTTGGTCAGTTTCCGTGCCTCCTTGCATTTCGGACGTAATTTTGTTTTCGCTTGTCGTGTCAGACGTTTTTTCAGTGTGCAAAGCAGACTTATCCGTGCAGGCGGAGCACAAAGTGAGCGCGAGCAGGACGGCAAGTGCGGTCAGTCGTTTCTTCATAATACAATATCCCCCGTAAGTATATGCAGCTTTTTCAAAAACATCAAAAAAGGATCCGTTTGACGCTTTTGAAAAAGGAAAAGAGCGTCGGGCGGCGGCGATGGTACTCGCCACCGCCCGAGGTGTGCTTTTCTTATTACTTATTTTTTGGGGACCAATACTTTTTCACTCGTAACCGAGATCTTTGAGATACGGTTGAGTATTGCTGCAATCTGTGCGCGGGTCGCTTTTTCAAGCGGCTCGAGCGTTGTGTCGGTTACTCCCTTGATGATACCGCGGTTGACTGCCCACTTGAACGGTGTTACGGCATATGAGGGAATCTTGTTTGCATCCTTGTAGGAGGATATGTCAGCAAGCTCTGACACGTCCTCACCCTTGTAGACGTAATATCTGTACAGAATGGTCGCCATCTGCTCACGCGTGATCTCGTCCTCGGGACCGAAGCGTCCGTTTCCGTAGCCGCCGACAATTCCGTTGGCGGTGGCCCAGCGGATCGGGTCGTCATAGTAGAAGCCGGTCTTTACATCCTTGAATGCGTTGTCGTTTGTGACCTCGGGGCTTCCCTCGAGACGGTAGAGTACGGTAACGAACATTCCGCGAGTCGTGGTGGTGTTGGGCTCAAAGAGAGTTTTCGTCACGCCGTTCATAAGACCGTATTTATATACGTAGAGAACGTCATTATAAAACCAGTTCTTTGCCTTTACATCCGTAAAGGGAAGAGTAAACTCTGCCGGCGGAGTCAGCGTGATCTCGCGACCCTCGACCGAACCCGTGTGATTTTCCGCCGTGACCACGGCACGGAGCATGATCTCTCTGGTCGCTCCGGAGGTGAGCTTAAAAATGTTGCCTGTCATGTTCGGAACATCCAGCCAGGTGCGACCTCTGTCGACGGACATCTGCCACATGTAGCTTAAGCCATCGACAGACTGTGTAGTGTTGAAGCTTGCGATGATGTACTTTGCGGGATCGATTTCCGTAACTTCAACGGTATTGTATTCGATCTTTCCCTCAAGCTTTGTCGCGGGCTGTACTATGAACGACTTACCGTTGACAGTTCCGCCGCTGTAATACGGCGAGCTTACCGTAACTCGTATGAGTGCTCCCTCGAGATTCTCTGTTGGGGTGAATACAGCGTCCGTCGCATCTGCAATGTTGATGAACATTTTAGTTCTCGTGTTGTATATCTGCCACTGATAGCTCAGCATCGACGAAGATGAGGCGTTAGTGTCTGCGATCGCCGTGATCGGAACTCCGACGTGTGCTCCGTCAGCGGAGTAGGTAACGCTTCCGGTCAGCTCTATGTCGCTTATGGCCGTTACTGTAAAGGATTTTTTTGTCTTGAACTGACAGTTGGTGCTTATAAGGGTAGAAGGCTGCGCAAAGATATTGTGGATGTTTTCGGCGCCCTCGGCGAGCATGGTAGAGCTGTTATATAAGCCCTCGGTGACCGTGCTGTACGTTGACATCGTAAAGGGTGTAGTTGATACGTTGGAGGAGTCTTCGGTAGTCTCGAGGATGACCTTGCCATTTGAGAGGTCGATGTGCGATTTTGAGACACCGGAATTGCTTTTGAAGTTAAACGCAGACGAGCCAAGTGCGGACAGCGTAACGTTGCTGTCTTCAATTTGGAGACCGTATACAGCGTCGCCGGAGGACTTCTCGTTGAGAGCGGCGTCACCTATCGGCAGACCGGCTATGACACTGAGCTTCGAGTCCTGGATGAGCACACCGCGATGGCGTGACAGGATACCGAAGGTCCTTGTGAAGTCTGTATCCTTTACATGCTCGTAGTAAGAGGTCAGTTGATCAATGACGTTAAGATTGACAAAGCTGTTGTTTTTAATAACTACTCCGGGATTATCGGAGACCTCCGAGCAGTCTTCTATTCCGCGGGTGATGGGACAAGCGTAAGCAGCATTATTATTAATGGTTGCGTTGTCGAAGGTTACCGCAGGCTCGGTGGAAAAAGAGGAGCCTTTAGAGACAGGCGTGCCGCCGGTATATATTGCCTGAGTGCTTACGACAGTGGTATCGCAACGGACAGGAGATAAACCCATATCGTAGGAGGAGTCCTTCAAGATGACCTGACCGTTCGTGTACTTCAATTCTTCTTTTTTTGCATCCTCGAATATTTTCGGATCAGCCTCATTGTATATGCCGTAGTAGAATATGGAATCCTTGTACGCGTCGACGTATTCATCCTTTAATGCTGTGGTGTACGTACAGGCTTCAACACGCAAATTGCTTCTTGAGCCGAAGATAAATCGAGAGTTGTTTTTAACTTCTACCTTTCCACCTTGCGTATACAGGCCGTAGAAATGACTGTCCGGCGTATAACTCGGATTGCCGTCCTTGTCGACAATCTTCCATGAGTCATTATCGGAAGAACCGCAGTCAAAATCAATTTTCACAGTGGAATCGTTAATGCTGATACCTTTGCGTGCGCGTATTCCGAATGCTGTCAGTTCTGCTTGACCGTTCGGGTCCGCTGCCGGATTCACTGAGTAATTGATATTCGTATCTATGCCGTCAATGTTCACCGATTCCGCATATATAGCCGCCGGCTGGGAATAATGACCCTTTGAACGGTTTGCGTATTGATTTATATAGATTCCGGGAGTGTAATCATATGTACTGAGACCGCGGAGCGTGAGGTTTACGCCCCATGCGTGTATTGCGGCGAGACTGTCGTAGCCATCGTTTCCGTAGCAGTTAAGGCGTAAGGAAGTCGTGGTCTCGAGTATCACATCGGTTCCCTTAGAGGGATCGATTATGTTGATAATGATGCCCGCGACATTCGAGAATACCACGTGACCGTAGTCACCTTTGCTGTTGCCGTCGTCGAACGAGAGATAATATTTACCATCCGTATATTTGAGCGTGACCTTGCCCTGAACC
>CAYNHY010000144.1:0-4084 GCA_964397225.1 uncultured Ruminococcus sp.
AGCTTGAGCTTGCGAATATCCAGAGCACGCTCAACAGTCAAAACGTCACGCTGACGCAGATAAAGGACAGCATTACTGCAAATACGAGGGCTGTGTCAGAGCAGCTGTCGAATCTGTCAGGTCAGATCACCGACAGCACAAAGCAGCTTCAGTACTACACCTATCTGACGCTGTACTTCTCCTTCCACAATCAGTTTTACGAGGCTGTAAGCTATTACGACAGGGCTCTTACTACCCTGTATTCGAGCAACCCCTCACCGATGAATATCAAAAACACATTTGACCAGTTCTACCAGCTCGCGAATGTTCAGTACGACGGAAACATATATTCCGCCATCGATGGTCTTGGTAAGTATCTGCGCGGCGACTATGTTTCACTCGAAAACGGCTCCGTCATCGATATTCTCTGCAAGTATTATGAGCTTGCGGGCTACTCTAAGAGCGAGACGGCAGCTGCGGTCAAGGATTTCGTCGGCAACACATACTACACCTACTGCCTCGCGACATACTACTATCTCTCGATAGCACTCTTCCAGAATACGTATCTCGACGACAACAATCTCGTCGACTATACGTCCGATCTCGGTATTATGAAAAACAAGGCGCAGATCGAGGCGGAGACAAAGAACATTCTCGAAGGCTTTGCCGCTACAACGGCGCATGTATTCTATGATCTGAACAATCACTTCAGCTCGCTCAGCTCTGTCAGCGTCACCTACTACAAGGCAGGTGTTAATTACGTAAGCCGTACCATTACCGACAATAAGCTGGATGTCGAGCCCGTTTCCGCTGTCACGATGCCGAGCAACGATACTCTACTCACCTCCTACCTCGGCGAAGATTTCGTTGCGATGTTCGGCGGTATGTGTGAGTACACCTACGTCTCGTCCTCAAGCGCGGCAACGGTAAACAAGAACAAGATCTACTTTGACAACATGAAGGACGGCGGCTCAGCTGTCGTTACCATGAGCTGCACAGTAGGCGATATATCCGTTCCGCTTAATAAGTTCACGTTTAACGGCAAAAACGGCAAGCTCGCCGGCGGCTACGGAACCGTCGATTATCCCTTTATTATTATGACAAAGGAGGACTTTACCTCTTTTGCAAACGGCACAGGTACCCCCTCCCCCATAGTTTCGCTGAATGCCGATCTCGACTTCGGCGGCGCTACCATCACCGGCGTCGGATATGCTTTCACGGGAACCTTCCTCGGAAACGGTCACAAAATATCGAACTTCAAAATAGAGAGCGGCGGTTATGACAACTGCTACGGTCTGTTCTCCGAGGTGAACAACGGCACTGTATGCGACCTTACCGTAGCAAACGCAACCATTCAGCCGAATTCTCCTGAAAGCAGTACGTTCCGCGTCGGTTCGATCGCGGGAAAGCTCAATTATGGAAGAATATACCGTTGTGAAGCCGTTTCGGTCAGCGTGGCATATATGGCAGACAGCAGGGGCGGTGCATATGTCGGTGGTCTCGTTGGTGAAGTCACGAATCGCTCAACACTTTCAGAGTGTATCGCATATGACTGCACCCCCGCACTCGGCTATAACTCAACATACGGTGCACTCGGAGGTCTCGTAGGACGCATCAGTGACTCAGGAACGGTAAGCTACTGCGGTCGCGAGGAAGGTTATCTATTTCAGTTAGAAAACAACAACGCGAACAACAACGCAGGCGGACTCGTCGGCGAAGTCAACAGAGGAACGCTTAATTACTGTTGGAACTACAAAACAGTAGATGCCACAACAGACCAGTATACCAACCACGCAACAAGCAGCCGTCACGGCTCGTTTATAGGATATATAGAAACGCTTTGGAGCACGGGAAATGTCCTCTACACAGGAGAAGGTGCCAAGCACACTCTCGTTAACTTCGTCACCGTCGGCACTCTCAGAAAAGGTGACGCGCTGAAGTACTATGAAGCCAAAGACCTTACAAAGACTAAGATCAATCTCACAGGTATTTGGTGCCTCAGCAACGTCAGCGGATACGGAAATCCCGTAAGGCTCGGAACATTTAAGGCTATCACTATAAACACGGATAATGTTCAGACCGTATTTAAGTACGGTGAGCCCCTGACCTTCGCCGGACTCGAAGTTAATATGACTCTCAACGGCACGCGTATAAGCGGAGGGCTTAACGGGCTTACATCCTTCGACGGATACTCGGTAAGCTCAGACTACAACGCCGAAAAAGCAGGCACGTACACCGTAACGGTGTCTTCGGGAAATATGAAAGCCTCATATCAGGTCACCGTTCTCCCGAAGGCGCACACCTTCAAGCAGGTGCTTGAGCCATCGAGCTGTACGACGGCGGGCTCCGTGTACTACGTTTGCCGGGACGCAGACTGTAATGAGACCTTCGACCGTCAGACACTTCCCGCTCGCGGTCATATGACTACGCACTACGACTCGATAGACGCCGACTGCAACGGTACCTCGCAGAAGGAATATTGGCACTGCACCGTTTGCGGCAAGTATTACCTCGATGAGGACTGTACAAAGGAAAGCTCAAAGGCAAACTTAAATTTTGCCGGAACAAAGCACAACTACACTACTCCCGAGTACAACTGGGTCAAGGGTGACGACGGAATGTACACCTGCACGGCAAGCACGTACTGTCAAAACGAAAATTGCCCGCTTCATCCGCAGTCGAACCCGCTCACGGAAGAAGCGGAAATGGGCTGGCACAGCTCGAATCCCCCATCACAGACCACGGACGGTAAGATGACCTTCGTCGCAGAGTTCACCGATACTCACTTCACGACTCAGGAAAAGGATGACATCATCCCCGCAACTCATCCGAAGCACACCTTCGCAGATCCCGTATACACGTGGACTGAGAACGCGAACGGCAGCTACAGCTGCACGGCAACTATCGCCTGCACTCTCGAAAACTGCTACGAGTACCCCGCATCGAAGCCTATCACAGAGGTCGGAAGTGTCACTGCCGATATCACGGAAGCAACCTGCAAGCTCTCGGGTCACGCCTCTTACACGGCAACGTTCACGGATTCTCACTTCACGACTCAGACTAAGGAAGCAGAGCTTCCGATAATCGAGTGTCCGAGCAAGAGCTTCAAGGATGTCAAGAAGGGCAGCTGGTTCCATGCGGAGGTCGACTTCGCCGTCTCGCGCGAGCTAATGAACGGCACAAGCGCAACCACCTTTGAGCCGGATACCGCAATGAGCCGTGCAATGCTCGTAACCGTTCTGTGGCGAATGGAGGGCTCGCCCGCTTCGAAGGGCAAGACTCCCTTCACTGACCTCAAGCAGTCGTGGTATCGCGATGCAGTGGCTTGGGCTTACGAAAATGATATCGTAAAGGGTATCACCGACACTACCTTCGAGCCCGACACAAGCATTATCCGAGAGCAGCTTGCGGCTATAATGTACAGATATGCACAATATCGCAGTCTTGACGTCAGCGCTCGCGCAGAGCTCTCTGCCTTCAAGGATTCGGGTAAGATACGCGCCTATGCGCTCGACAGCGCTGCATGGGCATACGCCGCAGGGCTTATCACAGGTAAGCCCGCAGACGACGGTGTAGGCGTAATATTCGAGCCTCGCGGAAGCGCGACGAGAGCTCAGGTCTGCACCATTATGATGCGTTACATTAACAGCTACGTAAAGTAAACCCGTCACCGAATAAAGCCTTATGCCGACGGCTGTGCAGTCGGCATAAGGCTTTTAACATGTGATGCGCCGCAAAGGTAACACAAGCACAAAAAAGCCGACGAAGACCGTCGGCTTTTAATGCTGTTTTAGGCGACATTAGTCGGCGTAAACGCTGACCTGCTTTCTTCCGCCTGCGATGTGCTCAAACTTTACACGTCCGTCTGTAAGAGCGAAGAGTGTATCGTCAGAACCGCGTCCGACATTGTTGCCGGGATGAACCTTAGTTCCTCTCTGTCTGACAATGATGTTGCCGGCGATAACTGCCTGACCGTCAGCCTTCTTAACACCGAGTCTCTTGGATTCGCTGTCACGTCCGTTCTTTGTGGAACCTACACCTTTTTTATGTGCAAAAAACTGTAATCCGAGTCTGATCATGATCCTATCCGTACCTTTCTAAATAG
>CAYNHY010000145.1:0-4057 GCA_964397225.1 uncultured Ruminococcus sp.
CACATCAGCTCGGCTTTGTCGACCCGACGCACGGCGACTACACGCCGACGAAGGACTCGGGAATCGACATTCCGGTAGCCGAGATCGGTCTTCGCGGCTGAGTCGCCGAAATAACTCAGCTTTTCTTCCACTGAAACGGGAACGCCCGCACTGTTCGAAATCGAACGGTGCGGGCGTCCTGCTATACGAAAGCCTTCGAGGTGACGAAGGCTTTTTTTGCGTTTATTATTTCTTTATCATTCGAGCGATGAGCTCCGATGTGCCGTCGGCAAGGTCGGCGCTGTCAAGGAGACCGTAGCGTATGAGCTCGCGTACATATGTTGAGCTGACGCATGCAAGATTGGCGCGAGAGGGGAGAAGCACCGTCTCAAGCGTGCCGTCAAAGCGGCGCGATATTTCGGAAAGCTCGTATTCGTAGGCGAAGTCGGCGGTGTTTCGAACGCCCTTGACGATATACTTCGCGTCAAGCTCGCGCGCGGCGGCTGTCGTCAGACCCGAGTAAAGCTTCGGAAAAACGTTCGTGATACCGCGCTCGCGAAGGCGCAGCACGGCGGCGTTCAAAAGCTCGAGTCGCTCCTCTGGCGTGAAAAAGCCGCCCTTTTTCTCGGCGTTTGTGAGGATCACGGGGTATACGCTGTCGAATATTCCCGCCGCCGTCTCGAAAAGGGAAGTATGTCCCGCAGTCACGGGGTCGAAGCTGCCCGGAATTATACAGTTTTTCATAAAGCCCTCGCCTTTCCGCAAAAATTATTTTTTCGAAAGGAGTGTTACGCGCGTTCTGCCGTAGACCGTGCTCGTTTGCAGCTCAAAGCGCTCCATGAGCTCGGCGTCTCCGTCGAAAACATCGCTCAAAACAGAGGCTGCAAGCTTTTCGGGATCCTTCTTCTCCTTATTTTTCTTCTTTGACGGCTTGGTGTCGCATTCGCAGAGAATATGCGCGCCGGGGGCGGTTATGTCGCGCTCGGCAATTATCTGAAGCGAGTCGTGCATGAGCGTCGTGGAGTACGGCGGGTCGAGAAGTACCGTATTGAACTTCTCGCTGTCGTTGAAGCGGCGAAGAAACGCTTCGGCGGAAATTGCCGAAATTCGGCATCTGTCGTAAAGCTTTGCGTGCTTTGCGTTTTTTATTATAAGCTCGACTGCCTCGCGGGATTCGTCTATTATCGTTGCGTGAGCTGCGCCGCGCGAGAGTGCTTCAAGTGCGAGCTGACCGCTTCCACCGAAGAGGTCGAGAACACGTCTTCCCTCAAGCTCGAACTGTATCATTGAAAACATCGCTTCCTTGACCTTGTCGGAGGTCGGGCGAGTTGCATCGGACGCGAGCGTTTCAAGTCGTGTGCCGCGTGCCGTTCCTGTGATAATTCTCATTTTATTCTCCGTTCCGCCGCAATGCGGCAAGACCTACACCCGCTTTTTCGCGGCTGTGTTGCTTTTATTGTCGTTAAAATATGAAATGATGCTGTCGGCGACCGCCTCGCTGATGCCCTCGACCTCGCAGAGGGCGTCACGGTCGGCCACGCGGATCGCACCAAGCGTGCCGAAGTGTCGCATGAGGCTTTTCGCCTTTGCGGGACCGATGCCCGGAATGCTCTCAAGGGTGGAATGCTTCAGCGTCTTACGCTTTGCGCGTGACATGCGCCCCACGGTATACCTGTGTACCTCCTCCTGGAGGGAGTAAACAAAGCGGAATACATCGGTGTGGCGCGAGATATCGATCTCGCCGTCCGACGAGACTATCGTTCGTGTCTTGTGGTGCTCGTCCTTGACCATGCCGAAAACGGGAATGTCATACCCGGCGCCTGCGAGCGCTTCCTTTACGGCATTGACATGACCGACGCCGCCGTCGAGAAGGAAAAGGTCGGGAGAGGGAGCTCGCGTTCCGTCGGGCAGCTGCTCGCCCGCGTGAGACATGCGTCGCAGGACGGCTTCGCACATTGCGTAGTAGTCGTCGGGGGCTGAGAGCGACTTTATGGAATACGTGCGGTATTCGCTCTTTACGAAGCGTCCGTCTACTGCGGAGACCATTCCGGCGGTGATGTGCTCGCTGCCGAGGTTCGAAATATCGAAGGACTCTATGCGCTCCGGGTACACCTCAAGCGCGAGCAGTCCCGCAAGGCGCGCGAGCATTCTTTCGTTTGCGCGGTGCTTTGAGACCTTGTTCTCGGCATGAAGGCGCGCATCCTCGCAGGCAAGCGAGCAGAGCGACCTCGATGCGCCTCTTTTCGGCGTACGCACCGTGACGCGGTGCCCTGCCTTATCCGACAGAAATTCCGTAAGAAGCTCGCTGTCGCTGTCGGACAGCTCAAAGGACAGCAGCAGCTCCTTCGGAATGTATTCGCGTGACATGTACAGCCGTGTGATGAAAGACATGAGCGGAGACTCGTCGCCGCCGTCCGTGATTGCCGTGTCGTCGAAGAGAAAATGCTCTCTGTCGGACACATAGCCGCTTCGAATGTAAAAAACCGATATACTGTCGTGGGACGATGCGGTATCGTCTGCGGGGCAGAAGCCGAATACGTCGCACTCGATGTCGGGTGAGGTGACAGCGTTCTGCTTTTCTCCGAGCTTGCGAAGCGCTGCTATCGTGTCGCGACAGCGTGCCGCCTTTTCGTATTCGGTGTTTTCGGAATACCGATACATTTCCTCCGTCAGCGAGCGTATCGCACCTGCGGTGCCGCCGCGAAGAATATCGCAGGCTGTCGAGATGACGTCTGCATATTCCTCACGAGAGACATTTCCCGTACAAAGCCCGACACACCTGCCTATCTGGTAATTCATGCACGGGCGTCCCTTGCCGATGTCGGCGGGAAAATTCTTCTTGCACGACGGGATGCCGAGTGTGCGCTCGAGTGAGGAAATTACCGAATAAACGGTCCCGGTCGATGAGTACGGTCCGAAATACAGCGCTCCGTCGGCAAGGCGTGTGCGCGTCATCGAAATTGTCGGATACTCCGCCTTGGCATTCAGGCGGATATACGGATAGGACTTCGCGTCCTTCAGCTTCATGTTGTATTTCGGCGTGTGGTGCTTTATGAGGCGATTCTCGAGCGTCAGTGCCTCCATCTCCGTGGAGCACACGATAAATTCGAAGTCGCATACGGAGGACGCCATGCGCTCTGTCTTGACGTCGTGCGCGCCGTGAAAATACTGCGACACGCGGTCGCGCAGAGAGCGCGATTTGCCGACATATATTACATTCCCCTCGCAGCCGCGCATAATATAAACGCCCGGCGTTCGCGGAAGAGCCGCTGCCTTTGCGCGCAGGGCTTCAAGGTCACGCTTTAACACTGAAAAGCACCTCCCTTTGAAAAAAACGGCGAGCGAAAAACAAAATGCCTTGTCAAAAACGGGCATTGCATCGGCTCGTCGGACAAGGCATAATAGTTTTGAGATGATTACTCGGTGAAGCCGGTGTCGATGAGGCTTACAAGACCGTCAATGGCCTCCGTCTCGTCTGCGCCGTCTGCATAAATCGTAACGGACATTCCCTTAACGATACCGAGAGAGAGCACACCGAGAAGGCTCTTTGCATTTACGCGTCTGTCATCCTTTTCGACCCAAATGGAGCTCTTGTAAGAATTTGCCTTCTGAATAAAGAACGTAGCGGGTCTAGCGTGAAGACCGACATTATTTTTTATTGTTACGTCGCGTGAAATCATATGAATCTCCTGCAATATTAAGTAATGGAAAAGGGAACTTGTCCCCCAAGTGTTGTATATTAGTATTATAACAAAAACGTAAAATAAAATCAAGAGGGTGTTAATATTTTTCTCTCGTCAATATCAACAAGTAAAATTGCGCCTTTTGAGCTCGAATTGTCGATTTTCAAAATCAGGGAAAAACGAGGGGAAAAGCGGGCAAATTACAGAGCCGAAATGCCCTCGTCGCGTGCCGTTTTTGCCACTGCGGCGGCAATTGCGGGAACGACACGGCTGTCAAACGGGGATGGAATTATGTATTCCGCGCTCAGCTCGTCGTCGGTGATGAGCGACGCCAGCGCCTGTGTTGCGCTTTTTTTCATTCCCTCGGTAATATCGGAGGCGCGCGAGTCGAGCAC
>CAYNHY010000146.1:0-4046 GCA_964397225.1 uncultured Ruminococcus sp.
GGAACGGGAGCTGTGCCGCCGTTCATAGCTGCATCGAGGAAGGAGCGAATCTTCTGATCGAAGAGGTTGTCGCCACCCTTGATGAGCGGGATCTTGGTCTCGGTCTGCTTGCCGCAGATGTCGTGGTAGAGAGTCATCTCACCGCCGACAGAGCCGTTCCAGCAGTCTGTGGAGGGAATGCGGAGTGCGCCTTCCTTACCGAAGATGATGGTGTCACCGGGAGTGTCAACGTGCATAGCCCATGCGATTCTGAAGTCGAGGATGATGCCGCCCTCGAGACGAACGAAGGCTGCGCCGAAGTCGTCGACCGTGAAGCGCGCTGCGTCCTCTCCGTTGTACTTCGGGTTCTGACCGAAGAATGCGGAGGTGTAACCGGAAACCGTAAGCGGCTTCGGATAGCCGATAGCGTTGAGAACCATGTCAAGGGAGTAGCATCCGATGTCACCGAGAGCACCGATACCGCCGGTGGACTTCTCGATGAATGTGCTTCCCGGAATACCGCGGCGACGTCCGCCACCGGTCTGGATGTAGTAGATCTCTCCGAGTTCGCCGGACTCGACGATCTTCTTGATCATCTGCATGTTGCCGTCGAAGCGGGGCTGGAAGCCGATGGAGAGAACCTTGCCGCTCTTCTTCTCAGCCTTCATGATCTCGATAGCCTCGTCGAGAGTTACTGTGAAGGGCTTCTCAAGAAGAACGTGGAGACCGTGCTCGAGAGCGTAGATCGTGGGAGCTGCGTGCTGTGTGTTGTAGGTGCAAACGCTTACAACGTCGAGCTCGGGCTCGTTGTCGATCATGTCCTTGTGGCTGAGGTAGCATCTTGCTCCCTCAATACCGAACTTCTTCATCTTCTCCTCGGCCTTGCCGGGGATGAGGTCTGCTGCCGCAACGATCTCAACGTCGGGCTGCTGGAGGTAGCTGTAGATGTGGCTCTCTGCGATCCAACCGGTACCGATGATACCGACCTTGATCTTTCTGTCGGAGACCTTCTTCTCCTCTACAACTTCCTGCTTGAACTGGCTAAGTACTGCATCTGACATAATTAATGTCCGCCTTTCGTAGGATATGACCGTGCCGTGGACGGTCTTGAATTCTTAAATTGAATTACCACTCAAGAGTCTTGAGGTAGGTGATGGACTTCTCAGCGCACTCAAGGGGAGTTGTGCCGGGTGTGGGATCGTCCTGCTCGACAACGACCCAGCCTGCGCCTGCTTCCTTGGCGGAAGCGAGGATAGCGGGCATATCCTGCATGCCGTGACCGACAGGTCTGAACTCGAAGGTTGCCTCCTCAGCCTCAGCCTCCTCCTCGTCGATACCGATGAGAGCGTAGAGGTGCTTCGGGAGGGTGCCTGTCATGTAGAAGTCCTTGAGATGAACAACGGGCGCGCGACCTGTGTACTTCTTGATGTACTCAGCGGGGATCTCACCGCCGATGTTGACCCAGCAGGTATCAAGCTCGCTGGAGAGAACCTCAGGGGTGTAGCAATCGTAAAGGTACTCGAGCATGTACTGACCGTCGATCTTGTTCTTGAACTCGAAGTCGTGGTTGTGGTAGAGAAGCTGCATGCCGCGCTCCTGTGCGCCGGTACCGATCTTCTCGATAAGCTCGCGAGTGGGGTTCTTAACGTCCTCACCGCTCCAACGGGGACCGCCGGGACGGCGCTCGTCTCCAAGGTAGGGGATAACAACGTACTTTACTCCGACATCATGCCATCTGTCGAGAACTGCGGGAACGCCGCCCTCGTCGCAGAGGTAATCGTCTGTTGTAACATGAGCGGAAATCGGAACAAGACCGATCTCCTTGCACATTTCGTTAACTTCCTTTGCATCGTGATCGTAGAGACCTGCAAACTCAACACCGTCGTAGCCCATCTTCTTGACTGCCTCGAGAGTGCCTCTGAAGTCCTTTTCCATATCGTCTCTGAGTGAATAAAGCTGAATAGCAACAGGTAATGCCATAACAACCTCCGAATGTAAAATATTTGCTCTCCGCCGCATTTCGGCGTCAAAGCTTTGCGTTATCTTTATTTTATAACATTGGTACTGTAAAGTCAAGTGGTTATGTGATTTTGTGTTAAAAAATTCACATATTCCGCCGTGCCGTCGCCCTTCCGCGACGTCTCGCATGTGAAAAAACAGGTATTGCTCAAAGAGAGCTTTGATAAGCTTGTAATGTTCATATTTTTTTGGTATAATAATATTGTAGCATTGCCTCGCGGCGTTTACGATTATCTCACAGTGAAAAAGGAGTAGTGCATTTGAAAGAAAACAAGCGCAACGAAAAAAAGAGCCTCTTTTCGGCATTCCGAACCCTGAAGGCTAAGAATATTATCATGCTCACCGTCGCCGGAATGATAAACGCCTTCGGAGTTACGGTGTTCTTAGCACCCGTGAAGCTGTACGACAGCGGAATATCCGGTACTTCGATGCTTCTGTCGCAGATAACGCCCGAGATGCTTTCTCTGTCGTTGTTCCTTATTTGCCTGAATGTCCCGCTGTTTTTGTACGGGCTGAAGAAGCAGGGCGCGCAGTTTACGCTGTACGCGATATACACTGTCGCCGTGTACTCGATCAGCGCGTATCTTATAACGGACGTGCTGCCGATCGACGTCAGCATGGCGTCCCCGCTTGCGGGAACGGACCTTCTTCTGTGTGCGCTGTTCGGCGGCGTGATCTCGGGTATCGGAAGCGGAACCGCCGTCAGATACGGCGGAGCAATGGATGGCATTGAGGTAATGGCGGTCATCTTCGCCAAGCGGCTCGGACTTACCGTCGGCTCGTTCGTTATGATATATAACGTTATTCTGTATATTTTATGCGGCGCTGTAATGCACAGCTGGATATTGCCGCTTTATTCGATAGTTACGTATTACGCAGGGCTTAAGACGATAGATTTTATCGTCGAGGGTCTTGACCGCTCAAAGGCGGCAATGATCGTCACCGTTCATCCCGATGAGGTCTGCTCGGCACTGTCCGACGCCTTCGGCAGCGGAATGACGCGTATTGAGGCGAGAGGCAGCTATTCAGGCGAGGAAAAGACGATGGTGTACTTCGTCGTCAACCGTTTCCAGATAGGAAAAATGAAGCAGCTCGTTCACGATATCGACCCGTCCTCGTATATCACGATCACGGAGGTCGCCGACGTATTCAGCGCAAACAGATGACATATTTTGCAAGAAGGTCTTGCAAAACGCGCGAATATATGGTATCATTCTATTATAATTAAAATTCGGCGGAAAGCACGATGTGTGGCTGCCGCATATCGGAGGAAACGATAATGAAAAAGGATCTCCAGAGCATAATCAGACATTTCAACGTTGATATAGCACCCGCATCCTACGGAAACGGACATATAAACGATACATATCTTCTCAAGGGCGAGGAGAAGAGCTACATTTTCCAGAAGATCAACCGCACGGTATTCCCGAATCCCGAGTGCGTTATGGAGAATGTTAAGGCTGTAACCGAGCACCTGAGAGGCAAGATACTTGCCGCCGGCGGCGACGCTTTTCGCGAGACGCTGACGGTCATCAATACCGATGAGGGTCTGCCCTACTACCGCGACGAGGACGGCGACTTCTACCGCATGTATATCTACATCGACCGCGCGGTATCCTATGACACCGTAACAGACCCGATGCAGTTGTATCACGCGGCTAAGATGTTCGGCAACTTCCAGAATATGCTCGCGGATTTCCCCGCGGATAAGCTCTGCGAGGTCATCCCAAACTTCCACAATACACCGAGCAGATATGCCGACTTCAAGAAGGCGGTTGCCGAAAACAAGTCCGGTCGTGCCGACTCCGTTCGTGAGGAGATAGACTTCGTTCTCGCACGCGAGAGCGAGGCGTCGACAGTCGTTGACGATATTGAAAAGGGAATTATTCCTCTCCGCGTAACTCACAACGATACAAAGCTCAACAACGTCCTGCTCGACGAAAAGACGGGAGAGGGAGTTTGCGTTATCGACCTTGATACCGTAATGCCCGGCTCGCTTCTTTACGACTTCGGCGACGCGCTCCGCTTCGGCGGCTCGAGCGGTGCCG
>CAYNHY010000147.1:0-4028 GCA_964397225.1 uncultured Ruminococcus sp.
AGACCTCAAGAACCTTACCGGTCTTGCCCTTGTCATCGCCGGAGATAACGATAACGGTGTCACCCGTTTTTACATGAAGCTTTTTCATTATACGCTTTCCTCCGTCTTACAGAACTTCCGGTGCAAGGGAGAGGATCTTGGTGTACTCGTGCTCGCGAAGCTCACGTGCGACAGGTCCAAAGATACGTGTTCCCTTGGGGTTCTTGTCTTCGTTAATAATTACTGCTGCGTTCTCATCGAACTTGATGTAGGAGCCGTCCGCGCGGCGGAGACCCTTAACGCTTCTTACGATGACAGCCTTGACTACGTCGCCCTTCTTGACCACGCCGCCGGGAGCTGCCTTCTTAACAGCGCAGACCACAACATCGCCGATGTTGCCGTAGCGTCTGCCGGTGCCGCCGAGGACGCGGATGCACATAAGCTCCTTAGCGCCCGTGTTGTCGGCAACCTTCATTAATGACTGCTGCTGAATCACTGCAGTTATCCTCCTTTGATGTTATTTGGCACGTTCTTTGACGTACCCTTTCGGAGTGCCATCCTCACGATGGCAGCGGTTAATTACTTAACCTTCTCGATGATCCTTACAAGGCGCCATCTCTTTGTCTTAGAGAGCGGGCGTGTCTCCATGACCTCTACCTTATCGCCGATAGAGCACTCACCGTTTTCGTCGTGAGCATGGAGCTTAACGGTGTGCTTGATGATCTTGCCGTAGTCGGGGTGCTTTACATTGTCCTCGATAGCAACGACGATGGTCTTCTCCATCTTGTTGCTGACGACCTTACCGACTCTCGTCTTTCTCAGGTTGCGTTCAGTATTTGCCATCTTCAGTCTCCCTTCACGCATTCTTCTCGGTGATGACTGTCATCACGCGAGCGATCTCTTTCTTTGTCTCGGTGATCTTGTGGGGATTCTCAAGCTGGTTGATAGCGTGCTGGAAGCGGAGGTTAAAGAGCTCTGTCTTGAGATCCTTAAGCATTGCTTCAAGCTCTGCGCTTGTCTTATTTCTGAGTTCTGTTGCCTTCACAGCTTATCCCTCCACTTCTTTATTAAGTGTCTCTTTTGTTGCGAAGCGGCACTTGATGGGAAGCTTATGCATAGCGAGACGCATAGCCTCACGTGCTACATCCTCAGCAACGCCGTCCATCTCGAAGAGGACACGGCCGGGCTTAACGACTGCTACCCAATACTCGGGTGAGCCCTTACCGGATCCCATTCGGGTCTCGGCAGGCTTCTCGGTGATGGGCTTGTCGGGGAATATCTTTATCCAGACCTGACCGCCACGGCGGATGTAACGTGTCATCGCGATACGGGCTGCCTCTATCTGGTTCGAGGTGATCCATGCGGGCTCGGTAGCTACGAGGCCGTACGAACCGTATGTGATCGTGTTGCCGCGGGTAGCCTTACCCTTGAGGCGACCTCTCTGCACGCGTCTGTATTTTACTCTCTTAGGCATTAACATCGCCGGCAACCTCCTTTACCTCATTTGTACGCGGTGCGCGGGGTGCGCGCGGTGCGTCGTTGTTTCTTGCATCACGGGGAGCACGTCCGCCGCGTCCGCGACCCTCGCGTCTCTCGCCGCCGTCGCGTCTGTTGTCGCGGCGGTCGCGTCTGTCACCGCGTCTGTTGTCGCGGCGGTCGCGTCTGTCGCGTCTGTCATCGCTTCTGCCTGTGCGAGCGACCTCGGAGAGGACCTCACCCTTGTAGATCCAGACCTTTACGCCGATCTTTCCGTAGGTGGTGTTAGCCTCCCAGAAGCCGTAGTCGATGTCGGCACGGATGGTCTGAAGCGGAATTGTACCCTCGTGGTAGTGCTCTGTACGAGCGATCTCGGCACCGCCGAGACGGCCGGATACGGAGATCTTGATTCCGCGTGCGCCGAGTCTCATTGTGCGGCCGATAGCCTGCTTCATAGCGCGGCGGAAGGAAATACGTCTCTCAAGCTGAGATGCGATGGACTCTGCAACGAGCTGTGCGTCCATATCTACGGGCTTTACCTCGACTACGTTGACGGCAACGGGTGCGCCTGTCATCTTCTCGAGCTCTGCCTTAAGAACCTCGATCTCTGCGCCGCCGCGTCCGATAACGATACCGGGCTTAGCGCAGTGGATGAACACGCGGATACGACCGGTGTTATCGCGCTCGATCTCGATCTTGGGAACTCCTGCAGCGAAGAGCTTCTTCTTGAGGAACTCTCTGATCTTGTAGTCGGAAACGAGGATATCGCCGAATTTTTCATCAGCAGCGAACCATCTGGAATCCCAGTTCTTGATTACGCCGACTCTAAGGCCGTGCGGATTAACTTTCTGTCCCATTTCGACTGCCTCCTCACTCTTTTTCTTTCACAGCAACTGTGATGTGGCTTGTTCTCTTGAGAATTCTGTCCGCAGAGCCCTTTCCGCGGGGGAGGATTCTCTTCATCGTCATGCCGGGGCAAACGAAGCACTCGGAGACGATGAGGTTTTCACGGTCCATGCCGAAGTTGTTTTCCGCATCCGCAGCGACCTTGTTGAGGAGCTTGAGAATGTGCTCGCAAGCTGCCTTGGGGGTCGTCTTAAGGATACCGCAAGCGGTATTGTAGTCCTTGCCTCTGATGAGATCGAGAACGATCTTTACCTTACGAGGGGAGATACGGATATGCTTTTGAGTAGATCTTGCTTCCATTGTTTAATTCTCCCTTTCGTATTACTTGCCGTTGTTGGAAGTCTTGCTTCCCGCGTGGCCCTTAAATGTTCTGGTAGGTGCGAATTCGCCGAGCTTATGACCGACCATATCCTCGGTAACATATACCGGAACGTGCTTGCGGCCGTCGTGGACAGCGAGTGTGTGTCCGACGAACTCCGGGAATATCGTAGAGGCTCTTGACCATGTCTTGAGCACCTTCTTTTCGCCCGCCTCGTTCATAGCGCAAACTCTTGCATAGAGCTTCTCTTCGACGTAGGGCGCTTTCTTCAAACTTCTGCTCATTTATGTTGCCTCCTTCCTTACTTGCTGTTTCTTCTCTTGACAATGAACTTATCCGTTCTTGCCTTCTTGTTACGGGTCTTATAGCCGAGAGCGGGCTTACCCCAGGGGGTAACAGGGCCCGGACGGCCGATGGGGGAACGTCCCTCACCACCACCGTGGGGGTGATCGCAGGGGTTCATGACGGAACCGCGAACTGTCGGACGGATACCCATGTGACGCTTCTTACCGGCCTTACCGATCTTAACGGTATCGTGCTCGACGTTACCGATCTGACCGATTGTAGCCTTACACTCGACTCTGATGTAACGAACCTCACCGGAGGGAAGTCTTACCTGAGCGAGCTCGCCTTCCTTAGCCATGAGCTGAGCCTGAGTACCTGCGGAGCGAACGAGCTGAGCGCCCTTACCGGGGATGAGCTCGATGCTGTTGATGAAGGTACCTACGGGAATGCTCGAAAGGGGCAGGCAGTTACCCGGCTTGATGTCTGCATCGGGGCCTGAGTAAAGAACGTCGCCGTCGGTTACGCCGACAGGAGCCGTGATGTAGCTCTTCTTGCCGTTCTCGTCCTTAAGGAGCGCGATGTAGGCTGTTCTGTTGGGGTCGTACTCGACACCGATAACGATCTTAGCGCCGTTCTCGAGTCTCTTGAAGTCGATGATACGGTACTTCTGCTTGTTACCGCCGCCGTGGTGACGGACGGTGATTCTGCCGTAGCTGTTACGTCCGGCATTCTTCTTCTTCTTTGCGAGAAGGCTCTTCTCGGGGGTAAACTTGGTTACTTCCTCGAAGGAGGGCACAGACATATGTCTTCTCGCCGGTGTAGTCGGCTTGTATTTGATAGTAGGCATTTACTCTCTCCTCCTTCTATTAGTTCATACCCTCGAAGAACTCGATGGTCTTGGAGTCAGCCTTGAGTGTGATGATAGCCTTCTTCCACTCTGCGGTCTTACCCTCGACGTAGCGAACTCTCTTGGGCTTTCTCTTCATGTTGATCGTGTTAACGGCAGCCACCTTAACTCCGAAGAGCTCCTCTGCTGCGTGTGCGATCTCGGGCTTTGTAGCGT
>CAYNHY010000148.1:0-3992 GCA_964397225.1 uncultured Ruminococcus sp.
GTGACAAGTGCGGCTGGGAGCCCGAAAAGGGCGCAGCACCTCCGAAATTCTGCCCCGAGTGCGGTGATGTATTCGATAACGGCGACATTATTTGATAAAGGAGAATTGCCATGGGTCTGTTTAATAAAAAATACTGCGCCGTTTGCGGTGAGAAGATCGGTCTTCTCGGAAACCGCAAGCTCGAGGACGGAAACCTTTGCAAAAACTGCGCCAAGGAGCTTTCTCCCTGGTTCAACGAGCGCCGTCACTCCACCGTCGACGAGATAAAGGCACAGCTTAATTACCGTGAGGAAAATAAGCGTCGCGTCGAGAGCTTCAACGTAAGCCGCGTGCTTGGCGAGCACAGGCATATCCTCCTTGACGAGCTCGGAAAATGCTTTACGGTCACATATGCAAAAAAGGCGAGCGTTGACGAAAACCCCGATATCGTCGATTTCTCCGCCATTATCTCCTGCCGCCTGAATGTTGATGAGGATCGCGACGAAGTCTTACGCGAAAAGAGCGACGGAAAGCGCGAGAGCTACAACCCGCCGAGATATGAGTACTCCTACGACTTTGACGTGATCATCTCGGTTAATTCGCCGTACTTCGACGAGATGAAGGTACGTCTGAACAGCCGAAGCGTCGAGTTCAAGCCCGAGCCTGCAATGCAGATCTCGATCCTCGGCAGAACTATCACAAGCGACAACGACAACCCCGAAAGCTGCCCCGAGTACCGCAAATACCGCGATATGGGCGAGGATATCTGCCGCGAGCTTGACACTCTGCGCGGCATGTCTCGCGCCGGCACAGGTGCTGCTGCGGCAGGCTCACAGAGCTCAGCCTATGCAGTTCCCTCCGCAGCAGCCGACGATAAATGGGTGTGCGCTGCCTGCGGTGCGTCGAACACAGCAAAATTCTGTGAAAGCTGCGGATCACCGAGAGCTGCCGCTCACACCGGCTGCTCCGCCTGCGGCTGGAAGGCTCCGGACGGCGCAAGCGTGCCTAAATTCTGCCCCGAATGCGGAAACAGACTCGTATAATGCGCGTCGGGCGAATATTCGTATTATTCCTTTTCGGCACGGTGCTGTCACTCACTCAGATTCTTTTCGGATGCGGGAGAACTTCGCGGCACGCGCGGCATACGACGTTCGAGCTTTCCTCGGTATCCGTATCCTGCGGCAGCACTGACCGTCGACAAAGCTACTCGTTTTTCATCACACGCCGTGACGGCACGGTGCTTTTCAGTGCCGACTTTTCCGATGCTAACGGAGATGAGATCAAGCTAAACTCGCAGCGGCTCGAGCCTGCCGCGTGGCGGTTGATTGCTGACATCATCGACGCCACGGACAGCATAAATTATATCGAAATGCATAAAGCCTCACGCCGTGCGCACGCAGTCGCCGATGGCGACGTCTACGCTTTTTGCCTCACGTTTTCCGACGGATGCAGCTACACCGCACCTGTCAGGTGTGAGAAAATTGAAAAAGCAATGCGCGATATCGCGCTCGACATAGCGTCGGACGGCAACGAAGGAAGACGCGCATCACGGCCAATTCAGCTCAAATGAAAGGAGCGAAGTTTCTTTGAACACATTACAGGAATACAAATGCCCGTGCTGCGGAGGCGCCATTGCCTTTGACAGCACGATACAAAAGATGAAATGCCCGTACTGCGAGACGGAATTTGAAATGGAAACTCTCGCAGATTACGACAAGCAGCTCAAGGACGATTCCTCAGACAATATGAACTGGGAGCAGCTCGGCGTCTCGGAATGGCAGGAGGGCGAGAAGGATGCTCTGCGCTCTTATGTATGCCGTTCCTGCGGCGGCGAGATAGTGGGTGACGCGACAACGGCTGCCACCTCCTGTCCCTTCTGCGGCAATCCCATCGTAATGACGGCGCAGTTTGCAGGAAGCCTGAAGCCCGACCTTGTCATCCCGTTCAAGCTCGACAAAAAGGCTGCAAAGGCCGGACTTATGCATCATCTTACCGGAAAGCGGCTGCTGCCGAAGATCTTCAAGGATCAAAACCACATAGACGAAATACGCGGAATATACGTTCCGTTCTGGATCTTTGACACGGACGCGACCGCAGCCGTCCGCTACCGCGCAACTCGTGTAAACACATGGAGCGACAGCCGCTACAACTACACTGAAACCGAGCATTACTCGGTACACCGCGGCGGCAATCTCGCCTTTGAGGGTATTCCTGTCGACGGCTCCGAAAAAATGGCTGACGAGCTTATGGAATCGATAGAGCCGTTCAACCTCTCTGAGGCTGTAAGCTTTAACAGCGCGTACCTTGCAGGATATCTCGCAGACAAATACGATGTCAGCGCCGAAAGCTCGATCGAACGGGCAAATGCACGAGTCAAAGCCTCAACAGAGGCGGCATTCGCGGCAACTGTCGACGGCTATGCGAGTGTAACTGTAGAAAACAGCAGCGTTAAGCTCTCGAGCGGAAAAGCGAAATACGCTCTTTACCCCGTATGGCTTCTCAACACCACCTGGAAAAACAAGCAGTACACCTTTGCGATGAACGGTCAGACCGGCAAATTCGTCGGTGATCTTCCCGTCGACAGCGGCGCTGCGACCAAGTGGACACTCGGTCTCACGGCTGCCTTCGGTGCCGCAAGCTATGTCGTGGTACTGCTCTTGCACCTTTTGGGGATGCTGTAAGGAGGTACGCAAATGAAAAACAGATTATCTGCATTAATGCTTTCTCTCCTCCTTGTGCTCGGCACGCTCTTATCGCTTCCTGTGCTTGCGGTCAATGCGGAGGACGGTGAAAGCGAAGAAATCGTGCTCGATTACTTCAGAGTTATCGATAACGCAGAGCTGCTTGACGAGGACGACGAGGTCGCCCTTGAGGCAAAGCTTTACGAAATAAGCGCACGGCAAAGGCTCGACGTAACAGTCGCAACGACAGACACGCTCGGTGCGCTTTCGATATCTGAATATGCCGACAGGCTTTACGACAGCAATTACTTCGGCTACGGTGACAGCCGAGACGGTCTGCTGCTTCTCATCTCTCTCGAGGAGGGCAACAACCAATGGTACATATCGACCAGCGGCTACGGCATTACGGCATTTACCGACGCAGGCATTGATTACATCGGCGAACAGATAAAGGGCGAGCTGTCCGACGGAAACTACTACTCCGCCCTCTCGCATTTTGCCAAGCTTTCCGACAGCTTTATAACGCAGGCTCGCACCGACAAGCCCTACGACAGCGGAAATCTTCCGAAGGAAAAGCTCTCAGCGATATGGATCCCGATATCGATAGTCATCGGCTTCGTAATTGCGAAGCTCACTGTATCCGGAATGAGGTCGAAGCTTAAAACGGTACGCGCACAGAGGTCTGCCAACAGCTATATAAAGGACGGCAGTCTCAATATCACAAACAGCCGTGATCTCTTCCTTTACCGCACCGTTACAAGAAGAGCGAAATCCACCGACAGCTCATCCTCCGGCAGCTCGACTCATAAGTCTTCCTGCGGAACGGTACACGGCGGTGGCGGCGGAAGCTTTTGATGAACCGTAAATTTCATTTTATAAGGAGCAAACAACATGAGCATTTTTGATAAGCTGAAGAGCACTGCGCAGCAGGCAGTGACAAGTGCCGTGCAATCCGCAGGCACCAAGCGCGAAAGCTTTACCTTTACCTCCCTCCCCGAGAGCCTTGCCGAAATGCAGTCGCTTCCCGAGGCAGCTCTCGACACTCCGTACAAGGCTGCGGCGCTGACGGTCCTTGCGCTCTGCGCCTATGCAGCAGACAAAAGCATCGGTACGGAAATGCTGAATTTTCTCCGCGGTCCGCGTCCGTTGAACGGGCAGGAAATATCCTTCCTCAACGATCGCTTCCGCGACGGCAAGACCTATCTGCCCTTCACATATTTCGAGGGTGCAACTCCCGACAACAATTACACGCCGACGCAGCCGTATCGGATAGTTATCGAGAGCAATCATACCTCGAATGACGAGGCGGGCTACATGAAGCTGTTTATTCCC
>CAYNHY010000149.1:0-3942 GCA_964397225.1 uncultured Ruminococcus sp.
CCGTGTATGCTACGTCAGTGCATAGAGGTTGTTTGACCTCGAAGAGGTGGCGGATTATATATCCGCAATTTGAGTGGTACCGCGAGTGCTGAATTTGTAATTTACACCCGTCTCAAAGCAATTATAGGCTTTGAGGCGGGCTTTTGTTTTGCCTTAAAGCAGCAAGACAGCGTAAGCTAAAATAAGAAAGGCGGAATGAAAATGTTAACTCTCGACAAGGTATTCAACGCACAGACGGTGCTCAAAAGCATTATTCGCGAAACGAATGTCGTCCGAGCCTACGGTATCGCTCCGAACTGCGAGCTGTATCTGAAGCCTGAAAACCTGCAAATTACAGGCTCCTTTAAGGTGAGAGGCTCTGCGTATAAAATCGCGATGCTCTCCGAGGAAGAAAAGCAAAGGGGAGTTATCGCCTGCTCGGCGGGAAACCACGCACAGGGTGTGGCGCTTGCGGCATCAAAAAACGGAATAAAATCTCTGATCTGCTTGCCCGATACGGCTCCTATCTCCAAGGTTGAAGCAACAAAGGCTTTCGGTGCGGAGGTTCGTTTGGCAGAAGGCTGCTATGACGATGCTTACAGGCTGGCGTTGGAGCTTCGCGACAGCGAAGGCTACACCTTCGTGCATCCCTTTGATGATGAAAATGTTATCGCAGGTCAGGGAACGATCGCTCTTGAAATTCTAAGTGACCTTGACAGTGTCGATGCCATCGTGGTTCCGATCGGAGGCGGCGGACTGATTTCGGGCATTGCCTATACGGCGAAGCAGATCAGACCCTCGGTCAAGGTGTACGGTGTTCAGGTGGCAGGCGCGCCGAGCATGTATAACTCGTTAAAGAACGGGGAGATTGAATGTCTTTCCTCTGTTTCCACTATCGCCGACGGCATCGCCGTAAAGCAGCCCGGCGAAAACACCTTCCGCTATGTCAGCGAATACGTAGATGAAATCGCGCTTGTCACCGACGACGAGGTCGCGAGCGCCATACTTGCTCTTATCGAGAAGCAAAAGATGATCGCGGAAGGCGCGGGCGCAGCTGCGGTTGCCGCCGTGCTGGCAGGCAAATTCGATCTGAAGGGCAAGCGGGTGGTTGCCGTTGTTTCCGGCGGTAATATAGACGTTACGAGCCTGTCACGTGTCATTGACCGCGGACTGCTTAATTCCGGCAGGTCTTCAAGCCTGCTCATCGAGCTGATAGACAAGCCCGGTCAGCTCAAGGATATTTCCCGTATTATCGCCGACTGCGGCGGTAACGTGACCGGCGTCCACTATGAAAAGGGCAACACCGAAAGCGTCAACGGCTGTTTTCTCCGTATTGAAATGGAAACGAGAGATTTTGAACACGTAAAGCTCATCACGAAAACGCTGCGTGATGAAGGCTTCAAATTAGTGTGATTTTGAAAGGAGCTAAAGCTATGAGCAGTAAAGTTCAAACAAGCAAAGCGCCGGCGGCGATCGGACCTTACTCACAGGCAGCAGTTGTGGGTAATCTCATATTTACCTCCGGTCAGATTTCGCTGAATCCTGAAAGCGGAGCCTTGGAGGGCGAAAACATTACCGAGCAGACCCACAGAGTTTGCAAAAATTTGGAGGCGGTGCTGTCTGCCGCAGGCGGCTCGTTGAAAAGCACGGTCAAAACCGTATGCTTTCTTGCAAGCATGGCGGATTTCGCCGCGTTTAACGAAGTATATTCACAGTATTTTACCGAAAAGCCCGCAAGGAGCTGCGTTGCTGTGAAGGAGCTTCCCAAGGGCGCCTTGGTAGAGGTTGAAGTGGTCGCAGAAAAGGAGTAATGAAGTATGATGGATTCAAGCAAATATCGAGTAGGATATTTCCCGGTCGATAAAAAATACAACAAATGGGTAGAGCGTGAGCGCATTGAAAAGCCGCCTGTATGGTGCAGCGTGGATATGCGCGACGGCAACCAAAGCCTTGTCATTCCGATGAGCCTCGAGGAAAAGCTCGAATATTACAGGGTTCTGCTTCAGGTCGGCTTTAAGGAGATCGAGGTCGGCTTTCCCGCCGCAAGCGAGACCGAGTACGAGTTTCTGCGAACACTTATTGATAACAATATGATCCCGGAGGATGTCACCGTTCAGGTGCTCACTCAGTGCCGTGAGCATATTATTCGCAAGACCTTCGACGCCTGCAAGGGCGCGCCGAGCGCGATCATTCATTTTTACAATTCCGTAAGCGTGGCTCAACGTGAGCAGGTCTTCAAAAAGAGCAGGGAAGAGATCAAGCGGATAGCAGTCGACGGTGCAAGGCTTGTTAAGAAGCTGGCGGCGGAATACGAGGGCAATTTCCGTTTTGAATATTCTCCCGAATCCTTCACGGGGACGGAGCCCGAATACGCTCTTGAGGTCTGCAATGCGGTGCTTGACGTGCTGGAGCCGAGTGCGGACAACAACGTTATCATCAATTTGCCCGTAACAGTGGAGATGAGCCTGCCGCATGTGTATGCTTCACAGGTGGAATTTATGAGCGAAAAGCTCAAGTACCGTGAGTTTGTGACCCTGTCGCTCCATCCTCACAACGACAGAGGCACGGGCGTTGCCGATACGGAATTGGCGCTGCTTGCGGGAGCCGACCGTGTGGAGGGTACATTGTTCGGCAACGGTGAGCGCACAGGCAACGTTGATATAATCACTCTGGCGATGAATATGTACTCTCACGGTGTAGACCCGAAGCTCGATTTCTCCGATATGAATTGCTTAGTCGAGAAATACGAGCGCTGCACCCGTATGCACGTGTATGAGCGTGCGCCCTATGCCGGCGCACTTGTGTTTGCCGCCTTCTCAGGCTCTCATCAGGACGCCATTGCCAAGGGTATGAAATACAGAGCAAAGAACAAGCTTCACGAATGGAGCGTTCCGTATATTCCGATCGACCCGAAAGACATTGGACGCACGTACGACGCGGATGTGATCCGTGTAAATTCTCAGTCGGGCAAGGGAGGCATCGGCTATCTGCTCGAGCAGAGCTTCGGCTATAATCTGCCGGCGAAAATGCGCGAGCACCTCAGCTATATGTGCAAGAGCGTTTCCGATCGTGAGCACAAGGAGCTGAAGCCTGATGAGGTGATGGATATTTTCACCTCCAATTACCTGAATCTAAGCAGCGACATTGAGGTTACCAACTTCGACTTTATGCGTGAAAACGATGCGGTGAAAATCAATATTACCTTCAAGCGAAACGGTGAAGAAACCGAGCTGGAAGCCGAAGGCAACGGTACGCTCAGTGCCGTCAACAATGCGCTTGCCGAATTTACCGGCGAAAAATACACCTTGCAGGTGTTCACTCAGCACAGCATGCAAGGAGACGGCTCTCACAGCGTTGCCGCATCGTATATAGGTCTTGAGCGTGACAACGGAAAAATGTATTGGGGGGCGGGCACACATACCGACGTGATCACCGCCAGCACAAACGCACTGCTCAGTGCTTTTCATAATATGACAAAAGGAGATGCGAAGTAATGGGAATGACTATGACTCAAAAGATCCTTGCCGCCCATGCGGGGCTTGACAAGGTCGTTGCCGGTCAGCTTATCAGCGCAAGACCTGATATTGTACTCGGTAACGATATAACAACACCGGTTGCCGTGAATGAATTCAATAAGGCGGGCTTTGATTCCGTATTTGATAAGGACAGGGTCGTCATCGTGCTTGATCACTTTGTTCCGAACAAGGACATTAAGGCTGCCGAGCAGTCAAAGACCTGCCGCGAGTTTGCCTGTGCCCACTCGGTAAGCCATTTTTACGATGTGGGAAAAATGGGCATTGAGCATGCTTTGCTTCCCGAGCAGGGTGTAGTTACCGCGGGCGACTGCATTATCGGCGCCGACAGCCATACCTGTACCTACGGTGCAGTCGGTGCATTCTCCACCGGTGTCGGCTCGACCGATATGGCGGCAGGCATGGCAACGGGTGTGGCTTGGTTCAGGGT
>CAYNHY010000150.1:0-3838 GCA_964397225.1 uncultured Ruminococcus sp.
GTTCCCTTTCTGCTAAATGCATTTTCGCCATAAAAACGGGAGGCTCGCGCCTCCCGTTTCCTTTTTTTACCCGAACAGCAGCATTACCGATCCGATGGCACAGAGTACAATACCCGTCACTCTGTTCATGCGTTTTACGTCCGCTCGATTCGCCCAGGCTGCGCCGACACGCGCCCACACGAGGGTAAACACTATGCACAGAAGCAGCACGAAAACATCGGGCAGCACACCATCTATCACGAAGTGCGACAGCGAGCCCGTAAGCGCCGTGAAGGTCATAATAAACACGCTCGTTCCAACGGCCTGCTTGAGCTCATAGCCGAGCACACTCGTGAGCACGAGCAGCAGCATCATTCCGCCACCCGCTCCGATAAAGCCGCATATAAAGCCGATGAGCGCGCCACAGAGAATGCTCTGCACCGTCTGACGGTGCTGTGACAGGTCAGCACGCCGCTCGCCCGTCGTCATAACGGGACGAACGATGAATTTCACGCCGACAAGCAGCGTCATGAATTTTGAAAAGCCGCCCATCGTGCTGTCCGGCAGCAGCGACGAAACAAGGCTCCCGACGAGCGTGAAGACGAGCACCGAGCCGAGCATCACCGCGCCGTTTTTGATATCTATATTGCGCTTTTTACCGTAGGTGTAAGCCGAGACCGCCGAAGCGAGCACGTCGGAGGCAAGTGCTATTCCGATGGCACTGTAGGCGGGGACATCGAGAAAGGTTATCAGCATCGGCGAGATCACCGCCGCGGCGGAAAGCCCCGCGAGCCCTGTGCCGAGCCCCGCGCCCATTCCGGCTACGAAGCAGACGAGTATTTTAATGAGAATATCCATTGTCGCTCCCTTCGAAGGTCATGCGGCGAATGACGAAAGGACGGATATCACGGTATATACCGCGCCGCCGCCTATCATGAGCAGCGCAAGCACAAGCGCGAGAATACGCGTTGCCGTCTTGCCTGCGTTTTGCGAATGCTTTTTAGCGTTTTTCATGTCTTTCTGCGTCCTTGTTTTACAATTGTGCTCACTCGCCGTCTGCCATTGTCAGCTGCGTGGAGTCCTTTCTCGGAAGGACTCCCGGCGACGGGATCTTTGTCTTTTTATACTTCTGCGCCGACGGGAAGGAAGCGGCGCTCTCGCCAAAGCGGACATCCGTGACGAGCTGTCCCTTCTTCAGGCTGATAAGGATAACTCCCGCCGCGGTTCGCGTCGTCTTCTCGGGGATGAGCGAGGAATTTATGAGGATTCCGCGGCCGTCGCCCGACATTATGAGCACATCTGTCGGCTTCTCCTCGTAGAACGCCGCAACGACGGGCGAGGCGTCGGAATATGCGCCCGTAAGGCGGCGTCTGGTGCCCTTTGTGTCATACGCCGACACGGGAACACGCACACCCTTACCGTTTTCGAAGATGTAAATAATATGATGATCGGCGCTGTAGCCCTTGAGCATCGACTTCATTAGTATCGGCTTCTCGTCGTCTGCAAAGCCGAGCCTTGCAGGGAGGAATTCGCCGAGCGCCGAGGCCTTGACCGGCTCGAAATCGTCCGCCTTGACCTTATATGCCTTCGCACGGTCGGAAATGAACATGAGCTCCGTTATGTTTTCGGTGTCCTCGCTGTTCAGTATCTCGTCGCCGTCCTTCAGCCTCTGCTCGTCCGCACCGCGAAGCGACTGGTAGGTCGTTTTCTTGAAATATCCGTCGCGGGTGAGAACAACGCGCACGTTGTAATTCTCGACGCTCTCGAGCTCGTCTGCCTCCTCAAGGTCATCGGCGTAGATAAGCTGCGTGCGGCGCGGCTTCGCATAGCGCTTTTTAATATCGCGGAGCTGCTCGATGATGCGTGCCTTAAGCTTGAGCTCGTCGGCGACGGTCTCCTCGAGCTCTGCGATCTCCGCTCCCAGGCTCTCTATCTCCTTGATCCGCTCGATAATATATTCGCGGTTCAGGTGGCGAAGCTTAATCTCCGCAATGTACTCAGCCTGCGTGCGGTCGATCCTGAAGCCGTCCATCAGTCGCGGGACGACATCAGCCTCGCGCTCGGTCTCGCGAACGATGGCGATAGCCTTGTCGATATCGAGAAGTATCTTGCCGAGTGCGCGGAGCAGGTGCATCTTGTCTCGCTTTTTCCCAAGCTCGAAGGTCAGCTCGCGTCTGAGGCAGGACACGCGGAAGCGTATCCACTCGTTGAGTATTCCGGCGATGCCGAGGAGCTTCGGCTCACCGTCAACGAGAATATTGAAATTGCACGCGAAGCGATCCTCGAGCGGCGTGAGCTTATAAAGCTTTGCCATGAGACGATCGGGGTCGCAGCCGCGCTTCACGTCGAGCGTGAGCTTAAAGCCGTTGAGGTCGATCTCGTCGCGGAAATCGGTTATCTCGCGGAGCTTCCCCTCCTTGACAAGATCGGTTATCTTGCCGAGGATAGCCTCTATTGATGTGGAATACGGTATCTGAAGTATCTCGATACACGAGTTTTTCTTATCGTAATTGTACCGCGCGCGAAGCTTGACCGAGCCGTTTCCGGTCTCGTAGATCTTCTTCAGCTGCTCGCGGTCGTAAATAAGCAAAGCGCCTCCGGAGAAGTCGGGTGCCTTGATAAGCTCGAGCAGCTTATCCGTCGAGGTCTTCGGATTCTTGAGCAGCGCTATCGTTCCGTCGCAGATCTCGCCGAGGTTGAACGAGCATATCGACGACGCCATGCCGACGGCGATTCCCGTATTCGGCGAAACGAGCACGTTCGGGAAGGTCGTCGGAAGGAGCGCGGGCTCCTTCATCGTGTTGTCGTAGTTCGGTATCATGTCGACGGCGTTTTTGTCGATGCCCGAGAATATTTCGGCGCAGAACGGGTCGAGCTTTACCTCGGTGTATCGCGAAGCGGCGTAAGCCATATCTCGGCTGTACTGCTTTCCAAAGCTTCCCTTCGAATCGATAAACGGATGGAGCAGTGCCTCGTTACCGCGCGTCAGACGCACAAGCGTCTCGTAAATTGCGGCGTCTCCGTGAGGATTGAGTCGCATGGTCTGACCCACGACATTCGCACTTTTCGTGCGTGCTCCGGTGAGCAGCCCCATCTTATACATGGTATAAAGCAGCTTTCTGTGCGAAGGCTTAAAGCCGTCGATCTCCGGAATGGCGCGTGAAACTATAACCGTCATTACATAGGGCATATAGTTTTTTTCTATGGTGCTTGTGATCTCCTGATCACGGATGTACGCTTCGGTATATTCGCTCGTCTCGGCGATCTTTTTCTTTCTTGCCATATTGTCCTTTCCGTACCTTTTCGTAAGTTATTACGGTCTTGTTATCTTTCCCGCTGCGGCGCGAATGAGTCTGTTAAAGAGCGCAAGCTCCTCTCCGGCTTGCGCGGGGCATTTAACATACACCCTCTCAAGCTCAAGCTCATCGGCGTAGCGAAGAAGCGAATACAGACTGTGGTTCTGCTCTGCGGCGCTTCCGTGCTCGCCCGTTACGAGAACGCGGCAAGCAAAGCGCGGGCTATCCTCACGCGAGGCAAACACGCCGTCGCGCGCTGTGGCGTTTGAATTAACATATTCGACAAATGCCGACATGGCGGCGTCGACAAGCACGACCTCAGCGTTCGGCGAATAGTGCTTGTATTTCATGCCGGGCGAGCCCGGATGCTCTCCCGCGAGAGACGGCGTACATACCGCGCGGTCGACACTCACCTGCTCGCAAAGCGTGGAAAGCTCATTTTCGGTCACAGCTCCCGGACGAAGCACCGTACAGCCTCCGCCGACAAGGGTAATGACCGTCGACTCGACTCCGATGTCGCAGTCGCCGCCGTCGATTATCATTTCTATTCTGCCGTCCATATC
>CAYNHY010000151.1:0-3744 GCA_964397225.1 uncultured Ruminococcus sp.
GTACGCACCTCGGAGTTACCGAGCTTCGCCTTGGTCTGGCTCTCGAACTGGGCGTCGGGGAGCTTGACGGAGACGACGGCGCACAGACCCTCGCGGGCGTCCTCGCCGGTGAGGTTCTTATCGGAATCCTTGAGAGCGCCGCTGCGGCGGGCATAATCGTTGAGCACCTTGGTGATGGCGGACTTAAAGCCGGTCTCGTGCGTACCGCCGTCGATGGTGGACATATTATTCGCGAAGGTAACGATGGTCTCGTTGTAGCTGTCGTTATACTGCATGGCGACCTCGGCGGTGATATCGCCCTTCTGCGCCTTCATGTATATGACCTCGGGGTGAATGAGGCCTGCGTGCTTTGACTGATTGAGGTGAGAGACGAAGGACTTGATACCGCCCTCGTACATGAGGTCGTAGACCTTAAAGCCGTCCTCGAGGTATTCCGAGCCCTCGGGGCTGTCCGCCTGCATTTTCTCGACCTCGCGCTCGTTCTCGGTGAGGACATCGAATTCGTCTGGCGTCGTGTCGTTTTCGCGCTGCTCTGCCTCGGCGGCGTCGAGGAGTCTTACGAGGTCCCCGTCGTTCTCGCCGAGCGTGTGCTCGGACTCGACCGTAGTGCGGCGATCCTTGATTATAATGCGGATGCCCGCGTTAAGGAATGCCTGCTCGCGGAGGCGGGTCAGGAGCATCGAGATATCGAACTCGGTTGTATCGGTGAAAATTTCCGGGTCGGGCTTAAAGCGGACGAAAAGTCCGTGGCGTCCCTCGGAGTCGCCGATGCAGGCGAAGGGGCGGGTCGTCTTGCCTCGCTCGAAGCGCATGGTATAGCGCTTGCCGTTATAGCAGTTATCGACCTCGAACCACTCGGACAGGGCGTTAACGACGGAGGCGCCGACGCCGTGGAGGCCGCCGGAAATTTTGTACCCGCTGCCGCCGAATTTTCCTCCCGCGTGGAGGACGGAGAATACGACCTCCATGGCGGACTTATTCATTTTGTGGTGCATTTCCGAGGGTACGCCGTGACCGTTATCCTCGACGGAGACCGAGCCGTCGGGGTAAAGCACGACGGTGATTTCGTCGCAGCGACCCGCCATAGCCTCGTCGATGGAGTTATCGACGATCTCGTAAACGAGGTGATGCAGACCGCGGACGGAGGTCGTACCGATATACATACCTGGGCGCTTTCTTACCGCCTCGAGTCCTTCAAGCACCTGAATTTGACTTTCGTCATAATTCTGTGCGTCATTTTTTGTGATGTCATCCATGATATAAATACGATCCTTTCTGCGCGTTCTGCGAACGCAAGGTAAAGTAGCGCGCTCTCGCGCGCGTGGGGGGAGTTTCGCGCCTCTTGCTTGCAAGAGTGCGGCATCGCGACTCGGCGCGTTACACGCGCAAGCGCGGACACCCCACAAATTTCCGACTTCGTGCTCTTTCATGCAAGAGTACGAAGCCCGTTAAAAATTGATTAAAGCCTTCAGTAGGGCACGCCGGGTGTGTTGCGAATAGTAATATTGTAATTGCAAGGCGGTCTCGAGGGGGGCGGCGCAGCCTCACGCGGCGCTCAATACCCTTTATCCCTTGCAGCAAGGGAGCTTGACGATATGTGCGACAGTATTACCTTCTCCTCCCCGCCCTCGTCCGTCAGGACGAAGCTGCGCGGCAGGTCGAGCACCGCGGACTCGCATTTTCCCTCCGCCTGCACTCGGCGAAGCAGGTCGCCGGTCGCCTCACCCGTTACCTCGCCGTCGAGGTCGAATATCCCCACAACGTCTCTCTCTCGGACAAGGTACCCGTTTCCTATGTGTATCAGCATCAGCCATTCAGCCTGCGCGGCATTATGAAGTGGAGGAAGTCCTCGCCCTTCTCGCTCTGCTCGGCGTGCTCAGCGGCGCCTCTCGCGTCCGCAAGCGCTACAAAGCTGCTGCCGCACGCCGGCTCGATGCATATTCCCTTGTGCGGACCGTTGAAGCCTATACGCAGCGTCTCAACGCTCGAGGGAATCGCTCTGAGCGCGTCAAGGAGGTAGCGGCAGTTAAACCCTATCGTGAGCTCGTCGCCCGTCACGGCGGCTGAGACGGTCTCGTAGATGCTTCCGCTCGTGGAGACCGCGGACAGGTCTATCTTATTATCGGAAACGGCGAGCTTGACCTGAGCCTTGCTGTTACCGCCGAGCTTGTCCTCGCTGATAATTGCCGCTCTCTCGAGCGCTCCGCGAAGCTCTGCTGCGTTGACGTACAGCTCGGTCTCGAAGGAGCGAGGCAGCACGCGGGAGTAATCCATATATTTACTCTCGATCATGCGGCAGAAGAAGTAGATGGAATCTATCTTAAATATAATGTGCTTGTTACCGATTATCATCTCGCACTCGTCCTCGGTGTCGCGGATCATGCGAAGCAGCTCGGTAAGGAACTTTCCGGGGATGATGATCTCGCAGTCGGGGACGTCGGCGTCGGTCACGTCGGTCGTGCAGGACAGGCGGTTGCTGTCGCAGGCAACGACGGTCATGCGTCCTCCCTCTAGCTTTAACAGCTCGCCGTTGAGCGCGACGCGCTGGTCGTTCTGAGCGGCGGAGAATATCGTCTCGGAGATCATGCGGCGCAGCTTATGCTGAGGGAAGGTGTAGCGACGGTCGCCCTTGAACATGGGCATTGTCGGGAAGTCCTCGCCGGGAGCGACGGAAATCTCGAAGCTGCCGGAGGTGCCGGAAATTACGGCGCGGAGTGACTCGTCGATATCGACGGTGATCTCGCCGTCGGGCAGTGCGCGAACGATCTGAAGGATCTTTGAGCCGGAGATAACGTATTTTCCCTCGCGGTGTACCGTACAGGGGAGAGTGGTTCTCAGGCCCTTCTCGAGGTCGAAGGCGGAAATGCGGCACATATCGGAGCCGTCCGAATCGAAGGAGCCCATTTTGGGATCCGGGGGACACTCGAAGAGGAGGCCTTCAATCGTGGTGAGGGTGTTTTTGATCTGGGAGATACCGGCGGCGGGGCCGATAGCGGCAAGCAGCTGTGCCTTATCGAAGGTAGCCTTCATTGTAGATCCTTTCCGAGCGGCGGAGGCAACTCACGCGCGCTTTATATAAAGTAAAGAATAGATATATAAAAGAATAGATAAGCTTAGTAGCAGTAGAAGTAGGGGGAGGGGAAACTGTTGAAAAGTCCCGCGGAGCCCCGAACGGCGGGGAAACTCGGGGTGTGAGAAGTTCGAGCGGAGCCTGTTGGTGAGCACTTGAAAGAATGTGGATATCAAAGGTTGGCTCTCGAGACGGGCAAAATCGGGTGAAAAAGGGGAGAAAAGCGTCGCGGACGGAGAAAAACGGGAAATCAACATTGGAAACGGCGTCGTTGAAAAGCGGAGCCGCCGGACGCCGTGAGGCGCCTTTCGACAGGGGACGGAGTTTTCCGTGCGGGGAAAGTCAAAGGCGGAAAAGTCAGCGCCGCTCGGCGGAAAATCGAGCCTGCGGGGGAGGTTTTCCTCGGAAGTCAACATGGTTTTCAATAGTTTTCAACATGGTTTTCAATAGGGTGTTGAAAACCTGCGGAAAACACGGAAAAGTTTCAAAAATCGGCGTCGCTGCTCCGTCCGCAGCCGCAACGCCATACGTTAACCGCCGATTCGGCGGGGGGGATTTCGCGTCTCTTGCATGCAAGAGCACGAAGCCCGAGAAAAATCGAGTAAAGCCTTCCGTAGGACACGCCGGGCAGATTGTGCGCCGACGCGGCGGGCTGTACGGGGCGTGGTTCGGGC
>CAYNHY010000152.1:0-3694 GCA_964397225.1 uncultured Ruminococcus sp.
TTACCCTTATCGGATCGTAAATTTTATTTTTATTTATCCCCGCACGCGAAGCCGAGGAATGCCGAACGATGTAGTGATACAGACACACATCCTCAAACACGCTCAGCTTTGAGGCCGAAAACAGGCGATAATTCATGAGCAAGTCTTCGTTTATGCGAATGTCTCGCGGTATGTCATTTTGAAGAAGAGCTTGCAAAAGTCTTTTGCTGAACAGCTTGTTGCACAGCCCCGGCTCAATTTTCGCACCGGACAAAAGCTCCTTTACAGCGGTCACTCGATCATGTATGTTAATCTCACCTGTGCCATGAAAACGACTTATTCGTCCGTCCGAAAACAGCATCTGATATCCGCAGTGCGATATGTCCGCACCGAATTTCACGGCATTGGCAAGCAGTCGCTCGTACATATCGGACTCTATCTCATCGTCTCCGTCTACAAAGCCAAACCACTCTCCGCGCATTCTTTCAAGCCCCGCAAGCCGAGCGGAGGTGACTCCACCATTTTCGCGGTGGACGACTTCGATTCTCTCGTTGCGTGCAGCGTAGGCATCTATTATCTCGGGGCTTCTGTCGCTTGAGCCGTCGTCTATTACTATTATCTGCAGGTTCTTGTGCGTTTGCGCGATTATGCTGTCGAGGCAGCGGGATATCTCCCTCTCCAGGTTGTACACCGGCACGATGACCGATACTGTCACTTCACTCATGGCTCTCACACCTTTCACCGTTCTCAGAAAGCATTTCTTCGACGGCGCGAACCGTGTTTTCCGTTGAAAACGATGCTCCGCGGGCAGCGGCGCGCTCGCGGTAGTGCTCGAGCAGTGCGCGATCCGTTGCAAGTGCTCGCAAGGCTCTCTCGAGGGAGTCCTCGTCGTTGTCGACTATCATGCCGTACTCGCCGTCGGCGAGCATTTCGCGCATTCCGCTGACCTCGACCGTACACACCGGAGTTCCGACGATCAGTGCCTCGACGGCGGCTGTCGAGAAGCCCTCCTTGAAGCTCGCGCACACGAAAAGGTCGCACCGCGCGACGTATTTATACGGATTCGTGCTGTAGCCGAGCAGCGTCACGGAGTCTTCGAGGTCATGCTTCTCGATAAATCGGCGCATATCGCCCTCGAGCGGACCGGTGCCGAGAAAATACAGATGCATTCCCATCCCGTCGCGCTTCATTCGGCGCGCTATCTCGAGCAGGCGCATACAGCCCTTATTCGGCGTAAGCTTGCCGACAGCGACGGCGCAAAGGCTGTCGCGCTCGAGCGGGATATCTATGCTCTCCTCCGCCGCACGGCGAATTTTGTCGGACTCTACCGTATTATACAGCACTCGGCAGGGCTTGACCGTTTTGAACAGTGACATAAAGTCGTCCTTCACGCTCTCGGAGACGCAGACTGTCTCGTCAAAGCGAGCGTAGCACCGCTCAGCCTCCTTTGCGCTTCTGAAGGATGACGCGGCGACTTTCATCGTGTGCTGTTCTATGTGTATCCACGATATAAGGCGCGTGTCGGGGCAGGTGCTGCCGCTTATGACGCGGGCAGTCGGTCCCTCAAGATACGAGACTTCGATGTCGTAGTGACCTCTCACGCAAAGCCTGTGCAGTGCGCGGGGCGAAAAAAGCTTCATCAGGCGGCTGTTCCCGGGGAAAGCTCTCGGAAAGACGCTGTAGTGCTTTATGTGAGGTGCCAGAAACTGCTCGTTCACGCCGCCGCCGAAAAGTGTTGCGACGGTTATATCGAATTTTGACCTGTCCATGTTGTTCACGAGGTTCACGAGAACCTTTTCCGCGCCGCCGTGTCCGAGGTCGTGAATGAGAAACAGTATTTTCGTCATGTCACCTGCGCCCCCTCATACGCACTACTCCGTAGAGGCGTGCGGCAAGCTTCCATATAGCGAAGGCGTGGGAGCACAGGGCGCACATCGTGCGAATAAATAGCGAATATGTAGCCTTGTCGCGGAAAATACACGACGAGTGCTCTTTGATGAGCCGTCGCGAGTCGCAAACGAAGTCTTCGTGCTCCGATTCGAGGTGCGCGGCATATGCACGCCATAGCATGCCGTGAGCGGTATATGCGGCTCTTGCTCGAAGATATTCGCGAACGCTCTCGCTTTTCGCTCTCTCTTCAGCATCATTCATAATATCTAACCAAGCCGAAGCATTTGATATTCCTTTTATAATGGAGCTATTCTCTAACTTTGATCCGTTATATTTACCGAGAATACTGTCTTCATTTTCTCTGTAAAGATAAAAAGCACGCGGGATCACAACAGCTTTCTTGCATGCGCGTATATAATGTCTGTTGAAATCATTGTCCTCTGACATCAGGTATTCAGAGTTGAATTTGTGAATGACCAGCTCTCTTTTGTAAAGCTTGTCCCAAACATATATACCGCTCCACGTTATATCGCGAATGTTCGGAGCATTCGTCAATACCGAAATCAGGTCGTCGTAGGATGAAAACAAATGTCTCTTGCTACGCGGAGCATCACTTTTGTCAAGTCTCGATAAGTCTCTGGCATATTCGCACATCGCCATGTCTGCGTTTTCTTCCTCGAGCGCCGTAACAAGAGCCTCATACATCACCGGAGAACACACGTCGTCAGGATCGGCAAAAGCCAAATATTCGCCGCTCGCGATTTCGAGTCCCGCATTCCTTGCAACAGCAACTCCCCTGTTTTCCTGATGGATAACGCGCACTCTCTCGTCGCGCGCGGCGTATTCGTCGCAGATGGCGGGACAGCCGTCGGGGCTTCCGTCGTCGACGAGGATAACCTCGATGTTTTCGTAGGTCTGTGCAAGCACACTCTCGACGCACTCGCGGAGATATTTTTCCACATTGTACACGGGAATAATAACGCTTACCTTTTTCACCTCGGTCACCACCTTCTTACGGTTTTCTTGTGAAATTTCATATACAGCCCCTCGGGCATGACGCCCTTTATGAAATGCTTTATAAAATCAACGGCGACATAGCCGTACATATACCACGGGAAGCCGAGCTGCCCAAAGCCCTTGTAGGTCACGTAAACTCCGTTCATTCGCGAGCGAAGCGTGCGTCTTTGCGCGGCGTCCCGACCGTCTCTCATTTTGTAAAGCGGAGTATCCAAATTATAGCCTCTGTAGCCCGCACCGTAAAGCTTGTACCAGAGGTTTACGTCCTCAAAGCGGAGCATTCGCCGCTCCTCTGTGTAGCCGCCGACCGCAAGATAAGCCTCTCGGCGTATCATGCAGGGAGCGTGGCAGTGAACGGGACTGTGCTTTATAAAATCGCGCGGTGTCGGCTCACTTATCGCGCAGCTTCTGCCCCAATCGCCGTTCTCGTCGAAGAATATCATCGGCGTGCTGACAATGGCGTATTTATCATTCGCGTCAAGGAACGCCGCCTCCGTTTCAAGGCGTGTCGGGAGCGAAAGGTCGTCTCCGTCCATGCGGGCGATATACTCGCCGGTCGCCGCCGCAAGGCAGCGGTTCAGCGTCACGTTCAGCCCCATGTTTTTTTCGTTTATCAAAAGGCGCAGCTTTTCGGGATAGCGGCGGACGTAGTCCTCGGCGACGGAGCGCGTCGCGTCACTTGAGCCGTCGTCGCACATTATAAGCTCCCAGTCATCGGTGCTCTGCGCCAAAACAGAAGCTATCGCTTCTCCGAGCGTCGACTCACAGTTATATATTCCCATAATGACAGATATCTTCACCGATGACC
>CAYNHY010000153.1:0-3645 GCA_964397225.1 uncultured Ruminococcus sp.
GTATAAGCTCGAGCTTCGTCGGATACGCATCTACCGCGACAAGTTTGCGGCAATGCTCCGCCACGGTATCCCCGCAGGAGTGCAGGGCTCGATATTCTCACTTTCGAATATCATAATCCAGTCGTCGATCAATTCCTTCGGCTCGCCGGTCATGTCCGGAAACTCGGCTGCCGCCAATGCGGAGGGCTTTGTGTACGTTGCAATGAACGCAATGCACCATACCTGTCTCTCATTCACCTCGCAGAATATCGGCGCGGGAAAGTACGAGCGTCTGCCTAAGATATTCCGCACCTGCATGGTGCTCGTTATCATAATCGGACTTGTGCTCGGCGGACTTCTTTATATCTTCGGCGAGGATATCCTCGCGCTTTACACCGCAAGCTCGTCAGTCGAGAGCACGGTAACGCCGCAGCAGATAATCGACAACGGCACGCGCAGGCTTGCCGTTATAAGCACAACGTATTTCCTGTGCGGAATGATGGATGTACTCGTCGGCGCGCTTCGCGGAATGGGCTCTCCCTGGATGCCGATGATAGTGTCGATAGTCGGTGTGTGCGGAGTCAGACTTATCTGGATATTCACGGTGTTCCGCTTTATTTATCACTCACCGGAGTCACTCTATCTGTCGTATACCGTGTCGTGGATAATAACGGCGTCAGTACATTATATCTGCTACAGAAGGGTCAGAAGAAGGTATTTGCCGAAGAAACGAACGGCGGAGCAGATCTGAAACACAAAAAACTGTACGGGCGTCATAATCAGGCGCCCGTGCCGTGCTTGCTTCGCTTTTTTTGACGAATGTAGTTGCATGGACAAGCTTTGCTTGACTTGAACATGAAATTTTGCTATAATTATCTGTAAAACTTGTAAATGGAAGGAATGGTGATAACCTTGATAAAGACACTGAAAAACTGTGTGCGCGAGTTTAAGCGGGCGACAATAGCTACGCCGCTACTTGTGTCGGGAGAGGTCGTTCTCGAATGTATCATACCGTTTATCGTAGCCGAGCTTGTCAATAACATCTCTGAGGGCTGCGAGCTTTCGGTCATACTTAAGTACGGAGGACTTCTCGTCGTAATGGCGATATTCTCGCTCACCTTCGGTATGCTTGCCGGAATGACCTGTGCAAAGGCGTCCTGCGGCTTTGCGCGCAATATGAGGCACGATATGTTCGACAGCATCCAGAACTTCTCGTTTGAAAACATCGATAAATTCTCGACCTCGTCGCTTGTAACGCGACTCACGACAGACGTAATGAATGTTCAGCAGGCGTTTATGATGCTCATTCGTACAGCGATCAGAGCACCGTTCATGCTGGTATTCGCATTCTTTATGGCGTTCAGAATGGGCGGAAAAATGGCGTTCATCTTTGTGTTCGTCATTCCCGTGCTCGGCTGCGGACTTTATCTTGTCATAAGAAAGACAATGCCGCTGTTCCGCAAGGTGTTTAAAAAGTACGATGCGCTCAACAACTCGATACAGGAGAATATCAAGGGTATCCGTGTTGTCAAGTCCTTCGTCCGTGAGCAGCATGAGTCGGAGAAATTCGGCTATGCCGCAGGAGACGTTTGTCGCGACTTCACTCGCGCAGAGCGCATTCTTGCCTTCAATAATCCGCTTATGCAGTTCTGCATGTACTGCGTTATGGTATTCGTGCTGACCTTCGGCTCGTACCTTGTAATTACGACCTCCGGTACCGCACTCAATGTCGGAAAGATGTCGGCACTGCTTACCTACAGCTTCATGATGCTCTCGAGCCTTATGATGCTCAGCATGATATTCGTAATGATTACAATGGCAGCAGAGTCCTCAAAGCGTATTGCCGAGGTCATCGAGGAGCGTCCCACCATCGTTTCGCCCGAGAATGCGGTAACACAGGTCGCAGACGGCTCTATCGAATTTGATAACGTAAGCTTCCGTTATTCCGAGAAGGCGGAGCGTATGGCGCTGTCGAATATCAACCTTAAGATTAAGTCAGGTGAGACCGTAGGTATCATCGGCGGCACAGGCTCGTCAAAGTCCACGCTTATTCAGCTGATCTCGCGCCTTTACGACGCGACCGAGGGTACGGTAAGGGTCGGCGGACGCGATGTTCGCGAGTATGACCTTGAGGTGCTGCGCGACAATGTTGCCGTCGTGCTTCAGAAGAACATCCTCTTCTCGGGAACGATAAAGGACAACCTTCGCTGGGGCGACAAGGACGCCACCGACGAGCAGATGCGCGAGGCATGCCATCTGTCTCACGCCGACGAATTCATCGACACCTTCCCGCAGGGCTATGACACCTATATCGAGCAGGCGGGTGCCAACCTCTCCGGCGGTCAGAAGCAGAGACTTTGTATCGCACGTGCGCTTCTCAAGCGCCCGAAGATACTTATCCTCGACGACTCCACGAGTGCTGTCGATACACGAACGGACGCATCCATCCGCAGCGCGATGCGTAAGTATATCCCTTCAACGACCAAGATAATTATCGCGCAGCGCACAGCCTCCGTTGAGGACGCTGACAAGATACTTATCATGGATGGCGGACGCATCGTCAGCGCGGGAACTCACGAGGAGCTCCTTCGCGACAGCGATATTTACCGCGAGATATATACATCTCAGAATAAGGCAGGTGCTGACAATGAATAAGAGAATGCCGAATGCACCGCACGGAGCACCCGTTAAAGCAAGAAAGGGCACGATCAAGCGTTTACTCAAAATGCTCTGTTCGTTCTATCCGGTAATGCTTCCCATAACGCTTATCTGCGTTGTGCTCAATGCACTTGTAAGCGCTGTGCCTTCTGTTTTCATGCAGAAGGTGATCGAGGTCATAGAGCAGGCAGCCGACGGCGCGCATGAATGGTCGTCTGCTTCGGGACGCATATTTTCCCTTGTCGGCGTTCTTATAGTGTTCTACGTGATCTCACTGTCGTCCGGTATAATTTATAACCAGCTTATGGCGATAATCACGCAGGGAACGCTCGAAAAGCTTCGCCGCAGGATGTTCGACCGCATGCAGACGCTCCCCGTGAAGTTCTTCGATACAAACAACCACGGCGATATCATGAGTACCTACACCAACGATATCGATACCCTCCGTCAGTTTATATCGCAGTGTCTGCCGCAGCTGCTCATTTCCGGCATCACCGTAGTTACGCTGCTTTCCATTATGATATATTTCAGCGTGTGGATGACGCTTGTCGTTGTCTGCGGAGTTGCCGTTATGACCGTCGTTACAAAGAAGATCGGCGGAGGCTCGGCGAAGTATTTCGTTCGTCAGCAGAAAGCCGTCGGTAAGGCAGAGGGCTTTGCCGAGGAGATGATGAACGGACAGAAGGTCATTAAGGTGTTCTGCCACGAGGACGCCAGCCGCGCGGATTTCGACGCGATAAACGATGAGCTCTACCGCGAGAGCGAGCGCGCGAACAGATACGCCAACATTCTCGGTCCTGTGCTTAATAACATCGGTAACGTGCTGTACGTTATAGTTGCAATTGCAGGCGGAGTGCTCATGGTCGCGAAAATACCGAACGTCGGACTGAGCTCCATCCCCTTCGGCATCAGCATTGTCGTGCCGTTCCTCAATATCACAAAGCAGTTCTCAGGCAGCATCAGTCAGGTCTCTCACCAGATCAATGCAGTCGTTATGGGTGTTGCGGG
>CAYNHY010000154.1:0-3605 GCA_964397225.1 uncultured Ruminococcus sp.
ACCAATTGTCTTTACCACTCATTTTCAAAACCTTCGTTATGGCACCTCATCATTTCCGAGGTGCCTTTTTCTTTGGTGTGCGGCAAAAAAAGGCGGCACCCCGTACTAACGAAGTGCCGTCAGATGCTTTGCTTTTCTCAAAGTCCTTCGAAATAGCCCTTGATCGCGCTGAAGGACTCGTCGCTGATCACGTGCTCGATCTTGCAGGCGTCCTCTGTTGCAATAGCCTTATCGACGCCGAGCCGCACGAGCAGGCCGGAAATTATATTGTGCCTCTCGTACATTTTCTCCGCCACCTCGCGTCCTGCGTCGGTCAGCGTAAGAAAGCCGTCCGAGTCAACGTTCAGAAAGCCGCCGTTTTTCAGAAGCCCGACAGCCCGGCTGACGCTCGGCTTCGAATACCCCATGTATTCGCAAACATCGATCGAGCGCACGTCCTGCCGCTTTTGCGTAAGGATATAGATAGTTTCCAGATACATTTGCCCTGATTCCTGCAGATGCATTTTAAGGACCGTCCTTTCCTACGTTAATTCATTTACCGCCTCACGCCTTCTTGAGCGCCGCGGCGTACCATCCGTTTTCGAGCATATCGTTCTTGACCTCGAAGCCTGCTGCGCGGAGAGCGGTCAGCGTCTCCTCTGCTCTCTCACTGATTATGCCGGAAACTATAAGCGTAGCGTCGTCCTTCAGGAAGCGTCCGATATCGGGCGCCAGGCGAATTATTACGTCTGCTACGATATTTACCGTTGCAACGTCGAAGCGCTCCGTATCTCCGTCGAGCTTTCCGACAAGATCCGAGACCTCGCAGGTAATGTTTGACGTATTATTGAGCTCGCAGTTCTCGCGTGCCACCTTGACCGCATACGGGTCGATGTCGCAGGCATAGCAATAGGTCGCACCGAGCTTCGAAGCGCACACGGCAAGTATTCCCGAGCCGCAGCCGACGTCGAGCATGCGGCATCCGTCCGTCACGTAATCCTCAAGCAGCGCAGCGCAGAGACGTGTCGTCTCGTGCGTTCCGGTGCCAAATGCCATTCCGGGATCGATGAGAACGGTGATATCGCCGGCGGAGGCATCGTATTTTTCCCATACGGGAACGATAACAATGCGGCGTCCCGTGCGTATCGGCTTAAAATATTTCTTCCAAGAGTCCGCCCAGTCCTCCTCGCAGACGCTGTCGTGCGACAGTGTCGCGTGAAGTCCGAGCTCCTCAAAGCGCGCCTTCAAAAGGTATTCGCTCTCGGCGGGAGAGGACGACTCGGAAACGAATATCGAGACAGCCGCACGTGTTCTGTCGGCTTTAAGAAGGCTCTCGTCGATGAGGTCTCCGTACACGCCGTCGAGCATCGTATCAATGTCGGAATAATCCTCGATCATCAGACCGCTGTTGACCATGCACATTACCGAGCAGACCGTGTCAAGCTCCTCGGTCGGGCACTCTGCCGTAATTTTTATCCACCTTGTGTTGTTTTCCATTTTCGGATTCTACCCTTTATAATTTTATTTGCGGGGTTTTATTTGAAGAACTTCTTGAAGAACTTCGTGCGGCGTGTGTAGTTGCTCTCGCCGCAGGATTCTGCAAATTTACGAAGCAGCTCCTTCTGCTCTGATGACAGATTCTTCGGAACCTCAACGGTTACCGTGAAGTGCAGGTCTCCCCTTGCCTTGGAGTTGACATACTGAACTCCCTTCTGCTTCAGCGTGAAGGTCGTGCCCGTCTGCGTTCCCTCGGGTATCGTATATTTCTGCTTGCCCTCGAGCGTCGGTATCTCGATCTCGGCACCGAGTGTTGCCTCAGCATAGGTAATCGGAACCTCGCAGTATATGTCGTAGCCGTCTCGCTCGAATACCGAATGCGGACGGACACTGACGATTATGTTAAGGTCGCCGGCGGGGCCTCCGTTTCTGCCGTCGCTTCCCTGACCGCGAAGTGCGACAACACGTCCGTCGTCGATTCCGGCGGGAATATTGACATCGAGCTTCTTTGTCACCTTGACATATCCCGTGCCGCGGCAGCCGGAGCAGGGCTTTTCGATTATCTTACCGCGTCCGTGGCATGCATCACACTGCTTTGTGCTCTGCATGAAGCCGAGTGGTGTTCTCTGTTGAACTCTGACCTGACCGCTGCCTCCGCATGCTGAGCAGGTCTTCGGAGTGCTTCCCTTTTCGGCTCCCGATCCGCCGCAATCGGAGCACTTCTGTACGCGGTTGTATGAAATCTCCTTCTTAACTCCGAAGACCGCCTCCTCGAAGCTGAGTGTAACGCGGACATTGATATCCTCGCCGCGCATCGGACCGTTTCTTCTTGAAGAGCCCGACGAGCCGCCTCCGAAGAAGCTCGAGAATATATCCCCGAGGTCAACGTCTCCGAAGCCGCCGAAGCCACCGAAGCCGCCTCCCGCACCGCCGCCTGCTGCGGGATCAAACGCGGCGTGACCGTAAGCATCGTACTTCGCCTTCTTATCGCTGTCGGACAGGACGTCGTATGCCTCGTTCGCTTCCTTAAACTTCTGCTCCGCCTCGGCGTTACCCGGATTCATATCGGGGTGATACTTCTTGGCGAGCTTTCTGTATGCCTTCTTTATCTCATCTGCCGACGCTTCCTTCGATACGCCGAGCACCTCGTAATAGTCGCGTTTTTCTGCCATTTTCTAAGCGCAGTCCTTTCGTTTGCCGTATATTTCCGTCTTTTGCTTCGGGGTAAAATACCTGCAAATGGGCGGAGAGATTCATCCCCGCCCATATTCGGCTTTTTATAGGAAATTACGGTCAGTTTTCGCTCTTATCCTCAAAATCCGCGCTGTAGTAAGTGCCGTCTGCGCCGCCTGCTGCTGCATTCGGATCCTGACCCATGCCGGCGCCCTGAGTGCTCTGAGCATCTGCGTAGATCTTCTGAGCGAGGGGATAGAATGCCTCCTCAAGAGCCTTCGTATCAGCCTTGATAGCCTCGATGTCATCGCCCTTTACCGTCTCACGGAGCTTATCGATAGCTGCACGAACTGTGCCCTTCTCGTCCTCTGTGACCTTATCGCCGAGCTCGCCGAGCGACTTCTCGCTCTGATAGATCATGTTCTCGGCCTGGTTCTTGACGTCGATGGCTTCCTTCTGCTTCTTGTCTGCCTCTGCAAACTTCTCAGCCTCGTGAACTGCCTTATCGATGTCCTCCTGGGACATGTTGGTGGAGGAAGTGATGGTGATGTGCTGCTCCTTACCCGTGCCCTTGTCTGTCGCACTTACGTTAACGATACCGTTGGCGTCGATGTCGAAGGTTACCTCGATCTGCGGTACACCGCGCGGAGCGGGTGTGATTCCGTCTAGGTTGAAGCGACCGAGAGTCGTATTACCTGCTGCCATCTCACGCTCACCCTGGAGGACGTGGATCTCAACGGAGGTCTGTCCGTCGGCAGCCGTGGAGTAGACCTGGCTCTTCTTTACGGGGATCGTTGTATTTCTGTCGATGATGCGGTTGAATACGCCACCAAGAGTCTCAATACCGAGAGAAAGCGGAGTTACGTCGAGAAGGAGGAGATCCTTAACGTCGCCGCCGAGGACGCCGCCCTGGATAGCTGCGCCGATAGCAACGCACTCATCGGGGTTGATGCCCT
>CAYNHY010000155.1:0-3593 GCA_964397225.1 uncultured Ruminococcus sp.
GTGCTGCGCCTGCTCCGCCGAGGAGAATGTAGCTCCCGCCGCGACGACAGGTGAAGCGTCGGTTACCTTGGCTCCTCACTGCGAGTGCGGTGCTGATATCGAGGACGGAATGCTTTTCTGCTGGAACTGCGGAAGAAGACTTGCGGCAGAAATTGTTGAGAAGCCCGCAGAGGTACAGCCGGAAAACAGAGCAGAAAAGGATCCGGTCGAAGGCGCACAGCCGTTAGCGACCTCGGAGGCACAAGAAATATCAGAGACACCCGAAACGGTACAGATGTCAGAAAATGACGCGTATTCGGTAGAGTCGACCGAGACCGCGGCTGCGTGCGACAACGCAGAGCCGACCGAGGATACGGAAGTATCCGATAATACAGAGCAGTCCAAGGACAGCGAAAAGCCGTTTGACGGACCTGAAATACCGAAGTCGGGCGAAGCAGCCGTCTCTGATGAAGTCAGCGCGACCTCCGAAAGCGCAGCACATTGCAGCTGCGGAGCGGAGATTATGCCCGACACGCTTTTCTGCTGGAATTGCGGACGGCGGCTTGATGAGATACACGCCGAGTTGACACCGACCGAGAGCACGCCGAGCCTTCGCTGCACAGCGTGCGGCGCTGAGGTGACTCCGGGCGATAAATTCTGCTTTGCTTGCGGCAAGCCCATCAATTACATGCAGTAAGAGACAATAAATAATGAGCCGAGCGACGGAGTGCTTTGCCGTCGTTCGGCTCATTTGTAATTCAGACTGATTTAGCCGGCGTATGCCTCGTCGAGCTCCTTGAGCTCTCTGAAGGTGTCGATCTCTATAATATCGTCAAAGCTGCATTCGCGAACGGCTATCTTGTATTCGGGCAGGTGATACTCGAGCGCTACCTGATCCCAATATCTCTCATGCCCCCCGGGAGAGTTGAACACCTCGCTGATGTGACCAGCAAGTCTCGCACCGTCCTCGGCGGTCCAATACGAAATTCCGAACATATGGTGACAGTTCTTGCCGCCGATGCAGAGCTTCGTGATATAGCCGCATCTTGACTTGAAGCACCAGTCATCTGTCAACTCGGTCTTGACACCGAGGTAATTCGACTGATACTGATACTTCTCGATAATCTCGGGATTATAAAGATAAAGATCCGCCTCGAGAACATACGCGTTCTGAAGAAGATATCTCGCGCACATGAGAGAGGAGATGTTGTTCGATTCGTTATATGAGGGATTCTCGATGAACTTGATGTTCGGATACTTGTAGAGAAGCTGGTCGAACTGCTCGGAGAGATATCCGCGAACTATGTACACCTCCTCAATGCCTGCGGCGTATACGGCATCGAGAAGGGAATCGATTATGCGGCGTCCCTTAACGCGAACGAGCGGCTTCGGGGTGTTGAGCGTTATCGGAACAAGGCGCGAGCCAAAGCCCGCTGCGATAAATATGGCGCGACGTACTCTGTAGGGTTCAAGAGCCTCAAGTCCCTTTTCGGTTATTGTGCTGTCGAGAATGTAGCCCTGCTCGATGAGAGGACCGAGTGTCTTGTTCACCGTGCCGAGCGCCATACCGGTAAGTGTGGCGAGCGTACGCTGAGAGGCGGGAGCTTTATTTTTCTCGAGAGCGGCAAGGATGTCAAATTCCTTCTTTGTCAGCATTGCAAATACCTCGGTTATTTATATTTTTGAAACGACTGATGATATTATACTACTTGTTGACGCCGAAATCAATAGCTATGCCCGTTTTTTGTACCTAAATCGTCAAATGCTCCCGAAAAACGAACGCTGTCACATGCTTTTCCGTATTCTTTCGAAGGCGCCCTTTTCAAGGCGTGAGACCTGCGCCTGAGATATTCCGATCTCGGCTGCAATTTCAAGCTGCGTTTTCCCGCCGTAATAGCGCATGTTGATTATCGAGCGCTCTCGCTCGCCTAACCCCTTCACAGCCTCGCGCAGCGCAATGCTCTCAAGCCAAATCTCGTCTCCGCTGCGACTGTCGCTCAGCTGATCCATGAGATATATCGAGTCTCCGCCGTCGCAAAACACAGGCTCATAAAGCGACAAAGGCTCGCTGATAGCCTCCAGTGCGCCTTTTATATCGCTCTCCTTTTCGCCAAGCTGCTCGGCAATTACACCGAGCGACACCTCACCGCCAGAGACCGACAGACGCTCCTTCGTTTGCAATGCCCTGTACGCAAGGTCGCGCACAGAGCGCGTTACATGAAGCGAGCTATTGTCGCGAAGATAACGTCGCACCTCTCCGATTATCATTGGAACAGCATAGGTCGAAAACTTCACGTCAAGCTCAAGGTTGAAGTTATCAACTGCCTTTATCAGCCCGATGCAGCCAACCTGGAACAGGTCGTCGCAGCATTCGCGCCGCGAGGCAAAGCGACCTATTATGCTCAGGACAAGTCGGAGATTTCCGTCGATCAGCCGCTCTCGAGCCGTGCGGTCGCCGTCCTTCGCACGCAGCAGAAGCTCACGCTTTTCAGAGTCCGAAAGGCTCGGCAGAGAGGAGGTGTTTACACCGCAGATGTCAACTTTGTTATAATACATTCAAGTCCTCTGTATACTGATTATCACAAGAGGAGTATTCCCGTGCGGCGACGGTGCTTATGCAGAAACGGCTTATCCAAATATTTCACGGATAAGCTCGCCGAATATACACCGAAGCACGGCCGCCGATGTATATTTTTTCAAAAAAATTTGCCACAGTGTATTGACAAAGAAGCGAGGTGAGTCTATAATAATAGTATCTTTTTTATATTAAGATAATCAATCAATTTACGGAGGAAATGTTATGAGCTTTAAGAATGCTTACCTTAACAAAGTCATGGAAGACGTTGTCAAGAGAAATCCCGGCGAGACGGAATTTCACCAGACTGTAGAGGAGGTTCTTCAGTCTCTCGAGGTCGTAGTCGAGAAGAATCCCGAATATATCGAAAAGGGAGTTATCGACACAATCGTTGAGCCTGAGAGAATCATTAAGTTCCGTGTACCGTGGGTAGACGACAACGGCAAGGTGCAGATCAACAGAGGCTTCAGAATTCAGTTTAACAGTGCGATCGGACCCTACAAGGGAGGTCTCCGCTTCCATCCCTCTGTAAACGAGAGTATTATCAAGTTCCTCGGCTTCGAGCAGACCTTCAAGAACTCCCTCACGGGTCTTCCCATGGGCGGAGGTAAGGGTGGCTCTGACTTCGATCCCAAGGGTAAGTCCGACGGAGAGGTCATGCGTTTCTGCCAGAGCTTCATGACAGAGCTCCAGAAGCATATCGGCCCCAACACAGACGTTCCCGCAGGTGATATCGGCGTCGGCGCACGTGAGATCGGTTACCTCTTCGGTCAGTACAAGAGACTCCGTGACGAGTTTACAGGCGTTCTCACAGGTAAGGGCAGAAGCTACGGCGGCTCTCTTATCCGTCCTGAGGCTACAGGCTACGGTGCGGTTTACTACACCGTTGAGATGCTGAAGACCTACGGCGAGAGCATCGAGGGCAAGACCTTTGCGGTTTCCGGCTTCGGTAACGTTGCATGGGGTACTGTTCAGAAGATCAACCAGCTCGGCGGTAAGGTCGTTACGATCTCCGGTCCCGACGGATACATCTACGATA
>CAYNHY010000156.1:0-3563 GCA_964397225.1 uncultured Ruminococcus sp.
GTGCTCATTCACGGACTCGTCCGCGACGCGCAGGGACGCAAGATGTCAAAGTCCCTCGGGAACGGAATCGACCCGCTTGAGATCATCGACAAGTACGGCGCCGACGCGCTTCGCTTTGCACTCGGAACCGGAAACAGCCCCGGAAACGATATGCGCTTCTCGGACGAGAAGATTGAAGCGGCGCGTAACTTCGCGAACAAGCTGTGGAACGCCGCACGCTTTGTAATGATGAACCTTACGATAGACGAGATACGCCTGCCGGAGGCAGACAGACTCGCAGTAGAGGATAAGTGGGTGCTTACGCGCTTTGCGGAGACGGTTGCCTCCGTCACGACGAACCTCGACAATTACGAGATCGGCGTCGCGCTCTCCTCTATCTACGACTTTATCTGGGATATTTACTGCGACTGGTATATCGAGCTGTCGAAGCCGTCCGTTGCAATGAGCGGCACCGAGAGAAGCGAGGTATCGCAGAACGTGCTCGCATACGTGCTGCGCGAAACGCTCAAGCTGCTCCATCCCTTCATGCCCTTCATCACCGAGGAGATATTCTCCGGACTGCCGGGCGAGGAGGGCACGATAATGCTCAAGCGCTATCCCGAGCCCGATGAGCTTCCGCGCTTTGACGCCGAGGCTGAGTCCTTCGAGCGAGTGCTCACCGCAATTCGCGCTATCCGCGCACGCCGTGCCGAGATGGGAGTCGTTCCGTCCCGCCGTGCCGCTGTCACCGTCGTGACAAAGTATCCCGAGTCGTTCGAGTCGACGGGCGTCTTCTTCGAGAAGCTCGCGGGAGCGTCGTCCTTCGAGCTTGCGGAGTCCTATGCCGACGAGGGCGCGGTGCAGATAATCACCGACGCCGCGGCTATCTACATTCCGCTGGCTGATATGGTCGACTTTGCCGCGGAGGCAGCTCGTCTCGAGCGCGAGCTTGCCGCAGTAGACGGCGAGATCAAGCGTGCCGAGGGCAAGCTCTCGAACGAGGGCTTCGTATCCCGCGCACCTGCCGCAGTCGTTGAGGCGGAGCGCACGAAGCTTGAAAAGTACAAGGAGAAAAAGAGCGGCATCGAGTCGGCTCTTGCGGACGTGAGAGCAAGACTCTAACGCAAAAAAACTGACATTCCGACGAAAAGGGAAGGCGCGAGCCTTCCCTTTTTTTACATATGTAACGGCACGGCGGACGCCGAAAAAACAACGACCGCTGCCGAAAACGGCGTGTATATACACGGTGAAAATTCGTAATATGCTTTTACATTGTATCAATTTTAGCGAACTGTGACGGAACAGGGCAAAGCAGCGCAGGTGCTTGGAAAACTCAACCGAGTTTCCCCGCTTTTCAACATGAGTTTTCAACACCTGTGTTGAAATCACAAGTGCTTTTCAATAAATTCGGGCTTTTCAAATTCGGTTTTCCACATTTTCAACATGGGAAGATGTTGAAAAGCGGCTCAAATCCCTGTGGAAAACTTAGCTGTGCTATATTTTATATGTGTCTAAATGTAGAATTTCCCGACATTTCTCCCGAAAAAACGACGGATAAATATTCGTTCGAGCGTTTAAGTATCGAAGGCGCCCGAATTTTCGACTCGCTCGACCCTGCGTCAACGGAGTCCTGCCGCCGCCACCGCGCAAGGAGCGCCGCGCGAGGTAAGAAGGACTGTCCGTTGTCGCAAAGCCGAGCTGTGCCGCCCGATGTCGCCCCGGCGTGGTCAGCGATACGGTAATGCTATTATATCCCGCGTAGCGCGTCTTTATTCCGCCGTCGGCTCACAGAGGGAAAAATTTCTCCGCCGCCGACAGCCGCAGTTGCGCGAAGCGTGTTGACACTGCGCGAAAGATGTGATATCATTAATGAGTGAGGGCTCCGGTGCATGTCCTGCACCACGTGAGCCGAACGCCGGACTGCCGCACGGCACGCCGTGTGAATCGAGACCCACCGCGCACGAGGCGCGGATAAAAGAAAGGCTGCAAGCTATGCTGAAAACAAGACTCTGCGCTGCCCTGTGTGCGGCGGCGCTGCTTATTCCCACCGCCGCTGTCACGGCTGCCGAGGCACCGACGAGCGTGACTCAGAGTCGTGAGGTGAAGGTTCAGGACACCGTTTACGCGTACCTCACCGACACGCTGAGGCTCACCCCCGCCGCCGCTGCGGGAATTATGGGAAACGTTATGATAGAGTGCTCGTTCAATCCGACGGCGGGCGCGACGGACACCAACGACCTTTACAGCTTCGGACTGATGATGTGGAACGGTCCGCGCTACGAGGCGCTGAAGAATTACTGTAAGGAAAATTCTCTCGACTATATGACCGCCGAGGGGCAGCTTGACTACCTCAGGTGGGAGCTCGAGAACACCGAGAGGGCGGCGTATTCGCTCATGCTCGACATTCCGAACACAGCCGAGGGGGCGGTGCGCGCCGCTATTCTTTGGGCATCGGAGTTCGAGCGCTGCACACGCACGTCCTTCGGACTGAGAATATATTACGCGCTGAATGTCTACTGGCCTCAGTACGCGCACGGCACGGCGGGCGAGACACGCGGCATTTACGGATATTATTATAATGTACCGGACAACGTGAAGTACGGCGAGCCGCTGACGCTTTACGGAGCGGTCGTCTCCTTCTCGTCACACCTTCGCTCGATAACGGCGGGAGTTTACACGGAGGACGGCGAGCTTGTCACGGGACGCACGATAGAGCGCGACGCCTTCGTCGGCAATATCGGAGTTATCGATAATTACATCGTAATGAACAAGCTCGCACGCGGCAGCTACTATTACACCGTGACCGCTGTCAACGAGGCGGGCGAGTATATAGTTGAAAGGCATCCCTTCACCGTGTCGGACGAAAAGACCTCGGCGACGCTCGTGAAGGAGCAGACGGGAACGACCGCCTGCGGCTTCGGCGTGTGGTGTCCCGGCTTTGCCTTCTCGGATATGCCGAAGGCGACAGACTGGGCGCACAGCGGCATCGATTTTGTCGTTGACGCGGGACTCTTCGAGGGAAAGCCGGGCGGGCTCTTCGCGCCCCGCGAGAATATGAGCCGCGCAATGTTCGTGACCGTGCTCTGCCGCCTTATCGACAGGTACGGCATCGGCGGTGACGCCGAGCGCGGCGACGACGATACATCGGACACCGGCACGACGGACACCGATACGGATAGCACCGGAACGGCGAACATCGACGCGGCGGGCACGGGCGGCACGAATTCGGAGGAGCCGACGCCCGGTACGACGGGAGATAATAACGGCGAGCCGGAGGAGGACACCTTCGATTACTTCTTCACGGATGTGCCGCGAGGAAGATGGTATACGGAGGCTGTGTACCGCGCGGCGGCCTTTGAGCTTGTCGAGGGAAAGACGGAGAGCAGCTTCGCGCCCGACGAGGAGCTGACTCGCGCGCAGCTTGCGATGCTAATGTACCGCTTTGCTGAGCTGTGCGGGCTCGATATGACCTCGCGCGCCTCGCTTGAGGGCTTTGCCGACGAGGACGACGTACCCGCCTGGGCGCGTGAAGCGCTCGAGTGGGCGATCGGCGCGGGACTTATTACGGGAAATAACGACTACGG
>CAYNHY010000157.1:0-3480 GCA_964397225.1 uncultured Ruminococcus sp.
CGCCCTACAAGGACGTCAAGACAGGGCGATGGAGCTTTAACGAAATTATGTACGCTACCGAAAACGGCTACATGAACGGAAAGGGAGGCGGACTTTTCGCTCCCGAGGAGACAATGAGCCGTGCGATGGTCGTAACGGTGCTTTACCGCTTTCAGGGCGAGCCCAGGGTCAATTACATAGCGCGTTTTAAGGATGTAAAGAAGAACGACTGGTTTGCAAATGCAGTAATGTGGGCAGCGGAGCGCGAGATCGTCAACGGGGTTGAGGCAGGTAAGTTCGCACCGAACGAGGACGTAACGCGTCAGCAGCTTGCAGCAATGCTTATGCGCTACGCTCCGATGGAGTACATCAAGGACGACAGCCGCAAGGATATCACCGGCTACAAGGACTACAAGAAGGTTCAGTCCTATGCCCGTGACGCCATGTCCTGGGCGAACGCTACGGGACTTATCACCGGAGTAACAACTACAACTCTCGAGCCGACAAGCGGCGCGACACGCGAGCAGTTCGCTGTTATCCTTAAGAGATTCAGAGAAGGCGAAAACTTCGACTATGAGCTTAACTACTCATCGCCGAAATACAGCACTGCCCTTGACCGCTCAGTCGAGCTTGTGACGGACGCGGACATCTACGTCGCAGTCGACGGAAAAGACACGAACCCCGGCACGCTCGACAAGCCTATCGCTACCTTCGCACGCGCGAAGGAGCTGGTGCGCGAGCTGAAGAAGACAGCATCGGATGAAATTGTTGTAGCCTTTAAGGCGGGCAACTACGGTGCTCTTGAAGGTCTCACATTTACCGCCGAGGACAGCGGTACGGCTGACGTACCGATACGCTACACAGCCTACGGCGACGGCAAGGTACTGTTTGAAAACGGAATCACAATAAAGAACGAGGAATTTCTCCCTCTTGATGAAGCTGACCGTTCGCTTTTTGTGAAAGAAAAATGTGACGATATATATAAGGTTGACCTGAACGGAAAAATCGACAGCCTTGAAGAAGGAAATATGCTTTCCGGCTCAGACTACGGAATCTGCGACGAAGCAAGAACGCCTAACAAGAACTCCGGCAACAGGTATTACAAGAGAATGTCAGAGCTGGTTGAGCCGTTCAGCAGCATTAAGCTGACGGGGGCTCTGCCGAGACAGCTTTCGAAATTTAAGTCTCTCGAAGGACTGAAGGTATGCGGCCATATTCGACGCGGCTATCTCATAGACGAGCTTCCGGTAAAATCCTTTGATGCTTCGACCGGAGTTGTTACCTTTGACTTTGATAAGGTAAGCTTCGAGGGCACCTTCCCGCTTTCGGAGGGAAATCCGATTCGCTATTGCGACGACATTTACTTCCAGAATCTCCCTGAAATGCTGGACGATGAGGGAGAATACTGGTACAATCCGTCTTCGAATATACTGTATGTTTATGACCCGAGCGGTGACTACACGATCTCCGACGGTGATACCTTTATCAAGCTGAACGAGGGAGTACGGCACATCAGCTTTGTCGGACTTGACTTTAGCGGCTCTTCGGAAAATGCAATTGTGTCCGACGGCGAAAGCATCACAATTGACAGGTGCTCCTTCTCAGCGATTCGCGGTCTGCTCGTGCTTGAGTTCAGCAAGGCAAAAAATATCACGGTGACAAATTGCGAGATATATAATTTCGCAAACTGTGCCATATTGCTGCGCGAGGCCTCTGACATTAAGCTCCTTAAATCCGGCAATACCGTTATTGAGAACAACTATTTCCACGATTTCGGCAGAGCACGCTTCTTCCTTGAGGCTGAAGCAATATCGCTTTACGATACCGTTGATGCAAAGCTTGCACATAATGTATTCGTAAACGGAGAGCACGGCGGAATTGAGCTGAATGAGTGCATCGGCACGATAATGGAGTATAATGTATTCGATAATCTGATATGCAACACGGGAGACTTCGGTGCGGTATACATGTGGAACGGTGAATGCTATCGCGATAATACCGTTCGCTACTGCCTGTTCCTGAATATCGGTAAGGGTACAAATATGGACTCCTACGGAATTTATGTCGATAACTTCACCTCCGGCATGAAGATATACGGAAATATCTTCTACAATGCTGGAAGTCATGCGGTCTGCTTCCATGAAGGACGTGATAACGAGCTGCATGACAATATTTGCATCAATAATGACGAACAAGACTTTTTGATGTACACCAACGGACTGTACAACTTCTTGGTAAATCGAGAAGAGAAGACCGACGAGCAGATTATGGAGGAGGTTCGCGATACTGAATTCTGGCATTACTACGGCTATCAGCGTACAGTTATTCCGGCTGAGGGTGAGGATGGCTATGAGCTGTGGAATGAGCGCTGGCCGATTATCTATCGTTATACCTATGACCTTGATAAGATAGGTGAGCTCGAGTCGGTATTTACCGTTGTAAATTACGTTAATGATAACGCAATTATCGGAAGTGAACTCGCACAGCCTGACGGCAGCTACGATTCCTCGTTAAACAGATTCGGTAAATTTGAAGGAAATAAGGAATACAAGGTAACTGATAATCCGTTTTTCGAGAATCCGACACTTGGCGATTACACGGTCAAGAGCAGCGACGGCGTAATAAACGACGAATATGTTTCTCATATGAATCAAATAGGCTTGAAATAACGTTATAAAAAGAATCCTAACACACGCGCCCTGTGTCATTGCGACTCGGGGCGCGTGCTTCGTTAAACTGCACAAAAATCGGGGGGGTAATTGGGCGATGCGACGAAATGTTTGACAGCAACTTCATAGTGTATTTACAAACAGCGGCTTCTGTGATACAATTACATTATCGCGGTGGAGCTATCCGCGAAAATCGTGAACAGACACAACGAAAGGACACGGAAAATGAAGAAACGAAGAATACTGTCGGCGCTTCTCGCGTTTATAACGGCGGCTGGAACTGCGCTCGGCGCGGCATCGGTTGCTGCGGCGGAGTCGCCGTACAAGGACGTCAAGACAGGGCGCTGGAGCTTTAACGAAATTATGTATGCTACGGAAAACGGCTACATGAACGGAAAGGGAGGCGGACTTTTCGCTCCCGAGGAGACAATGAGCCGTGCGATGGTCGTAACGGTGCTCTATCGCTTCCGGGGCGAGCCGAAGGTCGCCTTCCAGCCTGTTTTCTCGGATGTTAAGGCGAAGGACTGGTACTCAAGCGCCATCCTGTGGGCGGCAGACAACGGTATCGTCAACGGAGTCGAGGCAGGCAAGTTTGCGCCGAACGAGGACGTAACGCGCCAGCAGCTCGCCGCAATTCTCATGCGCTACGCTCCGCTGGAGTACATCAAGGACGACAGTCGCAAGGATATAACCGGATATAAAGATTATAAGAAGGTTCAGGCTTACGCGCGTGACGCGATGTCCTGGGCGAACGCAACCGGACTTATCACCGGAGTTACAACTACAACTCTCGAGCCGACAAGCGGCGCGACACGCGAGCAGTTTGCCGTTA
>CAYNHY010000158.1:0-3369 GCA_964397225.1 uncultured Ruminococcus sp.
ATGTCACCCATGAGGTAGTAGAATCCGTTACCCGCAACGCGACCCGCAGCGTCGATGTCGATGCCATCGAAGTGCTCCATGATCTCGGTGTGATAGGGGATGTCAAAATCCGGAACGACGGGCTCGCCGAAGCGGCAGAGCTCCACGTTTTCGCTGTCGTCGCGACCGATCGGCACGGAGGGGTCAATTATGTTCGGGATGACCATGAGGATTTCGCGAATTTTCTGTGCGAGCTCGCTCTCTCGAGCCTCGGCTGCCGCAAGGCGCTCGGACTGCTCGGAAACGCCCTTCTTGGTCTCCTCAGCCTCCTCGCGCTTTCCCTGCGCCATAAGGACGCCTATCTGCTTCGAAAGCTTATTGCGGTTTGCGCGAAGCTCCTCTGCGAGGCGTACGGTCTCGCGGTTCTCCGTGTCGAGTGCAAGCAGCTCGTCAACGAGGGGAAGCTTCTCGTCCTGGAACTTATTTTTAAGATTCTGCCGAACGGCGTCGGGGTTTTCTCTGATAAATTTAATGTCAAGCATATAACTCTCCGTTTTCGCCGCGCGGTGGCGGCAATTTATTTTATTTTCGTCAGTTGGACTTCTTGAGACGTGCCGCAGCCTTGAGGCGAAGCTCGGTGTTGAGTATCTTCTTTCTCAGGCGGATGGTCTTCGGCGTTACCTCGATGAGCTCGTCATCGGAGATAAACTCAATGGCCTGCTCGAGCGAGAAGATCTTCGGCGGGACAAGACGCAGAGCCTCGTCGGCACCCGCGGAGCGGATGGAGGTAAGGTGCTTTTTCTTGCAGACGTTGAGCGTGATGTCCTCGGCCTTCGGGCACTCGCCGACTATCATTCCCTCGTAAACGGGGGTCTGGACGCCGATGAACATTACACCGCGATCCTGGCTGTTGTAGAGTCCGTAGGAGGTGGATTCACCGTCCTCGGAGGCGACAAGCGAGCCGGTAAATCGGGTCGTTACCTCGCCCTTGTACGGCTCATAGCCTGCGAAGATGGAATTGAGTATGCCCTCGCCGCGCGTGTCGGTAAGAAATTCGCTTCTGTAGCCGAACAGGCAGCGTGCGGGGATGGAATATTCTATTCTCATTCGGTTGCCGGTGAGGTTCATTTCAAGAAGCTCTCCGCGGCGCGCGCTGAGCTTTTCGACGACGGAGCCGACGTACTCGCTCGGCACGTCTATCGAAACACGCTCGATAGGCTCGCACTTTACACCGTCGATGTCGTGGTAAAGCACGCGGGGTGTCGAGCAGCAGAGCTCATAGCCCTCGCGGCGCATTGTCTCGACGAGGATGGAAAGGTGCATCTCTCCGCGACCCGCGACAAAGAACGAGTCGGTGGTGTCGCCGTCCGACACGCGGAGGGAGACATCCTTGAGCGTTTCCTTATAAAGTCTCTCGCGAAGCTGGCGGGAGGTAACGAACTTACCCTCGCGACCCGCGAAGGGGCTGTCGTTGACGGAGAAGGTCATCTCCATGGTGGGCTCGCTTACCTTGACGAATTCGAGCGGTGTGGGGTCGGCGGGCGAGGTTATCGTGTCGCCGATGGTGATATCCGACGCTCCCGAGAAGCACACGATATCTCCGACGCGGGCGGACTGGATCTCCTTTTTCGAGAGTCCGTCGAACTCGAAGAGCGTAACGAGCTTCGTCTTCTTCGGCGGCGCATCGGGGGTGTGATAATTGACGATCATGGCGTCCTCGCCGACGCGAGCCTGTCCGCGCTCGATGCGTCCGATGCCGATCCTTCCGACGTACTCGTTGTAGTCGATGGAGGAAACGAGAAGCTGTAGGGGAGCCTCCTCGTCGCCCTCGGGTGCGGGCATATATTCGATTATGGTCTTAAAGAGCGGGTCAAGATCGACACCCTGCTCGTAGGGTGAGAGCGAGGCGGTTCCCGCGCGGCCCGAGCAGAATATCATGGGTGAGTCAAGCTGCTCGTCCGTTGCATTGAGCTCGAGAAGCAGTTCAAGCACCTCCTCCTCGACCTCCTCGAGGCGAGCGTCGGGCTTGTCTATCTTATTTATAACGACGATAATGCGGTGACCGAGCTCCATTGCACGACCGAGCACGAAGCGTGTCTGCGGCATGGGTCCCTCCGCCGCGTCGACGAGCAGAAGAACGCCGTTTACCATCTTGAGTATGCGCTCGACCTCGCCACCGAAGTCGGCGTGTCCGGGTGTGTCTACTATGTTTATCTTGATACCGTCGCGAACGACCGAGGTGTTCTTTGCAAGAATGGTAATGCCGCGCTCGCGCTCGAGGTCTCCCGAGTCCATAACGCGCTCGTGTACCACCTGATTCTCGTGATACTCGCCGCACTGCTTGAGCATTTCGTCGACGAGCGTTGTTTTACCGTGGTCGACGTGTGCTATTATCGCAATATTTCTGAGGTCTTCTCTGACCAATGTGATTCCCCTCTTCTCTTCTCGGCTGATAAGCAAAGCGTCGCGCGCCGTCTCGGCGACGTGCCTTCTCAAAAGCTTACTGTGGATTTAATATTATTCAAATTATTATACCACAAAAGCGAAACAAAGAAAAGGCTTTTTTCCGCATTCGCTCGAAAAAAGCCCTGTAATGTTCATGTTTTCCGTCGTGCGCGGTCGAAGACGCGGCGGCACGCGGCATTTTAAGTATTCGCGCCGTTTTCGCCGTCCGCGGTGCTCTCGGCGTTACCGCTGTCTCTGCCGTCCGCACGGTCTGCACTGTGCCCGGTGTCAGCTCCCTCGTTTCCCATCGGTCTCGGCGGAGGGGAAGCAACTATCGGCACTCCTCCGGCGGAGGAGGTTATCTGCGCGACCAGCAGCGTGGTGCGCGAGGACAGCTCCGTGAGCAGTGCGGGGCAGCTTTTCGTAAATTCCTTCACGAGATTCACCTGCTGCCAGTCGACGCTGTCGCGCCGCGCCTCGTCAAAGCGCAAAAAGACTCCGAAGGAGACCGAGAGCGTAAAATGTGCCTCGGGCTCGAAGGAGAGCCGTCTGTTAAATATGAATTTCACCCCGGCGGGCATGATAAGCTGAGAAACGACGGTGTCGCGGCAGCCGAGTCGGCGCGGCGTGCCGCCCCTCTCCGCCTGAAGCGTCTCGTAGCTTATATTCTCGAGAAATATCCTCCGCTCGGGCAGAAAATACGATTCAAAATTATCCATATCCCAAATCCGTAAGAAAAAAAACGATGCCCCGCCGTGCCGATGCCGCGAAGAAGAAACCCTGCTAACGCAAGGGCGGTGCCCTCTCACACGGTTTGTGCTCCCAGCTTCCGTTTACCGCGGAAGACGTCGCAGCCCTGCCGAGGCAGGACTTTATTGGGGGGCGACGCACAATGGCGGTAAGGGGAGGTCTGCATCCCCACGTGTGAAGCCCGGGCTCCTTTTT
>CAYNHY010000159.1:0-3227 GCA_964397225.1 uncultured Ruminococcus sp.
GTGATTTTATGTTATACTTATGTCCATGATGAAGCGAAGGCTTCAAGCTCGATGAAAAAACAAACGAAAGGAAATCAACAATGAAGAAACGAAGAATACTGTCGGCGCTTCTCGCGTTTATAACGGCGGCGGGAACTGCGCTCGGCGCGGCATCGGTTGCTGCGGCAGAGTCGCCGTACAAGGACGTCAAGACAGGGCGCTGGAGCTTTAACGAAATCATGTACGCTACCGAAAACGGCTACATGAACGGCAAGGGCGGAGGGCTGTTTGCTCCCGAGGAGGTAATGACCCGCGCCATGGTTGTTATGGTTCTCTACCGCTTCCAGGGCTCGCCGAAGGTCAATTACCTCGCGCGCTTCAAGGACGTCAAGCAGGGTGATTGGTACACGGACGCGATCATGTGGGCGGCAGAGCGTGAGGTTGTCAACGGAGTCGAGGAGGGCGTCTTCGCCCCGAATGACAGCGTGACCCGTCAGCAGCTTGCGGCAATGCTTATGCGCTACGCACAGTTCGAGTACATTAAGACAGACAACCGCGCTGATATCACCGGCTACAAGGATTACAAGAAGGTTCAGGCATACGCGCGTGACGCGATGTCCTGGGCTAATGCAACCGGACTCATTACAGGTGTTACAACTACAACACTTGAGCCGACAAGCGGTGCGACACGCGAGCAGTTTGCGGTAATTCTTAAGCGCTTTAAGGAAGGCGAGAGGTTCGATTACAAGCTTGCCTACAATGAGCCCACTGTATTCAGTCAGTATACAGAGAAGGATTACCCGCTCGTTACCGACGCTGACATTTACGTCGCAGTCGACGGAAACGACACAAACCCCGGCACACTCTCGAAGCCTATCGCTACCTTTGCACGCGCCAAGGAAATGGTTCGCGAGCTGAAGAAGACGGCAAAGGATGAGATAGTCGTTGCCTTCAAGGCAGGCAATTACGGCGTGCTTGAAGGACTCTACTTCACAGCCGAGGACAGCGGAACAGCCGACGTGCCGATAAGGTACTGCGCTTACGGCGACGGTGAGGTAATATTCCAAAATTGCGCGAAAATTCCTTATGGAGATTTCAAGCCCATCGAGGAGAGCGAAAAGTATCTCTTTAACGAGAATTACTACGACGACATTTACAAGGTGAATATTGCCGACATTGTCGGTGATGCTACCACGATTAAGACGCTTTTCTCCTCGTCGAATATTTGCTTTGAAGCACGCTATCCGAATAAGAAGTCTGACGGAGGCGACCAGTTCTTCAAGGATATGACGACGACCGTTGACCCGTATTGCAGCATTCAGCTTCAGGTGCTTCTTCCGAAGATCGTTGAGGGCTTCCGCACGACGGAGGGCATGAAGGTCACAGGCGTGCTCCGTGTGGGCTGGCTTGTCGATACCTTCAATGTTAAGTCCTACGACCCCGAGACGAAGATACTCACGTTCGACACCTACCAGGGCTACGTTCCCGAGAACGGCTACATGATCGGCGAGCCCGGCGGAGGCGGCGAGTTCATGTACGAGGGAAGAACGAGTGACAAGGTATTCTTCCACAACCTCTCCGACCAGCTTGACGACAATGGAGAGTACTGGCTCGACCCCGATACGAAAAATCTTTACGTCTACAAGCCCGACGGCGATTATACCATCGCCACAGGCGGTCGCTTTATGACCGTCGTCGACTGCGACTATACAAGCTTTGTAGGTCTCAGCTTCGACGGCTCGAATGACGGTCACGCTGCTATTCAGTGCAGCAGCTCCGACAACGTAAACTTCGACCTCTGCAAGCTCGGTAACGTTTCGGGACAGCATGCAATGTATCTCGAAAAGTGCCTTAATATGAACATTACCAACTGCGAGCTCTACAATTTCGGCGCATACGGCTTGTATGTCATTCCCTTCTGGAAGCACATCGAGCAGGAGGAGGACTTCAATACCTCGTATAAGGCACTGAAGTCAAGCGGAGTCGTTATCGAAAACAACTATTTCCACGACTTCGGCTTCATTAACACATGGTCTGATGCTATCAATCTCTATTGCAACTACGGCACAAGGATCGCGCACAACTACTTTGAAAACGGCGCGCACGCGGCAGTCGAGTTCAATGCATCCATCGACACGGTTATCGAGTACAACGTATTCGACAACATGATGATGTCGACGCAGGACTACGGCGCGGTCTACACCAACTGGGGCTTTGAGGATCGCGGCAACACCATTCGCTACAACATGTTCAAGAATATCCGCGACGCGGGAATGCAGCATTGCATCTACCTTGACGGTAGCACCTGCGGTGTTGAGATCTACGGCAACCTGTTCGCAGACTCCGGAACACGCGGAATCACAACAAACGGAAGCCGTGACCACATGATCCACGATAACGTGTACATCCGGTGGCACACAAGCGGAACCTTCCTCACCTCGCGTATCTATAATGAGGAGGTTCTGGAGGATCCCACTACTTACGAGCCCGGAAGCTCGGATTACATGATCACTCTTTCAAACCCGGCTAAGCTTCCGAAGGAGGGCGCCCCCGGCTACGACCTGTGGCGCGAGCGCTTCCCGTTGTTGTATTCGTACAATGACGACATCTCAAAGATCGGCGAGACAGAGTGCATCTTTACGACAGTCATCTACTATGACAACAACTACATCTTCGGCGACGACGAGATCGCAGCCGAGGCGTATGTTAAGTTCGGAAAAGGAACCGAGACGACGAAGTACTATGACCTCGACGAGAACCCGCTGTTCCGTGACCCGACGCACGGCGACTACAGACTTGTCGATGAAAGCCTCATTGACCTGCCTGTCGAGAAGATGGGAAGATATTAATTAAAGCAAAAAGGAAGCGGACATGTGTCCGCTTCCTTTTGCGTTCGTCAATGCTCACAAAAAGAAGACGGCGGTTTTGTGCATGTAGACAAATTATGCTTGGCACGTAATTTGCATATTTACACAGACAGCTTTTTTTGATATACTTATACGAAGGAAATGTCGCAAGGCGGCAACAGAAAGGACAATACGAAATGAAAAAGAGAAGGATACTGTCAGCGCTTCTTGCTGCGTTGACAGCCGCGACGACTCTCGTCGGCGCGGCAGGTGTTACGGCGGCAGAGTCGCTGTACAAGGATGTCAAGACAGGTCGCTGGAGCTTTGACGAAATTATGTACGCTACCGAAAACGGCTACATGAACGGAAAGGGAGGCGGACTTTTCGCTCCCGAGGAGACAA
>CAYNHY010000160.1:0-3203 GCA_964397225.1 uncultured Ruminococcus sp.
GTCTCTCTGTCGGTGCTTTCGGCGTAAAGGTCGGGGAAGGACGATATCACCGGGTAATTGCGTATTCCGACAGCCCACAGACCGTCAAGCTGCTCGTGGGGGCGCTGATGATTTATCTCGCCGTACAGCTCAAAGTGCTGCACCATATAAATCACCTGCACGTCAAGGTCGCGCTCGCCCGCGTAAAGCGGAAGCACTCCCGCAAAGAACAGCTGCTCATCGTCCGAATGCGACGACACGAGCATGAGGTCGGCGCGCGTAAGCGGCTCGTCCCACACCTGAACGAATTCCGGCAGCTCGCCGTCCGAGAAGGCATAAATGTCGCATACAGACGCGCCGTCCGGGAAGTTGAGCGTCAGTGAATTCACGCTGTCGCCGAAATGCTCACGAATATCGATATACTCATGAAGGAAGCCCTTCGTGCCACAGCTGACGCTCTTGCCGGTCGCGACGTCGGTAATGCTCCATGTCTTCGGCACGGTGTCGTGCTCCACGTACAGCGCACATATTCCGTCCGCGCGGCTGACGCTTACTGTCGCCTCTCCGACAGCGGTGGAATAGCTTGAGCGCACAGCGTCACTCAGGCTCTCGGGTGAATCGAAGCCGCTTGCCTCATATTTCGTACTCGCGTAATCAGCTTCGGCGGCATAGGTGCCGACCGACAGGAATAAAAGCATGAGTGCCATGAATATCACAGCTGTGAGATACCGTTTTTTCATAATTACAGTCCTTTCCGTCAGTCGAAGAATGACCAGAATCTTGATAATATTACAGACAGCGTTTCCGTCTGAGATGTGCATTTCGGACGCGGCCAATGAGTCGGGAATTTATCCGCCATCTCGCGTGAAGAAAGTCTGTCGTCTATAAGCACGACGACTCCGAAATCCTCTGGTGTTCTGATAACGCGACCCGCCGCCTGCTCGATTCGGTTTATCGCGGGATATTCGTAGGCGTAAAGCCGCCCCGCGCCGTATTTTTCTTCGAAATATTCGCTCATAAGGTTGAGCTGAGAGGAAATCCCCGGTAAGCCTGCACCGACGACTATTACGCCGATAAGCTCCTCGCCCGCAAGGTCGATGCCCTCGGAAAACATTCCGCCGAGCACGCAAAGACCGACAAGCGAGCGGTACCTTCGGCTTTTGAACGCCGAGACGAATCTCTCCCTCTCACGCGGTGACATTGTCGGCTTCTGCATGAGTGCGTTCACGTCGCAGAGCGACAAAAGCTCTCGTGCGACGGTCTTCATATATGCATAAGACGGGAAGAAAACAAGGTAATGCCCTTCTCGCGCCTCGAGCACTGCGGCTATCGACTCCGCGAGCTCATGCGCCGTGTTTTTCCTCACCGAAAGGCGCGTGCTTATCCCGTCGAGCACCGCAACGCACAGCCTGTCCCGGTCGAAGGGCGACTCGGTCATAAGAACCTCCTCGCCGTGCATGCCGAGCATATCGGCAAAATATTCGCTCGGCGAGAGCGTTGCCGAAAACATCACGAGCGCATGCGCGCGCGCAGACAGCCTTGTGATGATCTCTGACGGGTCAAGGCACATGACGGACAGGCGCAGGCTGTCGTCACACAGCTCCGCGAGATATGTCGAGCCGACGGAGTCCTCCGTTGCGACGGACGCCGCCTTCGACACCGCAAGCAGCTCACGCGAAAGCTCGCGCAAAGCAGAGGAGACCTCGCCGCCCGCGCGGCTGCGCTCGAGGCACAGCCGTCCGAGCCGTTCGCACGAGGCTACAACGGTCGAGGGCGCAACAGCGGCACGGTAAAAGCCCACACGGTGCTCACCGCGTGCGTCCGACTGCACAACAGCCTCACGAAGACACAGCTCCCGCTCCGCTTCAAGCGCATTGCAAAAGGCGGAATACGCCTCGCTGAGCTCCTCGTCTGCGGCAAGCTCCCCGTCAAGCAGCCCCGCAAGCCTCTCGGCAAGCGCCGTATCCACCGAGGCCGAATACGCGCTTCTCACGCGGTCGGGGAGATTATGGCACTCGTCGGTCAGAATAACGTATTTCTCGTCGTTCTCGCGCGCAAAGTAGCGCCTTATGCGAAGTCGGTCATCGAATACGTAATTATAATCGCATATCACAACGTCGCACAGCTCGCTTAGATCGAGCGACAGCTCGTGCGGACACAGCATATATCTTTCGGCGTATTCAAGCACCGTTGACGGCTCGACGATATATTCATTCAAAAGAAGCTCGCGAAGCGCGGCGTCGCGGCGCGCTTTGTATGACGTCTGCTCTCCGAAAAGCTCACAGTCGTTAAGCCTTCGGCAGCCGAAGCAGCCCTCTGCGCTTCGCTTTTCGGGACAGCTCTGCTCCTTCGCGCGAAGCATGATACAACGAAGGCTCGGCGCATTCTCCGAAAGTCGGCGAACAGCGTCAAGCGCGACCCGCCCTGTCACGGTCTTTCCCGTCAGGTAAAATATTTTATCGGCAAAGCCCTCGCCGAGCGCCTTGATCGACGGGTACAGCGTCGCCATCGTCTTTCCGGTTCCCGTCGGTGCTCCGGCGAGCAGACGCCCGCCGCGGCGAACGGTACGCATCACGGCAAGCATCAGCTCCTGCTGTCCCGCACGCACGGAGGAATACGGGAACGGCATTTTCTTTATCTCGTCTCGGTGCTGCGTCATTCGCTGAGCGAATACGGCAAGCCTTACCTCGGCTCGCTCGAGCAGCGCGCGTGTCATTTTGACCGTCGCGTCGAGTGTGTAGTCTCTGAAAAACGAAACACTCTCGCCGTCGGAGTTCCTGAAGGTAAGTATTACTCTTGCCGCGTCAAAGCCAAGCACTTCGGCGGCAGCTCGGGCGCATATCACCCCGCGAGCCGCATGCACGGCATTAAATGATATGTTGAAAAATCGGTAAATTCTTCGAACCGGTATCACAAGCTCGAGCTCGACGCAGCTGTCGCGAGGGGTCACCCTGTCGGCTGACGCGGAAAGCTCGACATTCACGGTCGCGAGCCTTTCCGAAATGGAAAGCTCCGTGTCACACGGCGTCTCCTTGCGCTCGGCATCCGATATTGTGAGTCTCTCAAAGCCTCCGTTTTCCACTGCGGGCGTAGCGCCCGGTCGCCTGTAGGCATACTCGGCAAGCTCCCGCTCACTGATGAGCACGGCTCCGTTTTCTTTTATGTATTTCATACAGAGCCGCCTCCGTTTCGATAATATACTTTCACATTATATAGTATAGCAT
>CAYNHY010000161.1:0-3167 GCA_964397225.1 uncultured Ruminococcus sp.
TCGCTAAAGGACATCTCAAGGTCTATCTGAGTGAATTCGGGCTGACGGTCTGCACGAAGATCCTCGTCGCGGAAGCAGCGTGCAATCTGGAAATAGCGGTCAAAGCCCGCGTACATGAGAAGCTGCTTGTAAAGCTGAGGAGACTGCGGAAGCGCATAGAACTTACCAGGGTGAACACGGCTCGGTACGAGATAGTCACGTGCGCCCTCGGGAGTAGGCTTGATAAGGTTTGGAGTCTCGATGTCGATAAAGCCGTTCTCGGCGTAGTAATTACGTGCGATGTTAACGATCTTCGAGCGCGCGATTATGTTGCCCTGAAGGTCGGGACGGCGAAGGTCGAGATATCTGTGTGTCAGACGAAGCTCGCCCTTAACGTCGCTGCCCGCAACGATCGCGAAGGGAGGTGTCTGTGCCTCGGAGAGTATCTTAAACGAATCAACGGCAATTTCGATCTCGCCGGTCTTCATGTTGGGGTTAATGGCGCCCTCTCCTCTCGAACGGACGATTCCGGAGGCAGCAAGTACATACTCTGCGCGAACGCCGAAGGCGGTGTTGAATATTTCGCGGTCCGTGTCCGCGTCAAATGCGAGCTGGACAATGCCGCTTCTGTCTCTCAGGTCGATGAAGATCAGGCTTCCGAGGTCGCGCTGACGCTGGCACCAGCCGAGCACGTTGACTCTTTGTCCGATATTCTCGCTTGAAAGCTCTGTACAGTAATGAGTTCTTTTATCGGTCTTTTCAAATGAAGACATTTTATATTACCTTGATCCTTTCGGTAAATTACAGATTGTTCTTGATGTATTCTGCGGCGTTCGAGAGCTCGAGCTCACACTGCGTGCTGTTTGTCATGTCCTTTATCAGCGCGTGACCGCTCTCAAGCTCGCTGTCGCCCATGATGAGTACGAACTTTGCTCCGAGCTTGTCTGCGTATTTCATCTGTGCCTTGAGACTGCGTCCCATTACGTCGCACTCGGCAATAATTCCGTCGCGGCGAAGCTCTGCCGTTATGCGGTTAGCCTCGACACACGCGCGCTCTCCGAGAGAAGCAATGTAAAGTGCGGGAGTACGGCGTGCGGGAAGCTCCGCGCCGCTCTGCTCCATTGCCATGAGCAGACGTGTAATGCCCATTCCGAAGCCAATACCGGGTTGTGCGGGACCTCCGAGCTGCTCCATGAGACCGTCATAGCGACCGCCGCCGCATACCGTGCTCTGAGCGCCGATGCCCTCGCAGATGAATTCGAATACCGTGCGAGTGTAGTAATCGAGTCCACGAACGATGTGTGTGTCGATCTCGTATTCGATGCCTGCCGCGTCAAGCAGCTCTTTGAGCGTTTCCATGTGGTGCTCGCACTCATCGCAGAGGTGGTCGATGGATTTCGGTGCTGCCTCGGCAATGTGCTTGCAGTCGGGATTCTTGCAGTCGAGAATGCGAAGCGGATTTGCTTCGAGTCTTGCCTTGCAGGTGTCGCAAAGCTTGTCGCTGTTTGACGTCAGGTACTCGACAAGGCGCTCTCTGTAGGCGGGGCGGCACTCGGGACAGCCGATGGAGTTTATGTGCAGACGGATGCCGCGAATGCCGAGCTCGCGAAGGAGCGTGTCCGCGAGAGAGATGACATTAAAGTCAGCTGCCGCGTTCTTCGCACCGAACATCTCGACACCGAACTGGAAGAATTCGCGGCTTCTTCCCGCCTGCGGCTTCTCGTAGCGGAAGCAGTTGATTATGTAAAAATACTTCAGCGGCATGGTGTCGCCTGTGCGTCCGTTCTCGATAATTGCGCGGACGGTGGACGCCGTGCCCTCGGGACGGAGCGCGAATACCGTACCGTCACGGTCGCTGAAGGTGTACATTTCCTTTTGGACAACGTCGGTCGTGTCTCCGACGCCTCTCTTGAACAGGCCGAGCTCCTCAAAGGTGGGGGTTCTTATCTCCGAAAACCCGAAGCGTCCCGCAACGTCGCGCATTTTGTTCTCGACGTAGCTCCAAAGCTCGCTCTCTCCGGGAAGAATGTCCATTGTGCCTCTCGGCTTTTTGATCTTTTCCATAGTAACTCCAAAGTTATATTTAATGCCAATCGAGCATTGATATCCATAATGAATAGTATATCAAAAAAAGGCTCAATAATCAAGTAGCACGGGCAATTTTTAAGCTATTTTTCGAATCTGCCGCCGTTTTTGACGCCGAAAGGTCGAAAAGCGACCGCACGCGGCTCAATAATCGTTAACGAGACGGAGGCTTTCGCCTGCCCTGACGACCTGTGGTCCGCCTGCGCCAACGGCACCGAAATATATGTCGTGGCAGGTCGGGTTGAAGACTGTCATTCCGTCGGCGGAATATACAAGGCTGCGGAACGCCTTAACGTATTCGCAAATCTCGATATTCGTGGCATACCAGGTGTCATCGCGGAATGCAAGGCGTGAGAGAAGACGTTCGAATTTCTCAAAGCCGTCCTCCTCCATGCGGAACTCATAGGTGTGCCCCCATATGTAAAACAGCCAGCCGTTGTACTCCTCGTTGCGCTCCGCCGTGAACTCGTTTGTGAGACGCTCGAGGTTCTGCTTTTCCATCATGTGGCAGCTCGGACGCCAGCGCAGCCATTCATCCTCCTGCGGAAGGCTGAAGTCAAAGCAGGAGTCGACCGTGCGCGCGTATTCGAAGCCGCACAGCCGCATAGCCTCCAGCACATCGTCGTTGTAGCTGCCGAAGGGGTAGGCGTGTCCGCGAACGAGAGTGCCGAATGCAGTCTCAAGCGCGCGTCTGTCGGAGATCATGTCGTACACAGCCGCCGACGGCGCGATCTGTGCATAGGAGGGGTGGTAGCGTCCGTGCGAGGCGACCTCGAGCAGCGGATTTGTGTAGAGCTTTTTTGCGTTGTTCTCCGAAAGAGGCATGCAGAGCTGGTCAGGACGCCTGACAGCGTCGTCGGACGAATACGCGAAATGTCCCGAGCAGAGATTGAAGGTTGCCTTGACCCGGTATTTTTCAAGCAGCTCGACGGTTTCGATATCGCTGTCTATCCCGTCGTCAAAGCTGAAGGTCAGCGCCTTTGTCTTAAAGTTCGGGAACATGATAGTAATTTTGTTCATAGTAGCCTCCGTAGACTGTTATACAGAAATTATAGCATGAAACGCGAAAAAAATCAATTATTCTGTAACAGTTACTTATTGAA
>CAYNHY010000162.1:0-3036 GCA_964397225.1 uncultured Ruminococcus sp.
TCGTACCGCTCGGTGAGGGCTTCGTACTTTTTGAGGTAGGCTTCCTGGGACTGTGCGGTGGATGCATTCTCCTTGACCGCAGCCTTGACCATTTCGGCAATGACCTGCGTTTCCTCAAGCTGACGCTCTATCTCGGCATCAAGGGCGGCAAAGTCTGTCAGGCATTTTTGTGCCAACTCACAATCGGCAATGGTCTGGGTGCGGTTTTTTCCTTCTGTGGCACGTTGGGCGGCTCGTACCGCTTTATTTACCTGCCTTGCGTGAGCTCGGATGTCGCAGTGCCTGTGCAAGGCCTGCAATGCACAGCTTCATTGCAAGCATTACGGAGAGCACGGCAAGGCACAGGGCGCATCTCGCGATGAAAAAGGCGACGCTTCCGAGGGGCGGTAGCTTTGCGAGGATAATGTCGGCAAACGAGAGCGCGAGGATGTGGTAAAGGTATATGAAATACGATTCTCCGTCGACAAACGCCGCCACGCCGCTTATATGCAGCTTTGAGGCTTGCGAAAAGAGGGAAGCGACAAAGCACACGGCGATCGGCATATAAAGCATCGTAATTACCTGGCACAGCGTCGGGTCGAGCGCTGCACGACGAAGCAGCAGCGCAAAAAGCAGCTCAAGAGCTGCCGCAGGCACGAATATTGCCGTGATCACCGCGCGGCATCGGCGAAGAAGGGATACAAAGCGGCTGTAATTCGCCCCCGCACAGCAGCCGAGCATGTAGCAGAAAAGATAGCGTGTCGGAAGCCTGTTGTAAAACGGCTGCTGCGACAAAAACACGGCGGTCGCGACCGTTGCGGCAAGAGAGAAGCCGAGCAGGACAGGGTAGCCGACTTTCCGCGCCAAAAGCTTTATCGGCGGGGTGAGAAGGTAGAGCCCGAACAGTGCGATGACAAAGTAGAAATGCGGTGTCAGGCGTCCCGTGAGCGCATAGCTCAAAAATGCACGCAGAGTTATGCCGCAGCTCGGCATGCCGTCGACGGTGCCGTAGACGAGCATGTATATTGCCACAGCGAGAAAATAAGGTAGCGCGACATGCGTCAGTCGTCCGAGGTAATACCCGGCGACGCTTTTTCCTTTTTCGCCGAGCGTCGACTTGACCCCCGCGAGGAATATAAAGCCGAATATGGCACAAAAGAGCAGTCGCTGGAAAAGAAACACTCCGGTGTGCTGCAAGAGCGCGGGCGTCAAAAGATGTATTGTGAGCACAAACAGGCAATACATTACGTTCTGCGCGGATATTTCGCCGAGGCGCGCTTTTCCCGAGACGCGGCTTTTTTTCACGTGGCATCATCCTCTCTTAATAAATACGGGCGCGGGCGAGCTCACGCAGATGTGAGCCGCTCTCGCGTCCGTTTGTCTTAAAAATTACAAAAGCGTGCGGCGAAGCTCCTCGGCGCTTTCCGCTCTGATATATGCCGGAGGCACGTCAAGGACTGTGCGGCAACCGCTTTGACCCTCGGCATTCATTCTGTATGCCGCTCTCGCGTATGCGATAAGCACGGACGAGGTGAACTCAGGGTTCGAGTCGAGCTTCAGGCTGTACTCGATAACGTGGCTGTTTTCGCCGTTGAGTCCGGTCTTGCCGGAGCGGATGACAACGCCGCCGTGCGGAATTCCCGCGTGGTCACGGCGAAGCTCCTCCTCGCTGATGAAGTGTACGGTCGTGTCGTAGTCGGCAAAGTAGTTCGGCATCTCGCAGATCTCACGCTCGATTCTCGCAAGATCCGCGCCCTCCTCGGCGACGACATAGCACTCTCTTGTGTGCTTCTGTCTTACCGTAAGGCTCGGCATATCGCCGCGTCTGACCGCCTCAAGAGCGGACGGCACGGGAACTGTATACTGCTTTGCGTCCTTTACGCCGTCAATGCGGCGAATGGCGTCGGAATGTCCCTGGCTGACGCCGCGTCCCCAGAAGGTGTAGTCCTTTCCGTCGGGAAGAACAGCGCCGCCGTAGAGACGGTTGAGAGAGAACATACCGGGGTCCCAGCCCACGGAAATAATTCCGAGGTGTCCGGAGGCGCGAGCCGCGGCGTCAACTGCCGCAAAATGCTCGGGAATGCGAGCGTGGGTATCAAAGCTGTCGATAACATTGAAGTCGGCGGCGAGAGCGGGGGTCTGCACGGGCAGATCAGTTGCGCTTCCTCCGCAAAGTATCATAACGTCGATCTCATCCTTCATTTTTGCCGCGTCATTGGCGTGCAGCACGGGAACACCCTCCGTTTTGATGCTGAGTGCTTCGGGGGCGCGTCGCGTGAATACGGCAGCGAGCTCCATGTCGCTGTTCTGCCTTATTGCCGCCTCGACTCCGCGTCCGAGATTTCCGTAGCCGTAAATACCGATCCTAATGCTCATGCTGTTTCTCCTTTTCGCCGCCGCAGCGGCATTGAATGCGCTGAAGGCGTGCGCTGGCATGTAGCTCGCCGTCGCTCGCCGTTCGGGACGGATAATTATTCCTTATCCGCTGATATTTTATCACAAATATGTCTGTTTTTCAATTCCCTTGGAAAAATAATATTCCGCTCCGGAGAATTTTTTTCGCACGGGTGCGATGTCGGCACAAAAACGGCGGGTGCGCCCGGAGATTTTCCGAGTACGCACCCGAGGGACGCTCCGTCAAGAGCATTTTCCTTTTTTATTTGTGCCGCAGGAATTGCAGTACGGACAGCCGATGCACTTTTGACCGCGACGTCGCGCGCGCACCAGATACCATATTACGCTGCCTGCGATGGCAACAAGTATTACCGTGAGTATTATATTCGCAAGCATAGCTCAAACTCCTTAATTAAAATTATTTTTGAAGACTCGCTCAGCCCTTCAGAGCGTACTTTGCGGCGAGCTGCTTGTCGGTGCGACGGATGAGACCTATCGCAACGCCGATCATTACGAGCACTGCTATAAGACCGCCGACGGCAGCTGCAAGGTTAAGAGATGCGGGAGCGGTGATGAGTGTGCCGATGGTGTAAACAAGGTAAGCGACCGTGAAGCCTGTTCCGAGCTGGAGGCCGATACCGCCCCAGAGCCACTTGCCGCTCT
>CAYNHY010000163.1:0-3014 GCA_964397225.1 uncultured Ruminococcus sp.
GCATACAAGAGCACGAAGCCCGTGAAAAATCGAGTAAATCTTTTGGCAGAGCACGCCGTCATGTTGTGCTCCGCGGGGCAGCCGCCCCCACACGGCGGCGCGGCTTTCGAATGTTTCACGTGAAACATTCTCACCGCTTCGCCACGTATTTCCTCATATCGAGCGCGCACGCAACGAGAATTATAAGCCCCTTTATCACATATTGTAGGTTTGAGTCGATTCCGAGAAACGTCAGCCCCACGAATATCACGCGCAGCAGCACAACTCCCGTTATCACGCCGCCTACGCTTCCGATGCCTCCCACGAACGACACACCGCCGATCACGCACGCCGCTATCGCGTCCAGCTCGTAATTCAGTCCCGTCGTCGCGCTGTTCGAGCCGATTCTCGCCGCCTCGATGAAGCCCGTCACGCCGTACATCGCCCCCGCGAGCGCGAAAACCAAAATTATCGTCGCCGCGACCGACACGCCCGACACCGTCGCCGCCTCCGAATTCGAACCGACGGCGAACATATTTCGCCCGAAAACCGTCTTGTTCCATATCACCCATATCACAGTCGTGAATATCGCCGAATAAAGCACGTAGCGCGGCACGGCGACGCCGCCGACGCTGAACAGCGTTCCCGTTATCAGCGACGTAAAGCTCGAGTCGAGCCCCGAAAGCGACTGACCGTTATTCCCGCCGTTCATAAGGTACATCAGCAGCGCGCCGTAGGTAATTAGCTGCGTCGCGAGCGTCACGATGAACGGATGCAGGTGAAATTTCGCGGTGCAGAAGCCGTTGAGCGCACCGACAGCCCCTCCGATGCCTACCGAAATGAGAAACACCGCCCACACCGGCAGCGTCGGCAGGGAAGGAAACATTTTTCCCGAGTAGCCGACCGCCTGCAAGAGCGAAGCCGACACGCACGCGCAAAGCCCGACCACGCGCCCCGCCGACAGGTCCGTTCCCGCAAGGATAATACACCCCGCAATGCCGAGCGCGATCGGCAGGTTCGCCGCCGACAGCGACACGATATTGACAAGCGACGGCAGCGACAGAAAGCGCGGCTCGATTATTTCGATTACGACAATCGCCGCGAGCAGGAATATATACAGCGCCCGTCGGGCAAAAAGCTCCCTCGCGCTCGTAGCGAAGCTTCTGATGCGCCGCTCTCCGTCACCGTGCCGCACCGCGCCGCGCACCGACAAATTATCTCTCGTCTTCACGTTCTGCACCTCCGTCGTTTTTTATCTCTCCCGAGGGAGACAGTCCCGAGGCGAGTGCGGCTATCTTCTCCTCGGTTGCCTCGTCTCGCGACAGCTCACCCGCAATTCTTCCGCCGGACATGACGATTATCCTGTCGCACAGCCCAAGCAGCTCCGCCATCTCGCTCGACGCCATTATAATGCACATCCCGTCGTCGGCGAGCGACGTGAGCAGAGAATATATTTCCCGCTTCGCACCGATGTCGATGCCGCGCGTCGGCTCGTCCGTGAGCAGCACCCTCGGCTCGGTGAGCAGCCAGCGGGCGAGAATTACCTTCTGCTGATTGCCGCCCGACAGCGTGCCGATCTTCGTGCGGGGCGACGGCGTCTTGATGCGGAGCGCGCGAATATTCTTCTCGGTCACGCGCCGCTCGAGAGGCGAGGAGACAAAGCCGAAGCGACCGCAGTCGCCGAGGCTCGAAATCACCGTGTTCGCCGTAACGGAGAGAATGGGAAAAATTCCGTCGCGCCGCCTCTCCTCGGTGATAAGTGCCATGCCGTGCCGCACCGCCTCGCGAACGGTCCCGTGCGAGAGAGTCCTTCCGCACAGCTCTACGCGCCCGCGACGGCGGGACAGACCGAATATTGCCTCCAAAAGCTCCGTCCTGCCGGAGCCGCCGAGCCCCGCAACGCCGATTATCTCGCCGCGCCGCGCCTCGAGTGACGCCCCGCGAAGCACGCTGTGAACACCGCTCACGTTTTCCACGCGAAGAACGGTCTCACCGGGCTGCCCGCGTCGGACAGGGAAGTGCTCGCCGAGCTCTCGCCCGACCATGAGGCGGACGATTTTCTCGCTTGTGAGAGAGGCGGCGCTCTCAGTCGCCGTCACGCGCCCGTCGCGCATTACGGTCACCTCGTCGGAAATTCGGAGAATTTCGTCCATCTTGTGCGAGATGTAGATGACAGCGCAGCCCCAACGCTTCAGCGAGTCGATAATTTCGAAAAGCCGCTGCGCCTCATCGAAGGTGAGCGAGGAGGTCGGCTCGTCGAGGACAATTACGCGGGCGTTGTACGACAGTGCCTTCGCGATCTCGACAGTCTGGCGGGCGCTGACCGAGCAGGAGGACAGGGTCCTCCGAGGGTCGAGCTCGATGCCGAGAGAGGAGAAAATATTCTCCGTGCGGCGCAGCAGCTCCCCCGAGCGTACAAAGCCGAGGCGCGACGGGTATCTTCCGAGAAAAATATTGTCGCAAACGGAGCGTGACAGCGCCTGTGAAAGCTCCTGATGCACCATTGCAACGCCGCCGATAAGCGCCTCGCGCGGGCTCGCGAAATCGGCGCGCACGCCGTCGAGCGTGACGGAGCCGGAGTCCTTCGAGTAAATGCCGAACAGGCACTTCATGAGCGTGGACTTGCCGGCGCCGTTCTCGCCCATGAGCGCGTGGACAGTCCCGGCGCGGACGGTGAGGGAAACATCGTCAAGGGCGCGCACGCCGGGAAAGGACTTGGAAATATGCCGCATTTCAAGCAGCTCGGACATAATTAACACCCCCAAAAAAGGCGGCATCGCCGCCGCAGGCGGAAATGGGATCGAAGCGCACGTCAGGGCACGCCCCGACACCCTGTGAAGGCGTGGGGATTTCTCCTGCCGCGGCAGGAGACTCGGGGCGTTGCCCCAAGACCCCACGAATTTTCAAGAAAAATCGAGTAAAGCCTTCCGCAGGACACGGTGCGCGTGTCGTGCGCCGACGCGACGTGCGTTCGGGCGAATGACTAACGCCTCCGCCACCGTCGCCGCAGAAGCTTACGGCACAGCTAAGCTCCA
>CAYNHY010000164.1:0-2917 GCA_964397225.1 uncultured Ruminococcus sp.
CGACAACGTAGCCCGGCAGTAATTCGGTTATCCGCGGAGCATTCGGATGCTTTTGTGCATCCGAGTCGACAGACGACAGAATGAATGCTGCGGAGCCCGTGACGGTCCACTGAGAGCTCGGCGTGCGCTGACCGCCGTATTCGAGCGGGAAGCGAAATTGCCGCTCTGCTGAGCAGTAATGCGACGACGTTACCGCTGCGCAGCGTGACGGCATGCCAGAGCATATCAGCGAGGAAAGCAGCATTCCTTCCGCCGCCGTCGAGCAAGCGCCGTACAGCCCGAAATACGGTATTTTATAGTAGGACAGCCCGTAATTCGAGCCTACGCATTGATTGAGCAGGTCGCCCGCGAGCATGGCGTCAAGATCGCCGTCCGTGAGTGACGCCTTTTCCAGAGCACGCCCGAGCGCAAGACGCTGCATTTCACTTTCCGCCTTCTCCCAGGTGCTCATGCCGAAGCTGTCGTCATGTGTGTCCGTTATGTCAAAGCTTCCGCCGAGAGGTCCGCGGTCTTCCTCTTTTCCCGCGACCGACGCTGAGGAGATAATAAGCACATGACGCCTCGGCGTGATTATTCCGTGAGACATTTTTCCTCCAATAGTTATAAGCTGTCGAAGCTATTATTCCCACGCCGCCGCGCTGCTATCCGTAAGTATCGCAATTAAACGAAAGACTCCCGCAAGGGAGCGCTTCTGCTGCCTTTGAGGGAGTCCTTTCGGAGACTGTATTATTTTTATCAATATATATCCTTCGGAAGATCGCGTACCTCTTTTTCGATCCAGTTTTCGAGCTTCGAGGCATCTCCGATTACGTCGTAGACATAAAGCTTGTTCGGCTCATCTGGCTCAAGGCTTACCGCTGTTTTGTAATAGGTGCGAACAATGCTTTCATTCTCGCCAATCTCGTCAATGGCGCGTCCGAATGCCGAATAATCGGCGCCCGCCTCCTTGAGAACGGTTGCTCCTATATTGAAGCTGGAGATAGGTGCGGCGCTCTTCGAGAGCGGGCTATCGGCGCTGCCCGACGGCTTGTAGAACAGACCGACGTGTGTCGCCTTCGTAAGCTTGTCTATGTCCGACATCGCGCGTCCGTGGTCTGCCGTGATGATTATCGCGGCATCCTCGTAGATGCCGAGCTCCTTCATTCTGTCGAAGATGCGGTAGAGAATGCTGAAGCTGCCCATGGTCTGCTGCACGTTGTCTGTCTCGCCGTCGTTGTTTCGCGTGCCGTCCGCGTTCATGTAGAACGGATTGTGCGGCCCGTTGAAGTGATAAAACTTAAAGCACTTCGTGCCGAGCCCGTCATTCCTGTTCTTATCAGCCTCGTCCGTCTCGGCAAGCGAGAGGCTTTCGAAGCCCTCGATATACTTCGATTCGTCGACGAAGTAAAGCTCCTCCTCGGCGGTGATGGGAACGACGGTCGCGTCGGAATTATAGTAATTCGTGTCGTGTGTGAAGAACGGCTTTAGCGCTGTCGGCAGATATCTGTAGCAGGAGAGCTTGAGCATCTTGGAGAGAAGCGCCTTCTTCGGAACGGTGACCTTGCCGTAGTTTGCGTTGCCGATGTATTCACCGGCGAAGTCGTCGTCGCCGAACATGGAGTTCATCTCAGCATAGACGTCCGTGCGATATCCCGCATCGCGGAGACTCGCGAAAATATTCTTATCGGTGTCCGTCCATGCCTTTGTGTAGTAATCCTTGCCGATATCGTAGATGCAGTCCTCGTAGCCGGAGAGAATATGGCTGAGCGCAGGCATCGTGCGCGCATAGGTCGTTATGGCATTCGTGTAATCGGTAAAGCCGTCAAGACGGTCGAAAAAATCGGGATAGAAGGCTCGGACTGACGTTATGTAGTCGTAGTCAAGACGGTCGAGTACAAAGACAAGCACATTGTGCTCTGCGGAATACTCGAACATTCCGTCGCAGGAGAGGTAGTGGTCGTGGTCGGGATAGCGGACCTTTTCGTCAAAGCCGAGCTTTCCCGTGTATATGCAGACGAGAGGCACGACCTGACTGAGCGTTATAAGCACGGAGAGCGTCGTGACGAGTCCGCGCCAGAACGAACGCTTCAGATACATTATAAAGAGAAGCAGAATCAGCACGCCTATCCACACGAGCAGACTGCGAAGCATATCTCCCCTCATCTGTAGATAATCAACGCTGTCGCCGTTCAGCTCGCCGAGCTTATTGTTGAAGAACATCGCCTGAAGATACGCCGCAGCACCGATGGATATCATCACCGTCGTGACGTAATTGAATATCTTACCGCGTATCAGCGGAAGGATGGGAGCACCTACCACGAACACGGTCCCTGCGAAAACCGCAAGCACGGGCGCAACATCGCAGAAGGAATAAACGAGCGAGTCGCCGTTGTAGGCGACAAGCTCGAACGGACCGAAGAAAAGAAACGTGAAGCAGAGCGCGAGCCAAACAGGTGCAATTATCGACAAACGTCTGAGATAGCTTCTTTTGTCGGTGAAAAGCTCGACAAATCGTCGCAGAGTTTTATTTTTTGGGGGGATTTTTTCTTTCTTTTGTTTTTTCATGACAGCTCCGTGAGGTTAATTATGTTTATTCTTATTATATAATTTACAGGCACTTTTGTCAACAGACTTTTTTGCAAAAAGCTCGAAAATATTGCAGAAATTCTAAAAAAACTAAATAAATACGAAAACTCGACCGTCGTGAGTCTTTTTGATGAGGCATGGCCGCGTCTGCGTCAAACTGCACAAAAATCAAGGGGGGCAATTGAGCAGTATGACGAAATTCTTGTTGGCTTTCCACAATGTATTTACAAATGCCGAAGATTGTGCTACAATTAAGTTATCGCGGTGGAGGAATCCGCGCAAAACGTAAAAAGACACACGAAAGGACAGCACAAAATGAAGAAAAGAAGAATACTCTCAGCACTTCTTGCTA
>CAYNHY010000165.1:0-2895 GCA_964397225.1 uncultured Ruminococcus sp.
CAGGTACGGGGTCCTGTTCAGATAACCTTCGGAAAGAGCGTAGACCCGATACTTCCGATGGATATTTCGATAACCAGAATGGCTGTTGCGGACGGGAAGGATAAAACGGTGGAGGAATACCTCGAGTGGGAAGCAAGTCAGCCCGAGGACAAGCTCCGCACTATGGGAAGAAAGCAGTTCATTCCGTTCGGACTCTACGAGATACGCGGCTTCGTCAGCGCAAATCTCGCTCAGGACACGGGCTTTGACGAAAAGGACCTCGAAGCTCTTTTCGAGGCTGTGCTGAACATGTACGAGCACGACCGCAGTGCGAGCAAGGGCGAAATGAACGTTGTATCTCCGCTGATAATATTCAAGCACGTCGGCACAGATACGGATACGGCTCAGAGAGAAAGACAGGCGAAGCTCGGCTGCGCTCCCGCTCACAAGCTTTTTGAGCTTGTCAATGTGGAAAGAAAGCCCGAGATCAGCGTCGCAAGAAGCTATCGCGATTATAATGCGTCCGTTGACCTTGACGGAGTGCCGGCAGGCGTCGAAATCGGCTTTAAGCCGTATGCCGCGTCGCCTACCGTCTGGAACGAGCTGCCGTGCGGTGAGAGCTGGCTTACCGTTAACAATGGATGACCGAGAGTACCTGCCGATATCATATCTGTCTCAGCTCGGGTACTGTCCCCGCCGAGCCGCACTTCTCCTTAACGAGAGGGTGTGGCTCGAGAACGAGGACACGGCAAAGGGCAGAGCAGAGCACGAGCGTGTCCACACAGAGCGGGTCGAAAGACGCGGTAGCCTTGTAAAGCTTTATGAATTCACCGTGTTTTCCGACAGGCTGATGCTGCTCGGCAAATGCGACTGCGTCGAGGCAATGCGCGATGAGCTTGGCTGCACCGTTCCGGCGGCTGATTTTCCCGTCAGGCTGTATCCGATAGAATATAAGCACGGTACCGTCCGTGACGAGGAGGAATATAAGCTACAGCTTTGCGCGCAGGCGATGTGCCTTGAGGAGATGTTTGATACCGAAATAGCGTGCGGAGCCCTGTTCTTCACATCCTCTCACAGACGCGTAGAGATAAGGCTTGATGCTGCGCTGCGTGAGAGAACGGAGGCGGCTGCGAAGGAGCTTCGTTCGATCCGCGATGAGCTGCGAATCCCACGCGCCGAGTACAGCGCGAAATGCGCGCGATGCTCAATAAAGGAGCTGTGTATGCCGAAGCTTCCGGCAAGCGCCAAAAAATATTTGAGCAGTCTTTTTGCGGAAACAGTAGACGGGGTGGGAGGAGACACGTAATGAAGAAGCTGTTAAACACTCTTTATGTGCTGACGCCGGACAGCTATCTTTTTTGCAGAAACGAGAACATCTGTATTAAGAGAGAGGACGAAGAAAAGCTGTGCGTGCCGGCGCTGTCGATTGACTCCATAGTTTGCTTCGGGAAGATGACGGTGTCGACTCCGCTTCTCGAGTTTTGCGGCAGGAGAGGGATCAGCGTCAGCTTTGTCAACGACAGAGGTCACTTTATGGGACGCTTCTACGGTCCGGTCAGCGGAAACGTGCTTCTCAGACAGCGGCAGTACGATAGCATTAAAAACGATGCTTTCAAGTCGGAGCTCGTGCGTTCGATAATTCTCGGAAAGCTCCGCAACAGCAGATATGTGATGACACGCGCTGCAAGAGTTGCCGACTCAGCTGACGCCGGAAAGCAGCTTTCGGACGGAGCTTCACTTATGGGTGACTTTGCAAAGCAGCTTTTCGAGTGCGACAGCGTTGATTCCATGAGAGGCATCGAGGGAGCAGCCGCAAATGCATATTTTGCACGGCTTGACCGGATGCTTGACGGTAATCCCGGTGGCTTTCGCTTTGATGTGAGAAGCAGACGACCTCCGCGAAACGAGGTCAACGCAGCCTTATCGTTTGCGTACATGCTTCTGACAGGTGAGGCGCAGACTGCCGCCGAATGCGTCGGGCTTGACGTGGCAGTAGGCTATCTTCATACCTTGCGTCCCGGACGTGCTTCGTTTGCACTTGATATGATAGAGGAGCTGCGCGCGCCGCTGTGCGACAGATTTGTAATTTCGCTTTTTAACCGAGGACAGCTGTCAGCTGATGACTTTGAAGCTGACGAAGAAGCGGTAATGCTGAATGAACGCGGCAGAAAAACACTTATCTGTGCATGGCAAAAGCGAAAGTTTGAAACAATTACACATCCTTTTCTCGGTGAGAAGATACAGATCGGGATGATACCTCACGTGCAGGCGATGCTTTTTGCGCGCGTACTGCGAGGAGATCTCGACTGCTATCCGCCGTTTATTTGGAGGTGAAGCAAGATGATGCTCGTTGTCACATATGACGTTGATACAACTGACAAAGCGGGGGCGCGCCGCCTGAGAAGGGTTGCGACCCTTTGCGGGAAATACGGGAGAAGGGTTCAAAACTCGGTTTTTGAGGTGGTGCTCGACCCGGCGCAGCTTGCAACGCTTAAAGCAGGACTTGATAAGATAATCCGTGCTGAAACGGATTCTGTCCGAATATACAGAATAGGCAGTAATTATCAAGGGAAGATCGATGTCATGGGCAGAAAGGCACCCATCGAGGCAGACGAGGTTCTGCTGCTGTAACAAGCATGCGCCGACCTGTTCGGTACACATAATCACGGGAGGTCGGCGCATGAAATTCTCAGATTATTTCTCATATTTGCGAAATGAATGCATTCCCAAAGACGGAAATTTGAGATTTTGACGTGAATATGTGCAAAAATAATCACAGCGGCAAAAGCAAAATCATGAGCTTTTGCCGTCGCCCCCCACGCGGGGGCGCGAATTGAAACTTCGGCTGATGAGAGTGGGACGGGCACGGAGAGTCGCCCCCCACGCGGGGGCGCGAATTGAAACACCGACTCAATA
>CAYNHY010000166.1:0-2840 GCA_964397225.1 uncultured Ruminococcus sp.
CTCCTACGACGCCGAATGTCTTCGCATTTTATCCATTATCTTAAGCAGCAGTGCAAGCGGATATGCCGCGCGGTGTCGGCACAGAAGGAAGAACAGCTTCCATTTCGCGCCGCAGTAAGACGTGTCAAGGCGTGAAAACGCTTCCTCATACAGCGGCTTTTCGAGAATGCGGCGAAGTCTGCGAGCGACTGTGCCGCACGGCGCGCCGTCTGCCGTTTCATTGAGTCCGAGACCTATCATACCGCAGGCAACTCGGTTGTAAAACGGCTCCGTATACTCATCTCGTCTCGCGTGTGAGCCGATATAGTCCGATATCTTTCCGTAAAGCACATCCCATTTTTCGGCAAGCTCGCTTTTATAGCTTGCCGTGATCGACGAGGCGTGCGTTTTACGATAATGATAAAAGCATCTGTCAAGATATGCAGTTCTGCATCCGTCAAGTGCATACAGATTGAAGACGGTGTCCTCTGAGGTGCCGACAACGCGCTCGCTTACGATGCACCCGCGGCGTGCCGTAGCCGTTTTGTAAAGCTTCATACATACGCTCGAAAAATTATCGAGTCTGTGCGGCTCGCGAAGCTCTTCTCCGACGGGACCTACGAGCCTGCGGTGTACACGTCGTTCGGACTCCTCGCATTCGAACACAATATCCCCGTCAAAGAGGTGGGTCTCAAGGCTGCGCGTCGGATATTCGCGAGCATAGCCGAACATTACGCAGTCCGCGCCGTGCCTCTCGGCAAAGGAAAGGCACTCGCCGACGGTATCGGTGTCGATCCTGTCGTCGCCGTCGACAATAAGAATATATTCGCCGCTCGCGTGGCGCAGTCCGCATTCTCTAGCGGACGAAAGCCCGCCGTTCTCCTTATGTATCGCGCGAACACGAGCGTCTTTTTTCGCATAATCGTCGCAAAGCTTCGGACAGCCGTCCGGACTTCCGTCGTCGATTAGAAGAACTTCAATATTTTCATACGTCTGTGCGAGCACACTGTCGACGCATTCGCGCAGATAGGGCTCGACCTTGTATATCGGAATTATGATACTTACTTTAGCTTCGCACATCATTTTCACACCAAGCCCCATGTCGAATGTATCTGATACCAGTAAAACGCAAGATATGCCGCGACCGTTGCCACCTTCATGAAGCGGGCGGAGTCCTTTGTAAACATGTGCTTCAACTCCCACGGCAGGAGGATATAGTTATACAGCGAGGCATATATCGGCAGGCGTCCGATGAATATTCCGCTGGTGAACACCGATATTATATAGATTCCCGTCGACACTATCGACATATTCGTGCAGAAATTGATAACCGGGTCGTCAGCCTCGCGGATGTAGCGAAGCCCGACGAGAGAAAGCACCGTCGGCACGGCGTACACGAGCACGCGGAAGACGTTCGTTCCGTCATCCTCCCACAGCGTCCAGTCGCTGACGACGTTTGAATACTGAGTCTCCTTCATCATGCTGTCAAGCAGCTCCGTAAAGCTGTCGATATACAAGACCGCAACGAGCGTCGCCGTGAGAAAGAGCACCGTTCTGCGGTTCCATGCCTTTCCCTGTACGATAAGAATGATCGCGAACACGATGAGCGCCGATTGATGTATCGTCGAGGCGAGCAGCACCGCAAGGGCTGTAAGTATCCAGCGCTTTTTTAGCATCAGCGTCGTCGCCGCGAAGATAAGCGTCACCGCCGTAAACTGGCGCAGTCCGTTAAACATCCACGAAAGATAGTCGGTGGAGGCGACAAAGAGAAATACGGAAAGCAGGTAATCCTCGGAATACTTGCGATATACCGCGACGAGCGCGGCACTCTGCACAAACGCAAGGATGAATAAATACACGGTGTCGCTCTCGCCGAAGATGCACTTTATCGCGCCGGAGAGCACTGTGAAGCCACGGTCCCTGGCGACCTTCGGCACAAGCTCGGCAAGGGCTGAAAATGTGTTCGGAAGCTCCTTGAAGGCACGAACGTAGGAAGGCGTGTCGCCGATCGCGCCACGGTTAGTCGCCATTATAAGTATCGGCAGGAAAATCACAACAGCAAACACCGGTGAGATACGCGTGCGCTCTCTGCCGAGAACATATTCGTTTTTTTCGATCCCGGCGGTCGTGCGCGTCTTCAAAAGGAGCATCGCGCCAAGGTACAGTAATATGAAAATATATTCCGACATTCGGTCATCCTTCGCAGTAATTCACAGCAACGCATAATTTGTCACGCCCGTTTCAAAAGCAGGCACAGTTGTGACGGGCTTCGTGCAGAGGGTCACAGATGCTGCTCGGCTCTAAGCCGCACGGCAACATTTCGCCTTATACAATATTATACCACAAAGAGAAGCGCAATTCCACCTTTTTACAAGAATTCACTCCGCGTGAATATAAAAAGTGCGCCTGCCGAAGCGGGCACACAAAAAACGCAAGCTCCGACAGTCGCCAAACCAATCAACATAATACAGCATCGCATGCTCTCACATTGAACGGAATTTGCGTTTTTATCAAATTCGGAACGTGAGAGCAAAAAAAGCGCAAAAAACAAAAGCATCAGCTGTCGGCGATACCTTCGCGTATTTGATTAGTTTGGCAAATTAATTATATCAGACTGCCCTGCAAAGCGCAAGGCATTTTTGTTTTTTACCTCGACGGTGTGTCGTCCGAGGTGTAGCGGAGAGCTGTGTCTTACGAGGGAGCGGAATGCCGTCACGCAGTGCCGGCAATGTAAAAGGGCATCCCGTCGAAGGACGGGATGCCGCTTTGGATACGTTATTTGACTTCTCAGAAGTTGTAGATCGTACCGGTCTTTGCAGACTCGTAGATACCCTCGAGAATTCTTGTTACGCAGTAAGCCT
>CAYNHY010000167.1:0-2804 GCA_964397225.1 uncultured Ruminococcus sp.
CATAACTTCTGTTGTTTGTCATATTCATCTCATTTGCCATAGGCATTTACCTCCTTTTAAACATAAAAGCCCGACAAAGAAAGACTGGCAACGAAGTACCGGCAACGGACTTCATAAAACCTTCGCTTCTTTATCAGGGCGTACTTCTTTTTACTATTTACTTTTTCTTATTTATTTTAGTTGTTTTGGTTGTCAGAAGAAGAAAAACGCTTGTAAATCAAGGATTATTCATGTTCTGACAGGCAACCAGACCGACAACCGGTCTGGCAATCTGCCCGACAACGGAATACTATTTTTATTTCAGCCAATCACCTAACAGTTCCAGCTGTTCAGCTTCTGCCTCTGTAATATCGTGAAATTCTTCTTCCTCGTTGTCAGGTGAAGCGATACGTTCCCAGCCTTTCTGCCTCCCGTATGGCTCTGGGAAATGTCTTGGATTGCTAAATGCTTTCCAGCCTTTTACAACATTGTTCATAATATCGTTGATTTCTCGAATCTCCCATTGCTTCGGCTCATCGTATTCATGATGCAGTGCTTCTTTATAAAGTTGTCTGGAGCAGACCATTTTCCCTTCATACTTTTCCAGATAGGCAATGATCTGTCCTGCTTTTGTGTCCTCCGGCATAAAGTCACGCTGGTATTCTTTCAGATGTTCCTGCATTGCCGGGCTTAATTTCAGTTTAAACTCTCCACTTCGATAAATCTCCATTGCTTCTGCCCACATCTGAACAATATATGCTCTGGATTCCGTTTCGTTTTCCAAAATGTGAACCTCAGCTCGTTCCGGGTACACCATGACTGGAAGGAAACGTCGGTTTCCTGTACGGTCAAGCGGGAGAAAATCAAGTGTATTGGAAGAACCGCCAAATACACATTGTCTTTTTCTGTCTGCCGGATGGGTTTCATACGGTATCTTGTACGTCTCTTTTTGTCGGCTGAGAAATGCTTTGATTTCTTCAATACATTTGGTATTCGCTGTTGCAAGCATTTCCGGCATTTCAACCATCCAGTGTCCTTGCAGTTTCCGATAAACATTATCGTCATCCAGTTTTCTCAAATCGTCTGTAAACCAGTCGTCATTAACCGCTAACAAACGAAAGAAAGAGGACTTTCCAGCTCCCTGACCACCTACCAGACAAAGCATGACTTCAAATTTGCATCCGGGCTTAAATGCTCTTGAAATGGCACCCAACAAGAACAGTTTCAGAACTTCATAGGTGTAATCATCGGCTTCTGCTCCCAGAAAACGTTTCATACAGTAACGGATACGCTCCTGTCCGTCCCATTGCAGAGAATTTAGGAAATCGCAGACCGGATGATAGCGATTTTCATTCGCTACCACCTTTACCATGTCCTCAATTTTCTTTTCCACAGTCAATCCATAATTTTCTTCAAAATAAAGGAGTAGATTTTTTATATCTACGTCCGTCAGTGTAGTGCTGTCACGATACCAGCCTAACGGTTTTACAATATCAATCCGTTCCGTCATCAGATTTTTACGGATTGCCCCTTTTAACATCGGGTCATGTTGCAAAACCTTTTTATAATTAGCAGCAGTATTGTAAATCTTACCTTTCTTGCTCTGTTCCAAACTGCTCCTTACTTCTTCTATGGTGCTTTGTGCTGTCTGCTGACAGATTTCTAATTCGTTGTTCAATATCCTTCACTTCCTTTTCATATTTGTTAATAATTGCAGTCCGTTCCTGTAAATCGCCGGACAGCAGCTCGTCCAGCAGATATTCCAGATAGGGTAGCTTTTGCAAAGCTTCTACAAACCGGGGATTCCATTCTTCCTCCGGCTGGCGTGGTGCGTATTCTGTTTTCCATCGTTGCAGAAGATGGAAATAATCAGACAGTACCCGGAAACAATGCTGTTCCATTCGCCGGAAGCGTTGTTCCTCGTTTTCCTGCCGTAACCGTGGCTTGATAGGTCTTTTCGTGACTTTCCTATTTTCATAAGGAATAGAAAAGTCTTGTGCCAGCATGAGGGCTGCTTCTTTACAGCTGATGCCATGCAGACGGGAAACAAAATCAATCACATCTCCATCTGCCTGACAGCCAAAACAATGAAAGCGGCGGTCAAGTTTCATACTGGGGTTCTTATCATTGTGAAAGGGGCAGACCGCCATTCCGTTTCGCCTGATACGGATTCCATAGTGTTCTGCCGCCTGTCGTGTTGTTACATTCTGTTTTACTGCTTCAAATACATTCAATAAGCATTTCCTCCTGAAATAGAAAAAGCACCTGCTATTTTCCAAACGAAAACGGCAAGTGCCTGTTAAAGTTCCATATCCTGTTTTTTCTGCTTTGGTGCTTTCTGCACCTGTTTCTGTTTCTTCTGTTCCTGCTCATACTTCAATCGCTCGGACAGAGAGTGCTTCGGCTCAGGCTGTTTCGTGGCTACCTGTTCCGGCGATAGAACCTTGCCGACCCAGTAGCGAATATCTTTCATCGGCTTCAATTCCTCATTGACTGCGGCAAGCTGTTCTTTCAGATCAGCGTGAGAAGTCCGCAGACCGTCATATTCTTTCTGCAAGGCTTTCAAGTCCACATTCAAATCAACGCCATGCTTTTTTAGAGTACGGTATGCCTTGTTAAAGGCGGTAAGCTCGTCCTTGTGACTTTGGGCATAGGCTTCCTTTCTGATTTTCCAGCCGATTTTGATATACTTGTCATGGACTGCTTGGTGCTCCTGGCAATCAGCAACGGCGGTCTGAATGGCTGTAATGACTTTCATGCGATTAGCGGCTTTCTGCATATCTTCTCGAATGGTAGTTGCTTTGTCACTCACACCTTGCAGGGCG
>CAYNHY010000168.1:0-2771 GCA_964397225.1 uncultured Ruminococcus sp.
TTGTATTACAATATAACGTGGATGCTTGTGAGTAAAAAGCGTTCGCATAATTGATAAAAATTATTTTTATGCGGCACACATCCGGTGTCCGCAGAAACGGAGAAGCATATGACAAAGAAATTCAGAAAAATCGGAGTTCTCACCTCGGGCGGCGACGCTCCCGGAATGAATGCGGCAGTTCGCGCCGTTACACGTGCGGCACTTGCACGCGGCGTTGAGGTGATGGGTATTTACGGCGGCTATCGCGGAATGATCGACGACGATATGATTGCTCTTACCTCTCGCGAGGTTTCGAATAAGATAACTCTCGGCGGCACCTTCCTTTATTCCGACAGATGCCTTGAGTTCAAGGAAGAATCAGGCATGCAGAAGGCTATCGCCACGCTGAAGCGCCACGACATCGACGGCGTTGTCACCATCGGCGGCGACGGCACCTTCCGCGGAGCTACTGACCTCGCAGCTCGCGGCATTCCCACCATCGGTATTCCCGGAACCATCGACAACGATATCACCGCAACCGACAACACCATCGGCTTCGACACCGCCATGCAGACCGTTCTCGAGAACGTAGACCGTCTTCGCGACACCTGCGAGTCTCACGCACGCTGCAACGTTGTTGAGGTTATGGGTCGCGGCGCGGGCGACATCGCGCTCAACACCGCTATCGCCTGCGGAGCCGTTGATGCGGTCATCCCCGAGGTTCGCTTTGATGAGGACGCCTGCATTGAGAAGATCATCCGCCTCCGCCGTGAGGGCAAGCGTAACTTCATCGTCATTGTTTCCGAGGGCGTTGAGGATTGCTCCGAGAGACTTGCAAAGAAGATCAACAACGTAACAAAGGAGCTCTCCGAGAAGGAGGGAGTACCCTCTCTCTGGGTCGAGACAAAGTTCTGCCGTCTGGCACATGTCGTTCGCGGAGGCACACCTTCCCTTTCCGACAGACTTCTTGCCACAAAAATGGGCGTTCGCGCAGTTGACGAGCTTCTTGCCGGCAACAGTGACCTTATCCTCTGCGAAAAGGCAGGCGAAATCGTTACGACCGGCATCTACTTCTCGCAGGTTCTCGACAGAATGTACAAGGGCACGCTCAAGGAGGGCATGCTCGAAAAGTGCAGCGAGGCTGAGATCGAGCAGATGAAGGCTATTATCGAAGAAAAGAAGCGCACGTTTGCCGACACATACAAGATGCTCTGCGACGTTGCGGGCTGATTTTTGGGAAAACATGAGTACATTTATCGAAAAAGCACTTGAGTATTCGCGCGAGCATAACTTCAATATGTTCCGCGTTGCCGAGATAGACTGCGGTGTGGAGCGTCACGCTGAGTTCAATCGCGGCAACCCCTGCCAGGATATATATTCCGTCGCAAAGGCATTCGTCGTTACAGGAATCGGCATGCTCTGCGACAGAGGTCTTCTCACCGTTGACGAGAAGGTCACCGACATTTTTGCCGACTGCCTTCCCGAGGGAATGGATCCCCGTTGGCACGACGTGACAGTCGATCACCTGCTCACTCACCGTGCCGGCTTCCACCCGGGTCAGCTCGATATCGACTGCATCGATATCAACACCTTCGACACCGACGATTTCCTCGAGCTTTGCTTCAAAACCGAGCTTTATTACGATCCCGGAACCTCCGGCGCGTACAGCGATGCTGCATTCTACATGCTCTCGAGAGTATTCTCAGCTAAATGCGGAGAAAAGCTCGATGACTTCATGTGGCGTGAGCTGTTCAGACCCTGCGGCTTCCGCGAGGCAGCCTGGAGCCGTTGCCCGATGGGCTATCCCATGGGTGCTACGGGTCTCTATATCTATGCCGAGGACATGGCAAAGCTCGGACAGATATACCTTGGCGGCGGTGTATACAAGGGACGCCGCTACCTCTCCGAGGACTGGGTAAATCTCGCAACGACAAGGCCCTATGAGCTCACTCCCCGCGGAAACGGAACCTACGGAAAGGGCGGCATGCGCGGTCAGATGCTCATCGTCGTTCCCGAGAAAAACCGCGTCTGCGCTTGGACAGCCTGCGACGACGGCGACACCGACGAGCTCTGCCGTCTTGCGGCAGACTGTGACTGATAAAAGCGGCGCATTGCCGTTATTATAAATTACAATTTCAAGGAGAAATTACTATGTTTAAGAAACTCGGTATACAGCTCTACACGGTACGTGACCACATGAATACCGCTGAGGATATCAGAGCGACCTTCAAGACACTTAAGTCTCTCGGCTACGACCAGGGACAGACTGCCGGATGTGCTATTCCCTTCGAGGAGTTCGGCAAGATCGCCGCTGAGGAAAACTTCGAGATCGTCGGCACTCACGAGGATTTCAATTACATGCTCAACAACACCGAGCAGGCTATTAAGGATCATCAGGCTCTCAACACCGCAAACATGGGTATCGGCGGTATGCCCGGCGAGTACTATGCAAGCGCCGAGAAGACTCTCGAGTTCTGCAACTATGCCAACACCATCGGTGAGCGTATCAAGCCCTATGGCATGAAGTTCACCTATCACAACCACTCCGGCGAGTTTAAGAAGTTCGGCGGCAGTGATACAATGATGGATATCCTCTACAAGAACACCGATCCTGATACAGTATCCTTCGTTCTCGATACATACTGGGTTCAGCACGGCGGCGGAGATGTTCGTCACTGGCTCGAGAAGCTTGCGGGAAGAATCGACATTCTTCACCTCAAGGATATGAGAGTCACCAACTGGGATCCCGAGATCTGCGAGATCGGTAACGGAAACCTCTGGTGGAGCGAGAT
>CAYNHY010000169.1:0-2769 GCA_964397225.1 uncultured Ruminococcus sp.
TTTCCTACTCGCCGAGCGGAGATATTCAAAGCACACCGACAGTCAAGCTTTACACCTTCATGTCGGTCAAGGAGGACGGCGTTGAGCTGTTCGGCTTCAAGGATGCCGAGGAGCTTGACACCTTCAAGCTGCTGACCTCCGTGCAGGGCGTCGGTCCGAAGGCTGCAATGTCTATTCTGTCCCTTCTCACGCCGCAAAGGCTTGCCCTGACAATTGCCTCCGAGGACACAAAGGGGCTCTCTCGGGCGCCCGGTATTGGAGCCAAGACCGCCGCGCGCATCGTACTCGAGCTTCGCGACAAAATGGCAAAGGCATTTCCGTACCTTACCGGAGAAGCCCCTGCCGAGCAGAGCAAGAAAAAAAGCACACCGCCCGCTGACAAGACAAAGCTTCGCGACGCGCAGGACGCGCTTGCCGTTCTCGGATATTCGCGCAGCGAGATCGCTTCCGCAATGAAAAATGTCGATCTCGGCGGCACGCTTGAGGACATAATCAAGGACTCCCTTGCCGCGCTCACAAGCCAATGACGTTAGCTTTTGAAAGGAGCTTTAATGGATACACACGAATTCGGAGCTGAAGAATTTGATTTTGAAGACAGAATAGTATCGACCGAGTTCACCGGCGAGGATTCCGATTCGGAGCAGACGCTCCGCCCCCAGCGCCTTGACGAATACATCGGTCAGGAAAAAGCGAAGGAAATTCTGAAGGTCTACATAGACGCGGTCAAGCTTCGCGGAGACTGCCTTGACCATGTGCTGCTCTACGGTCCTCCGGGGCTCGGAAAGACGACGCTTTCGGCGATAATTGCCGCAGAGCTCGGCGTAAATCTCCGCGTCACCTCGGGTCCCGCAATCGAAAAGCAGGGTGACCTTGCCGCGCTGCTGTCGAATCTCGGCGAGGGAGACGTGCTCTTTATCGACGAGATCCACCGTCTGTCACGCTCGATTGAGGAAATACTCTACCCCGCAATGGAGGACTTCTCGCTCGATATCATCATCGGCAAGGGTCCCGCCGCAAGAAGCATCCGACTGCCGCTTGCGAAATTCACGCTTATCGGCGCGACAACGCGCGCGGGTCAGCTGACGACACCGCTTCGCGACCGCTTCGGCGTGCTGCTGCGACTGGAGCTGTATTCGCCCGAGGAGCTTGCGACGATAGTAAAGCGAAGTGCGGGAATTCTCGATGTGCCGATATCCGATGACGGCGCGCTTGAGATAGCGTCCCGCTCGCGCGGCACACCGCGTATCGCCAACCGCCTGTTAAAGCGTGTCCGCGACTTCGCACAGGTCAAGGGCGACGGAAGGATAACCTGCGAAATGGCGCAGCTGGCGCTTGACATGCTCGAGATCGACGAGCTCGGGCTTGACAACACCGACCGACGCATGCTCCGCACGATAATAGATTTCTACGACGGAGGTCCCGTCGGACTCGAAACTCTCGCCGCCACAGTCGGCGAGGAGGCTGTTACAATAGAGGATGTCTACGAGCCGTACCTTATGCAGATCGGCTTTCTCAGCCGCACACCCCGCGGACGCTGCGTAACACGCCTTGCCTATGAGCATCTCGGCATACCCTACCGTGCCCGCCCGTCCTCGCTTCCGCCCGACGGTCAGATTACCATGGAATAACAGACTCTACATAAGACAGAAAGGCTCTTACAATGCATAACAGCTCAAAAATCACGCGAGCCATCACATCAGACGGCTCAGCACGTATTGCCTATATAGACAGCACCGAGATCGTCCGTACCGCCGGTGAAAAGCACGGTCTTTCGAAGACTGTGACCGCCGCGCTCGGACGTGCCCTGACGGGCTGCTCGCTTATGGGCTCGCTTCTTAAGAATTCCACCGATTCGCTGACGCTGCGCTTTGACGGAGACGGTCCGTGCGGCAGCATAGTATGCGTATCAGATTACAAGGGAAATGTCCGCGGCTACGCCGAAAACGGCTCAGTCGAGCTTCCGCCGAATTCCCGCGGTAAGCTTGATGTCGGAGGTGCAGTCGGTGGCGGAACGATGTACGTTATTCGCGACCTCGGAATGAACGAGCCGTACATCGGCGCCTCCCCCATCGTCAGTGGCGAGATTGCGGAGGATATAACGAATTACTTTGCAAACAGCGAGCAGACGCCGACTGTGTGCGCGCTCGGAGTTCGCGTCGGTCGCGACAATGTATGCTTTGCCGCGGGAGGCTACCTGCTCCAGCTCATGCCGGGCGCCGAGGAGTCCACGATCTCGCGCCTTGAGGAGAATATCGGGCTGATGAATTCGGTATCCGCTCTCATCGCCGAGGGAAAGACGGACGAGGACATAATATCTGCCGTTTTCTCCGGACTCGAGTACGAGATGTTTGACGAGTTTGACGCTGCGTACCTTTGCACCTGCGACCGCGACAAATACCTTAACGCGATAGCCGGTCTGTCGGAGGGCGACCTTGACGAGCTGCTCGAGCGCGACGAGCCGATAGAGGCGGTATGCCGCTTCTGCGGAGAGAAATATTCCTTCACACCCGCCGAGGTAAAGGCACGCCTTGACGAAAAGCGCGCGAAGTAGGCTCTACATTAATATACAGCCTGTCCGACGGTTCACTCCCTGCGGACAGGTTTTTTCCATCTGCACTTATTCTTACCGCAGTTCGCGAATTTTTCCGCAAAAGCACTTGACATGTGTTGGGAAATATATTATAATAAGTCAACAGTTAGCCGCGCCTAACCCATTTGCGTGGCTTGCTTTGAAACAGCGAGTTAGCGCGCGCTAACTAAATTAAGGAG
>CAYNHY010000170.1:0-2732 GCA_964397225.1 uncultured Ruminococcus sp.
TATAAATATCGTAACGATATTCCTCGGAATCTCCGTCGGAGCGACAGCAAACGCCGAGAGCTTCCTTGCCCCCACCACGATCTACATCATCCTCCTCGGACTTGCCGCGTTCTGCGTATCCACCATCGGCGGACTTCTCGGCGGTAAGATAATGTATCTCCTCACCGGCGGAAAGATCAACCCCCTTATCGGTTCTGCGGGTGTTTCCGCGGTCCCCATGGCGGCTCGTGTTTCTCAGCTCGTCGGACAGAAGGAGAACCCCTCGAACTTCCTTCTCATGCACGCTATGGGACCGAACGTCGCGGGAGTTATCGGCTCTGCCGTCGCGGCGGGCGTATTCCTCACACTGTTCAAGTAATATCGGTATGCCGAACCACGTGATGCCGGCTTCCAAATAGCTCGGCACACGTGACGGCGGCTTATGAAATGAAAGGAATGGTCAACAATATGGCTAAAGTAAAAATAACCGAAACCGTCCTCAGAGACGCTCATCAGTCACTTGTCGCTACAAGAATGACGACAGATGAGATGCTTCCGATCCTCTCCGAGATGGATAAGGTCGGATATCATTCTCTCGAGGCATGGGGCGGTGCAACATTCGACTCCTGCTTGCGCTTTCTCAACGAAGACCCGTGGGAGAGACTTCGCCGCATCCGCGCCGAGGTAAAGAACACAAAGCTCCAGATGCTTTTCCGTGGACAGAACATCCTCGGATATCGTCACTATGCCGATGACGTCGTTTCGTACTTCGTACAGAAGTCCGTTGCAAACGGAATCGACATCATCCGTATTTTCGACGCGCTCAACGACGCTCGTAACCTCCGTTGCGCGGTTGAGGCGGCACGTCGCGAGGGCGGTCACGTCCAGGCGGCTATCAGCTATACAATAAGCCCCGTACACTCCAACGAGTCTTTCGCCGCTTATGCAAAAGAGCTCGAGGAGATGGGTGCAGACTCCATTTGCATCAAGGATATGTCGGGACTTCTCACACCTTACGCTGCATACGACCTCGTAAAGGCGATAAAGAGCACCGTTTCTATCCCCGTACAGCTTCACACACACTACACGACAGGTCTTGCATCCATGACCGTCCTCAAGGCGATCGAGGCAGGCGTTGACGTTGTCGACACCGCGATCTCCCCGATGGCAATGGGTACGTCTCAGATGCCCACAGAGTCGCTTGTCGCAACTCTCGCAGGCACCGAGTACGACACAGGCCTCAACACCGACGCGCTCAACCGCGTTGCTCAGTACTTCACACCTATCCGTGAGAAGTATCTCAGCTCCGGCCTGCTTGATCCCAAGGTCCTCAAGGTAGACGTAAACGGACTCACCTATCAGGTTCCCGGCGGAATGCTCTCGAACCTCGTTTCCCAGCTCAAGCAGCAGGGTAAGAGCGATAAGTTCGATGAGGTGCTTGCCGAGGTTCCGCGTGTGCGAGAGGATGCAGGCTTCCCGCCGCTCGTAACTCCCACCTCTCAGATCGTCGGCACACAGGCTGTGCTCAACGTAATCACGGGTGAGAGATACAAGATGGTTTCGAAAGAATTCAAGGGACTCGTTCGCGGCGAGTACGGTAAGACTCCCGTTGAGATCTCTCCCGAGTTCAGAAAGCAGATCATCGGTGATGAGACACCCATAACAGGTCGCCCCGCAGATGCTCTTGCTCCCGAGATCGACCGTCTCCGTGAAGAGATCAGACCTTACCTCGAGCAGGATGAGGACGTCCTCTCCTACGCGCTCTTCGGTCAGGTCGCAGTTAAGTTCTTCGAGTACAGAAAGGCTCAGAAGTACGGCGTTGACGCCGAGCACGCTGACCTTGACGGAAAGGTCCATACAGTTTGATGTTAAAAGGGAGTACCGCTTCTCGTCGGTGCTCCCTTTTTGAAGTTTATTGAGATTTTTCAAAATTAAGCTATAGGGGGATTATCATGGTCTGCATCAGATGCGATAATGATGACAAACGCGGCTTTATCATTCGGGATATGCTCCTTAAAAGCCTTATTCCGACAGCCGTCGGAGATGACCCGTCTTTGCTCGACTACGCCCTCGTTACGGTCGAGTTTATGGAGGACGATAAAACTGACCGCGAGGTCTTCCGTGATGCCGAGTGCACCGTCCTTTGTGACGGAGAAGCGATACTTTCGCCGGCGAGACGCAAAGCGGAGTTATTTCGACTTATAGCGCGCATCGAGGATGTTTTACTCATAAAATACGGCTTTGACCCATATACCGTTGTTCGAGGTCATTTCTACGATTCTCCCGACGTGACACGCTTTCGCGGCCGCGAGTGCCCGTTCACCCTCGCCGAGCGGATGATCCTCAGATTTCTTTCCGTGTGCGGCGAAAAAAGAGCGACAGCTCCAACCGTCCGCGCGTACTGCCTCAGTGACACGACGTCGCCGAACGCCGTTGCGGTTCATGTGAAGCGCATTAACGACCGCGCTTACATCGTGTCACCGAAAAACGTTATAAGTACACGCAGATACGAGGGCTATCGCCTCAGTTATCTGTGATCTAAATGTTCATAAGCTCAAGCTTGCGCTTGGCCGCGGTGTACGCCGCCTTGAACTCGCCGATCCTGTCGGCGCAGATCTCAAGATCGTTGTACACGTGATATCTCATGTAAAAGGGAAGCGATGACAGCTCCGCAAGCTCACTCAGAAGTGCGAACGCGCCTTCGTGATCACCGTCGCGTCGCGCCTTGACCGCGGCGGCGTGCTGCCTGTGCC
>CAYNHY010000171.1:0-2691 GCA_964397225.1 uncultured Ruminococcus sp.
TGAACAGCGATGTCGTCGAGCTTGCCGGAATTTATGATATTGACGAAAAGAAGAGTGAGCTCGCACGCTCCCGCGGAATTCGCGCATACTCCTCCCGTGAGGAGCTGCTCGCAGATCCCGAGATCGAGCTCGTTACAGTTGCTATCCCCAACGACGTTCATGAGGAAGTCGTTATCGCTTGTCTCGAGGCAGGCAAAAACGTTATCTGCGAGAAGCCCGTTACTCTTTCCCTCGACAGCCTCGAGAGAATGATAGACGCGGCAAATCGCGCAGGACGTAAGTTTGCCGTTCACCAGAACAGACGCTGGGACGTTGACTACCTCGCGATGAAGCAGCTTCACGACAGCGGCGAGATCGGCAAGGTTATCAACATCGAGTCCCGTATTCACGGCAGCCGCGGTATTCCCTCCGACTGGAGAGGCATCAAGAAGTACGGCGGCGGAATGCTCTACGACTGGGGCGTTCACCTTATCGACCAGGCTCTCATGATCCTCGGATTTGACGGCATCGCCGGTATTCGCTGCACCTTCGAGCACATCACAAATGACGAGGTCGACGACGGCTTCAAGCTTTGGATCGACTACGAATCCGGTCAGGAGGCCTTCATTGAGGTCGGAACATATAACTTCATTTCCATGCCCCGCTTCTACATGAGAGCCGAGCACGGAAGCGCGCTTATCACCGACTGGAAGGAAAAGTGCCGTGTTGCAAAGTGCAAGGCTTGGCACGAATCCGACGTTATTCCCGTGCAGACAGCCGCAGGTCTTACAAAGACCATGGCTCCGCGCGACAGCATAACGCTTGACGAGTATGAGCTTGAGCGTCCGAACTCCGATGTTCACGACTACTACAGAAACTTCGTCCGCGCGATTGACGGTATTGAAGAGCAGTTCATCACACACGACCAGATGAGAGTTGACCTGAAGGTCATCATGAAGGCATTTGAGTCCGTCGAAAAGGGCGAGCGCGTTCCCTTCAACGATTGATCGATACTGCATGAAGCCTTCGGACTCTCCGAGGGCTTCATTTTTTTACCCATGCTAATTTCAGTGGCAAGGAGCATATTATGGAAAAGTATTATCTTTGGGACGGAGAGGTTCCGTTCTTTGACCCCTCATGCGGTCAGGATAAGCCGCATTTGAAGGCATTTCCCGCATGCCGCGAGGATGGTGGAAAGACCTCCTGCATCATCGTGTGTCCGGGAGGCGCGTATGTCGGACTTGCAGACCATGAGGGCGACCCCGTCAGCAAATTTTTTCAGTCAAACGGCATCAGCGCATTCACGCTGACCTACAGATGTCGACCTTACGACCACAATGCGATAGTCACCGATATTCGTCGCGCCGTAAGATGGGTTCGCTACAACGCAGAGCGCTTCAATATAGACCCCGACAGAATAGGTGTGCTCGGCTTTTCCGCCGGCGGTCATCTCGCAATGCTCGGCTCAACGGTATTCGAGGACGGTATCACAGGCTCAGATGAGATCGACAGCGTTTCGAGCCGCCCCGACGCGGCACTTCTCTGCTATCCCGTCATTTCAATGACGCGCGAGCTGACGCATGAGGACACACGCTATACTCTCATCGGTAGACTCGAGGAGAGCGTGAAGGAGGAGCTTGTCAAAAAATACTCGGGCGAGCTTGCGGTGACAGACCGCACGCCTCCCATGTTCATCTGGAGCACCGCTGCGGACAGCTGTGTTAAGGTTGAGAACTCCCTCGTAATGGCAAACGCACTCAGCGCGCACAGCATACCCTACGAGCTTCACATATTCCCCGACGGAGAGCACGGGCTCGGACTCGCCGAGAGCTTTGAGGGCGCAGCACATGTCTGGCCCTCGCTGGCACTTTCGTGGCTCCACCGTCTCGGCTTTTAAGCTTAAAAGAGGCATTTATGAATAATATAAAGGCAGAAATATTGTCCGTCGGCACCGAGCTTTTGCTCGGAGATATCGTTAACACCGACGCGGCGTTTATTTCAAAGCAGCTTGCCTCGCTCGGCATCCCCGTATATCATCAGGGAGTCGTCGGCGACAATGCCGAACGCCTTACCGCTGCGCTGAAGTCCTCACTTTCACGCGCGAATCTCGTCATTCTCACAGGAGGACTCGGGCCGACCTGCGACGACATCACAAAAAGCGTGACCGCAGAGCTCTTTGGGCTGCCGCTCGAGGAGGACGCTCGCTCTAAGGAAGCAATCATACGTTATTTCCGCGACATCGGTCGTGAAATGACGGACAATAATCTCGCGCAGGCGCTGATTCCGCGCGGAGCGACAGCAATTGAAAACCGGCACGGCACGGCACCCGGTATCCGCATAAACGGTGAGGTTTCGGGGCTCGACGGCGAGAAATGTGTCATTATGCTCCCGGGACCTCCGAAGGAGCTCGAGCCGATGTTCAACGAGGACGTGCTTCCGTACCTTCGCGAGCTATCGCCGTACACGATATTCAGCCTGAATCTTCATCTTTACGGCATCGGCGAAAGCGGAGCAGAGATGATACTTCGCGAGCTGATGCAGAAAAGCACAAATCCAAGCATTGCGCCGTATGCAGCCGAGGGCGAGGTTCGTATTCGAATAACGGCACGCGGCACGTGCCGAGAGGAATGCGAAAAGATGTGCCGCGAGTGTGCCGAAGACATTAAAAACGGTGAGCTCGGGCAGTATATCCACGCCGAAAGCACCTCGGAC
>CAYNHY010000172.1:0-2638 GCA_964397225.1 uncultured Ruminococcus sp.
ATATTATACTATATCTTGCCGTGCTTGTCAATGAATACGGTGTGACTTTTTGCTCGCTGAGCTCAAGTTTTACGCGAGGTTGCGAGTGCTTGCGGTGACGCACCGTGTGACGCCTCATTCGCGTGGCAAGTCTGTTGTGCGAGCAGGCAAAACGGAGAAAAAAGCATGTGTTACCGGTCGATAAACGGTAATATGACAATAATATTTGTGAAAAACAAAGGAATGCGTGTTGATACCGTGTGCGTAAGCTGATATAATAAAGACGTAAAGGCAGCTTGTGAGGAGTTCGCTTGCGATAGGTAGAAAATATATGAAAATACACAGGTTATTTGCGTATTTTGAGCGACAGTGCGGACGACTTCGAGTACGTCTTCGCTCGAGCACGTGCATGTATGATGTGAATTACGAGATCACTCTCGGAGAGTGCGGCTTTGTTACCGGGGCGGAATACTCCGCCGATGTTGGAGACGGGGGCACACTGCAAACCTGCGTATGGAAAGCGCAGTTCTCAGCCGCGATGAGAACGGCTGGTGTTTGATAATCGGAGTATCCGTTGAAAAAATACGGATCGCGGCAACACGAATTCGATAGGGTACAGCTATAAATTCTATCTGTGACAGCTGAAGTAAATTAAGGAAGCACCCGAGAAGGTCAATGCCTTTTCGGGTGCTCCGTTTTTTCACTTTAACAGCTGTACCGTGGTTTGGTAATTATGCCGGAAGCGACGCAAGAAGCTCGTCGTTGAAGGTTACCTCGGTTTCGTCAAGCTCTGCGGACAGGTCGGAATATGCCTTGTCGAGAAGCTTCTGCTTCATATCGTATTTCCACTGCGGAAGACCACTTTCATAATACATGATATGCCAGCCGTAGGAGGTCTTTACGATCCCGTGGTCTCCGTGCTTTCTGTTGGCGTCGAATATCCAGTCGTTGAATTCGTCGACCATCTCGCCGACGGAAACATCCTCATAAAGACCGCCGTTGTTAACGGAGCCGGGGTCGCCGGAGTATTCCTTGACAAGCTTCAAAAATTCTTCCTCGTCAGCACCGTCGGCTACCCAGCTGTCGTAGACCTCGCGAACCTTCGTGTCGTCCTCGTAATCCTCGGAGAGAAAGAGAATGTGACGGACATTGCACTTTGCCACAGCCTCGCTGCGGGAGTTCTTTGCGGTGAGAAGATAAATTTTAATAAGCCCCTCGGTAGCCGGGGATTCCTCGGTGTAGATGTCGCCGATGTCGGCGGAGAATGCCCATTTCGACAGCTTGCTCGACTCTGAATACTTTGCGCCTTCGCAGATGAGCTGGCTTTGCGCCGTCTCCGCCTCGCTTTCGGTCAGACCGAGCACATTGACCATATTCTTCTTCGCATAAGCAAGGAAGCTGTCTTTGTCGCGGCACTTCGAAAGCTCTGAAGCGTATGCGTTGATGCGAACCATCGCGTCGCGTCGCTCGCTGTCGGTAGCGTCCTCTGAGATCAGATCGGAAACATCAAAGGCGTAGGTGACATAATCGACCGTCTCATATGAGGAGCGGTTGTCGTCGTAGGCTGCCTCGAGAGCCTCGTCGGAGAGATCCGTCTTTGCAAGACGCGCCTCAATGTAGGCTGAGGCAAGGCTGCTGAGCTCGAGCATCCGGCGGACGGTGTCCTCGGTAACGGACGAGCCGAACATGAGCTTGATGTACTCCTCGAGTGTGTAGCTGTTCTGCTCGGCGTATTCCTTTATATCGGCGATCGTCGCGTCCGCCAGCGCCTTGGTGTCGTCGGTCACGTCGATTCCCGCCGCGCGAGCTGCCTCACAAAGCGCGAGCAGCTGCTCCGCCTCGGATTTTGTCGATTTGAGAAAATAGTCGAACCAGGTCTCGACAGAATCGTCGACGGGGCATTCCTGCGTTTTCAGAGAGCTTGAAGTGTCAAGGGAAATGCTCGACAGCGACATGCCGTTCTGCGAGAGGCTGTAAAGCAGGTTCTCGTACTGATTTTTGAAAAGATACGACATCTCCGCGTTCGACAGGGAGAAGTTCGCACTGCTTGCGGAAATTTCGGCGACGTTCGGGTCAGCCTCGGGAACGAAGGAGGTGTCCGTCGAGCTATCCGTCGAGCTTTCGCTTTCTGCTGCGGTATCGCTGACGGCTCCCGTGTCGACGGTGCTGCCGTTGCAGGACGCAAGCGACGCTGACGCCAAAACGAGTGCCAGAAAAATTGCGGTAAGCTTTGTTTTCATATTATAAGCCCTTTCAAAATATTATTAATGAAAGTTTACCACAAATAATGTCCCGTGTCAAGTACGGCGGGCGTGAGTTTACAATTGAAGCACCGCACGTCGCCGGAGAGGCGCCGACGGGTGCGCCTTTGAACAGGAGAAAAAAGAAAATCGAAAAAATTCAAAAAAGGTATTGACACGCAGTGAGATGTGTGGTATAATAATTAGGCACTTGAGAGAGCGGCTTGCCTAATATGCCGGTGTGGCGGAACAGGCAGACGCCCGGGACTTAAAATCCCGTGGGAGCGATCCCGTACCGGTTCGAGCCCGGTCACCGGCATTGTTTCTCTCTGAAGTTTAATATCGCGGGGTGGAGCAGTTGGTAGCTCGTCGGGCTCATAACCCGGAGGTCAGGAGGTTCAAATCCCCTCCCCGCAATA
>CAYNHY010000173.1:0-2584 GCA_964397225.1 uncultured Ruminococcus sp.
ATTGTCACAAGCACAAAACGGTCATTACGTGCCGCCAGCACCTTGGATATACCGCCGAGCATTTCTTCCATGACCTGCGGCTTAACACCGAGAAAAATAAATTTGGCATCTCTTGCCACGGCTTTGTTATCCGCCGCACGGCAATTAAGCTCAGCCGCCAAGGACTGCGCCCTTGAGGGTGTATAATCCGCCAGAAGCATTTCATGACCGGGCACGGATTTTCTTACCGCCCTTGCAAGAGCAGCGCCCATATTTCCCGTACCTATAAAACCGAATTTCATTTCCGACATAACAACCGTTCCCTTCGTATGATTATACAAGCCGACTTCGGCACTATCTTATCTGACCGTTTCCGTAAATAACGTATTTATATGTATTAAGCTCGTTAAGTCCCATAGGACCTCTTGCATGAAGCTTCTGCGTTGAAATTCCCATTTCGCAGCCGAGCCCGAATTCTCCGCCGTCGGTAAAGCGTGTCGATGCATTTACATATACCGCCGCAGAGTCAACCCGTGCTGTAAAATAATCCGCCGCCGCTTTATCCTCTGTTACAATGCTTTCACTGTGATGTGTTGAGTGGTCGGCAATATGCTTTACCGCTTCCTCAACGCTTCCCACCGTTTTTACCGCCATAATATAATCTAAAAACTCGGTATCGAAATCGTTTTCTCCGGCAGGGGAAGCCGATATTATACCGCAAGTCTCTTTATCTCCGCGTATTTCCGCACGGTTCTTAAAGCATTCCGCCAGCTTCGGTAAAAACTCCCTTGCTATATCTCTGTGAACCAAGCATACCTCGGCGGCATTGCATACCGACGGACGGCTTGTTTTTGCGTTATTCGTAATTTCAAGTGCCTTTTGCAGATCGGCCGACTTATCCACATATATATGACATATGCCGGTTCCCGTTTCTATAACCGGAACTGTGGCATTTGCGACACATGCCGAAATAAGCCCCTTTCCGCCGCGTGGAATCAGCAAATCGACATATCCGTTTGCCGTCATAAGCTCCCTTGCGCTGTCTCTCGTGGTGTCCTCCACAAGATTTATGTATCCGTCGCTGAGTCCCGAAGCCTTAAGTCCCTCTTTAAGTGCTCTTACAACGGCGGAGGCACTTAAAAATGCCTCTTTACCGCTTCTCAACACACATACATTACCGCTTTTAAAGCAAAGCGCCGCAGCATCCGACGTTACGTTCGGGCGGCTCTCGTATATGATGGCAATTACTCCTATCGGAGCCGAAGTTTTTCTGATTACAAGACCGTTCTCCCGCACCGTCTCCGACAAAATATGTCCTACGGGATCGGGTAAAAGCGCAACCTCTCTTATGCCGTCTGCCATGGCGGCAATTCGCTTTTCGTCAAGCCTTAAGCGGTCGGTCATAACCTCGCTTATTTTACCCGAGGCATTTTCCAAATCCGTCCTGTTTGCCGACAGTATATCCCGTGTATGCTTAATAAGTGACTCCGCCATATTCAAAAGTGCGGAATTTTTAACCGCCGTATCAAGCGGAGCGACAGATGAAAAGGTATTTTTAGCCTTAACAAGCAATTCCGACGTAGTAACCATTATTTTGCCGCCTTTCCCGAAACGAATCTTGTGCCGACAGGCTTACCGTCAACTATATCGTACAGCACCGACGGATTTTCTCCGTTTGCGATTATCATATCGATTCCCGCATCCGTGGCTATCTTCGCCGCCTTAAGCTTGGTCGCCATTCCTCCCGTTCCGAAGGTGCTTCCCGCTCCGCCTGTCATTTTTTCAATCTCCGGTGTGATTTCGTTTACAGTGCTTAACAGCACGGCATTTTTATCCTTATGAGGGTCTGCCGTAAACAGCCCGTCAATATCCGAAAGAAGTATCAAAAGCTCTGCCTTTATTGCTGTTGCGACAATAGCCCCCAAGGTATCGTTATCACCTATTACTATTTCATCTGTTGCAATGGAGTCGTTTTCGTTAATTATCGGGAGAGCATTAAGTCCGAGAAGCCGACACATTGTATTCTCAAAATTGACCCTTCTTTCCGGATGCTCCACATCCTCGCCCGTTATAAGAATCTGTGCGACGGTATGATTATATTCCGAAAACAGTTTGTCGTAGGTATACATAAGCTCGCACTGTCCGACTGCCGCCGCCGCCTGCTTGGTCGGAATGTCCGACGGCTTTTCCGAAAGAGAAAGCTTTCCCGCACCCATTCCGATAGCACCCGAGGAAACCAGGATAAGCTCATTCCCCGCATTTTTAAGGTCGCTCATAACCTTACAAAGCTCTTCGACCCGTCTTATATTAAGAAGCCCCGAGCTATGCGCCAATGTAGAGGTTCCGATTTTAATTACGATCCTCATTATTTTCACTCCGTTATTTTTCTTAGATTATAATTATTATAACGCATACTTGCCCCGATTTCCACAGTTTTATTATATTTTTAAAAAAACGCTTGACTTTACCGCTTTAAAGTGGTATATTAAATGCATACAGATTTTATATTTGATTTCAAGGAGAGATTTTTATGAAAATCAAAAGGATAGCTGCTGCGGCTGTCGCAGGTGTACTTGCACTTACGTCATGTGTATCGCTTGCAGGC
>CAYNHY010000174.1:0-2539 GCA_964397225.1 uncultured Ruminococcus sp.
AGCGCGCTACCTTGGGGTGGTAGAGGCCGCTGGTTCAAGTCCAGTCACTCAGATAGGAGAACGGAAACTGTATGGTTTCCGTTCTTTTGTTTTTAATCAACCGTGTTCAACATGAGACGAAGCAGTCGGCACCGTAGGCATCGGTGCCGACTGCTTTTATTTTTCGTTTCTGCTTGCGATTGTCGCGTCTATGTTATCGTAGATGAAGACCTACGTGGTCGGAGAGTAGAGAATTGCGGTACTGCCGGCTCTTTCCTCTGTGAAAATACCAAGCCTGTGTCCGCTTGCCGTCGGGCATTTCTTGTTTTTACAGCGGTTAACACAAGCGATTCAAGCAGCTCTGTGTAGACAAGTTAGTCCTCTTGCCGGACGGTCAATGAAGGATTTTGCATACTCAATCTTCTCAAGCTCTGTCATGGCGTGCTCCTCAGATCAGGATACCGTCGCAGTGGTCGACTTCATGCTGTATGATCTGCGCAGTGCGTCCGTTGTAGGTCTTTATTCGGTTCTGAAGACTCTCCGTTTGATAGCGTACCTTGATCGAGCGGTAGCGCTTGCAGCTTCTTTCGCCTCCGAGTAGCGACAGGCAGCCCTCAGCGGTCTCGTAGGCGCCGTCCTTTTTGATTATTTCGGGATTGAGCATTACGGTGTAGGTAGGCGTGCGTCCGCTTTCGTCGAGAAATGCGATTATACGACGCGTAACGCCTATCATATTTGCCGCCATACCGACACAGGTGTCCTTGTGCGCTGTAAGCGTGTCACGCAGGTCACACGCGACAGGCAGATCCTCGAGCGTGGCGTCAGTCGATTTTCTTGCCAGAAAAAGTGGGTCGTGCATAAGTTCGCGTACCATTTATGTTGTCCTCGATATTATAGTTTGAAAAGGGAAGTGCGGTCGCTTATACCGTAATTATAGCACAATATCGCGTGCATTTCAATTATTTTCCGAAAAATTACAAAGTCACCGACCACCGCTTGAAGCGGTGGTCGGTGACTTTCTTAGGCGGCCGATCAATTCTCGCCGCTGTCGTTTGTTATAAGCTCAGGAGCGGTGCCGCTTGTGATGCAGTCGGCACCTATGATCACGCGCCTTACGTCCTTACGTGAGGGCAGCTCAAACATGAGGTCTGTCAGCGTTTCCTCAAGGATGGAGCGAAGTCCGCGCGCTCCCGTGTTGCGTTCAATTGCGCGGGTGGCTATCTCGCGCAGCGCCTCGTCCGTAAACTCGAGCTCGATGTCGTCCATTGAGAAGAGCTTCTTATACTGCTTCTCGAGGGAATTCTTCGGCTCGCGCATAATGCGAATTAGCGCATCGCAATCGAGGTTTTCAAGACCGACGATGACCGGCAGACGTCCGACAAGCTCGGGGATGAGACCGAACTTCACGATATCGTGGGAGGTAACGTCCTTGAATATACCGCCGTTCTGCTTTTCGGACTTCTTCTTGATATCGCCGCTGAAGCCGATGGTCGAATGACCCTGGCGCTTTTCGATTATCTGGTCAAGCGTGTCGAACGCTCCACCGCAGATAAAGAGAATGTTCTCGGTGTTGATCTGAATAAAGTCCTGATTCGGATGCTTGCGTCCGCCCTGCGGAGGAACATTTGCGACGGTGCCCTCGAGTATCTTCAAGAGCGCCTGCTGCACGCCCTCGCCGGAAACGTCACGCGTGATGGAACGGTTCTCGCTGCGGCGGGATATCTTATCGATCTCGTCAATGTAGATAATACCGCGCTCTGCCGCCTCTATGTCGTAATCCGCCGCCTGGATGAGGCGGAGGAGGATGTTCTCCACGTCCTCACCGACATAGCCCGCCTCGGTAAGCGTTGTAGCGTCTGCAATGGCAAACGGTACCTTGAGTGTTTTAGCGAGCGTCTGAGCGAGGAAGGTCTTACCGACTCCTGTCGGACCGATAAGCAGCACGTTGCTCTTCTGAAGCTCAACGTCATCCGTGTCTGCGTCGCGCTTTGACTTACTGTCGGAGTGAAGCAGACGCTTGTAATGATTGTACACCGCGACGGAAAGCGCAGTTTTTGCCTTGTCCTGACCGATGACGTACTCGTCGAGCGTTGCCTTGATCTCGCGGGGAGTCAAAAGATCGCTCTTTGTAAGCGTGTCAGACTCGTGCATCATGATGTCATGTGAGCATATAACCTCATTGCATGCCTCGATACAGTTATTGCAAATATAAGCGTCTCCGGTGGGGGAGGGAATGAGGAACAGAACGTTATGCTCGTCGTTTCCGCAGAAGGAGCACCTTCTCGTTATTGAAGTCGAGGTGCGGTTGTTGTTTGCCATGTTGCTCTCCAATCGCCGAATTTCGGAAAAAATTAAATGGTCTCAGGCACGCTTGTCGATGACGCGGTCTATAAGGCCGTACTCCACAGCCTCAGCGGCACGCATGAAATTGTCGCGCTCCGTGTCGCGGCATATCTCGTCAAGAGGGCGCCCGGTGTTAGCGGCGAGAATGCTGTTGAGATTATCTCTCGTGCGGAGGATGTGCTCGGCGTGAATCTTAATGTCGGAGGCCTGACCCTGA
>CAYNHY010000175.1:0-2474 GCA_964397225.1 uncultured Ruminococcus sp.
AGATGGCGGGACGTCACGGTAACAAGGGTGTCGTTTCACGTATTCTTCCTCCCGAGGATATGCCCTTCCTTCCCGACGGCACACCGCTTGATATCGTGCTTAACCCGCTGGGCGTTCCTTCCCGAATGAACATCGGTCAGGTGCTCGAGGTTCACCTCGGCATCGCAGCACGCAAGCTCGGCTGGAAGATAATGACCCCCGTATTCGACGGCGCGACCGAGAAGGACATTCTCGACTGTCTTGAGCTTGCGGGACTTGAGCGTGACGTGCTCCCCGGCGAGAACGTAAACGGCAAGAACATCTTCGAGGCTGTCATCGACGAGGAGGGCAAGCAGACTCTCCGCGCAATTGAAGGCGAGGAGAGAGAAGACGCCGCTCACCTCGAGGAGCTTCGCCGTGACGGCAGACTCAAGGTCGTTGACGGAAAGACGATGCTCTACGACGGACGTACCGGCGAGCCCTTCGACAACCCCGTTACGGTCGGTATCATGTACTACCTCAAGCTCCACCACCTCGTTGACGATAAGATCCATGCACGTTCCACAGGTCCCTACGGACTCGTTACTCAGCAGCCTCTCGGAGGTAAAGCTCAGTTCGGCGGTCAGCGTTTCGGAGAGATGGAGGTTTGGGCTCTCGAGGCTTACGGCGCAGCCTACACGCTTCAGGAGATACTTACGGTCAAGAGTGACGACGTCACAGGCCGTGTAAAGACCTACGAGGCTATCGTTAAGGGTCAGAACATCCCGACTCCCGGCGTTCCCGAGGCGTTTAAGGTGCTTGTCAAGGAGCTTCAGTCCCTCGCACTCGACGTTCGCGTGCTCAATGAGGCAGGCGAGGAGATCGAGCTTTCGACACTCGGCGAGGATGACGTTCCCGAAAAGCCCGCTCGCGCACAGCGCAACGATGTTACCGAGGAGGATGTCGGCGAGACCGTCGAGACAGACGATATCTACGATTCCTTCACACCCGGTGATTTTGACAGTGACGCTCCCACCGACGCATTTGACGATGACGATGTAATGCCTGACGACGATGTCATCTTTGAAGGCTCGGTCATGGACGATTTTGAAGACCTCGACTCCGATTTTTGAGCCGCAGCTCCCCGATAATTTAATTATTACTAACAGGAGAAGGTATATTGCCGATGGAACGTAATGTTTTCGATTCTATAAAAATAGGCCTTGCATCTCCCGAAATGATCAGAAGCTGGTCATACGGTGAGGTCAAGAAGCCGGAGACCATAAACTACCGTACTCTCAAAGCGGAGCGAGACGGCCTCTTCTGCGAGAAGATCTTCGGTCCCACCAAGGACTGGGAATGCCTCTGCGGAAAGTACAAGCGTATCCGCCACAAGGGCAAGATCTGTGAGAAGTGCGGCGTCGAGGTAACCCAGAAGAAGGTTCGCCGCGAAAGAATGGGACATATCGAGCTTGCAGCTCCCGTGTCGCATATCTGGTATTTCCGTGCGATCCCCTCGAGAATGGGTCTGCTGCTCGACATATCCCCGAGACTTCTCGAGAAGGTACTGTATTTCGCTCAGTACATCGTAATCGATCCGGGCTCCACTCCTCTTGCGAAGTATCAGCTTCTCAAGGAGTCCGAGTACCGTGCCGCTTATGAGCGCTATGAGAATGACTTCAGAGTCGGCATGGGTGCCGAGGCTATCAAGGAGCTCCTTTGCGAGCTCGATATCCCCGCGCTCGCCGACCAGCTCAGAGAAGAGCTTGCAAACGCTACGGGTCAGAAGAAGATCCGTATAATCAAGCGTCTTGAGGTTGTCGAGGCCTTCAAGCGCAGTGGAAACCGTCCCGAGTGGATGATCCTCGACGTTATCCCCGTTATCCCCCCGGATATCCGCGCAATGGTTCAGCTCGACGGCGGACGCTTCGCCTCGAGTGACCTTAACGATCTATACAGACGCGTTATCAACAGAAACAACCGTCTCAAGAGACTCATGGAGCTCCATGCTCCCGATATCATCATCCGTAACGAGAAGCGTATGCTCCAGGAGGCAGTCGATGCCCTCATCGACAACGGCCGCCGCGGCAAGCCCGTAACAGGCCCCTCCAACAGACCCCTCAAATCACTCTCCGAGATGCTCCGCGGTAAGCAGGGACGCTTCCGTCAGAACCTTCTCGGTAAGCGTGTCGACTACTCGGGCCGTTCCGTTATCGTCGTCGGACCCGATCTCAAGATCTATCAGTGCGGACTCCCGAAGGAGATGGCACTCGAGCTGTTCAAGCCCTTCGTAATGAAGAGACTTGTCGAGACCGGCAAGGCGTCCAACATCAAGGAAGCCAAGAAGAAGGTCGAGAAAGTCAATTCCGACGTTTGGGACGCACTCGAGAACGTTATCAAGAACCATCCCGTTCTTCTTAACCGTGCCCCTACACTTCACAGACTTTCCATTCAGGCATTTGAGCCTGTACTCGTTGAGGGTAAGGCTATCAAGCTCCATCCGCTCGTTTGTAAGG
>CAYNHY010000176.1:0-2466 GCA_964397225.1 uncultured Ruminococcus sp.
GAGGTGGGGCTGACGTGCTTGAAGGAAGCGACGGCGGGAAGGCCGAGAGCCGCCTTGAGCTCGCGGACGAGCTGCCACGAATTGAACGCGTCGAGGAAATTGATGTAGCCGGGTCTGCCGCAGAGGATCGTTACGGGAAGCTCCGAGCCGTTCTTCATAAAGATACGCGAGGGCTTCTGATTGGGGTTACATCCGTACTTGAGTTCGAATTCTTTCATGATATATCCTTTCTTTGGCGGCGCTTGGCGCCGAGGGCAATTGAGGTTTTCTTTTGTGGGGCAATATTTGCCGTGGGGGTATTGGACGAACGCCTGCTGCGCCGGGGCGGCGCTTGACTTAAGCATTCGCGCGGCGTGGGGGCCTTATGCGTTTTTGTTTATTATTCTTGTCTCTGCCTTGCCTGTGGCGAGCTCCACCGTGCGAACGAGAAGCGATATCTTATTGTCCTCGTTAAGGCTCGTCCAGATGTGCTCGCACAGCTCATCTATATTGCCGCTCGGCAGCTCGAGTGTCTTCGGCTCGCCCTCGAACGACGGCAGTCTTCCGTCCTTCTCGTCGCCCGAATAGGTATGTATGAATTTCGCGACGCCCGCGCGGGGATCGGAATACGCATAGGTAAAGCGCTCGCACGACGACGGGTCGCCGTCCGCGCTCTTGAGTATCGACATGGCGAGGTTCATGCTGCCGTTCTCGCAGTGCATGATTCCCGAGATGCGGGGGGTGAAGTTCGGCGCGTCGTCCTCGAATTCGCGGCAGCGCAGCGCCTGCTCGAAGGTCATCTGTCTGTCCATTTGCTCGTAGATCGTGTCGGTCTGGTCGCCGTTTGTAACGATGGTCTTATTGCCGAGCACGCGGACGGGGTAATAAATTATCAGATGCGGGTCGGTCATCTTCGACTCGTCGTATGCCTTGGTGCGAACGCAGTCGCCCTCCGCGACAAAAACGCGGTTGCGGCTGTTGACGCTTCTGCCCATGATGAAATACGCGGCAACGGCGTACTTCGCGTCGGCGCTCTTTCCGAGAATTATTCCTCTGCCGTGGTAGGCGAGGGAGGCGAGCTCGTTTCTTACTGTTTTTATCGACATTGTGCTATCCTTTCCGGTTTGACCGCTTCGCGGCGGGCTTTAATTTTCACTTATCATTTCGGCGCAGACGAGCTCGACGGAGGCGGGAAGTATCTTCCACTCCGCCTGCTCCATTACGCGTCTCTGAAGCGTTTCGGGGGTATCGGTATCAAGAATATCGACCGCCCTCTGCATGATTATGCGTCCGCCGTCGGGGATCTCGTTGACGAAATGCACCGTGGCGCCCGTGACGCGCACTCCGTAATCAAGCGCGGCGCGGTGGACGCGGAGTCCGTAGAAGCCCTCGCCGCAGAAGGACGGGATGAGGGAGGGATGGACATTGATAATTCTCTCGGGGTACGCCGAGGTGAAGCTCTCGCTGAGGATGGACATAAAGCCCGCAAGGACTATAAGTCCGATGCCGTGCCCGTCGAGCGTTTCGCGCAGGCGCGCTTCGAAGGCGTCCCTGCCTCCGCACGCCTCGCGCGTGATAACGCAGTGCTCGATGCCGGCTTTTTCCGCGCGAGTGAGGGCATACGCTCCCTCCTTATTCGAGATAACGAGGGAGATCGTGCCGCTTTTTATAATTCCGTCGCGCTCGGCGTCGATGAGAGCCTGCAAATTCGTGCCGCCGCCGGAGACGAGGACGGCGATTTTGACCTTATCGCTCATGGCAGTTACCCGAGGATGAGCTTCTCGTCGCCCTTAACGATGCGACCGATAACGTATGCGTCCTCGCCGCTGCTGCGGAGGCTTTCGAGGGCTGCATCGACGTCGGACTCGGGAACGACAACGCTCATGCCGACGCCCATATTGAAGGTATTGAACATATCGCGCTCGGGAATATTTCCGACTCGTGCGAGCAGCTCGAAGATGGGGAGCACGCGAACGGCGCTGCGGTCGATATCGGCGCACAGGCCGTCGGGGATGCTTCTCGGGATATTCTCGTAGAAGCCGCCGCCGGTGATATGGGATATGCCCTTAACGTCTACCTTCTCGAGGAGGGAAAGGATGCTCTTGACGTATATTCTGGTGGGGGTAAGGAGCGCTTCCGCGATGCTCTTGCCGCCGAGCTCGTCGCAGGGGACGTAGAGGCTGTCGGGATTCGCGTCGATATTGAACACGCGGCGGCAGAGGGAGAAGCCGTTCGAGTGAATACCGGTGGAGGGAAGCGCGATAACGACGTCGTCCTCGCTCATGCGGGAGTTGTCGATAATTTTCTTCTTATCGACGATACCGACGGCAAAGCCCGCCAGGTCATAGTCCTCCTCGGGCATAAGTCCGGGGTGCTCGGCTGTTTCTCCGCCGATGAGAGCGGCGCCGGACTGAACGCAGCCCTCGGCGACGCCGGAAACGATGGCGGCTATCTTCTCGGGGAAGTTCTTGCCGCAGGCGATATAAT
>CAYNHY010000177.1:0-2436 GCA_964397225.1 uncultured Ruminococcus sp.
TTCAAAGCATCCGTTAGCGGTGCTGAACTTGCAAAGTGGGCTGAAGGATTGGAAAACAAATGAAAGCATTAACTTACAGCGAACACAGCAGGTTTGCCCTGACCGACAAGCCGAAGCCGCAGCTCCTCCATGCGCGGGATGCTATCGTCCGCGTAACGCTGGGGAGCATCTGCACCAGTGATCTGCACATCAAGCATGGCTCAGTGCCGAGAGCGGTTCCCGGTATCACCGTAGGGCACGAGATGGTGGGCGTCGTAGAGGAAGTGGGCGCAGAGGTCACAAATGTGAAACCCGGTGATCGGGTGACAGTGAATGTAGAGACCTTCTGCGGAGAGTGCTTTTTCTGCCAGCATGGATATGTGAACAACTGCACCGACAAAAACGGCGGCTGGGCACTTGGCTGCCGCATCGACGGCGGGCAGGCTGAGTTTGTCCGTGTGCCCTATGCCGATCAGGGGCTGAATAAGATCCCCGACAGCGTGACCGATGAGCAGGCGCTGTTCGTGGGTGATGTTCTGGCCACCGGTTTCTGGGCGGCTCGTATTTCCGAAATCAAAAGCGATGATACGGTTCTCATTATTGGCGCAGGCCCCACCGGTATCTGCACGCTGCTGTGCGTCATGCTGAAAGCACCCAAGCGGATCATCGTATGCGAGAAAGATCCGGCAAGGGCGCAGTTTGTGCAGGAGCATTATCCCGAAGTGCTGCTCTGCCAGCCGGAGGAATGTGAGGAATTCACCCGCGCCAACTCCGACCATGGCGGCGCGGATGTGGTACTGGAAGTCGCCGGGGCGAAGGATACCTTCCAGCTTGCTTGGAAATGCGCCAGACCGAACGCAATTGTGACGGTGGTTGCCCTCTATGACGAAGCACAGACACTCCCTCTGCCCGATATGTACGGTAAGAACCTGACCTTCAAGACCGGGGGTGTAGACGGTTGTGACTGCGCGGAGATCTTGAGTCTCATCGAACAGGGCAAGATCGACACCACGCCACTGATCACCCACCGATACCGCCTTGCGGATATTGAAGAAGCATATCGCATCTTCGAAAACCGTCTGGACGGCGTGATTAAAATTGCGATCACAGGGTAAATGTTTACAAAGGCAAAGTCGGAATTTGAGAGGGCGAGGCGCGGTAATGAGAATTATTGACATACATGGCATGACCAATATGGAGCTTGTTCGGGGAGGAACCGACGAATGGTACTGGGCAACGGACTATATTCACGGAGATCTTTACGAGGCAGAAGAACTGTTTCGTCAGGGACACCCTGTGCGGAGCAATCGCTTGTATCTTATCCACTATCCGGACGGTACGGTCTATGAGCCTGTGACTCCTGTGGACGGTCAATATCTTGGCTATCCCGTGTATGATGAAGGCACCGTCGTACTGCTGGCAGTGAATTTCGAAGAAAGCATAATACATATTCTTCGATTCATGCATCAACAAGAGAAAACACAGGAAGTGGCAAGGTTGCCCTTGTCTACAGTAAAAGACTGCTATAATCTCATTCTTTATACCTCTCCATTATCGCTGACACGGCAGCCAAATGACGGGACATTTGAGATGATCTGGCCCGAGGAAGCAAGCTTTGCGATAAACGATAGGGAATCTTTTAACTTTCGGGAGGGGGATAACCTTTATTTCAATATTTGGTACGAAGACCCGGACTATCGAGAGGAGACATTGGTGCGTTCTCTGCGAGATGGCGCGATTTTAGAGCGGTTTTCTGGTGATATTCGCATTATGCCGAACCGGGAACGGTGGCTTATAAAATAACCTTGTCATCTAAATTAGAATTTGCCAAGCAGATGCAGTGATGCGGAAAGGAGGCGTAAATCATGGAACCACGCACCTATATTGCAATCGACTTGAAATCCTTTTACGCCTCTGTGGAGTGCAGGGCACGGAACCTCGATCCCATGACCACGAACCTTGTGGTAGCAGATCCAAGCCGCACGGAAAAGACGATCTGCCTCGCAGTATCGCCATCTTTGAAGCAATATGGCATCCCGGGACGGGCACGACTGTTTGAGGTCGTTCAAAAGGTCAAGCAGGTCAATGCGGCGCGTTTGCAGCGTGCACCATGCCATCGATTTACGGATACCTCCTGCGACGATACGGAGCTGAAGTCGCATCCGGAGCTGGAACTTGACTATGTGGTGGCTCCACCGCAGATGGCGCTCTATATGAAGAAAAGCACTGAGATTTACAATGTCTATCTGAAGTATATTGCTCCGGAGGATATTGTCGTGTATTCTATCGACGAAGTCTTCATGGATGTCACAAACTATCTTGAAACCTACCATCTGTCTGCGCGGGAGCTTGCAATGAAGATGATTCTGGATGTGCTCCAGACCACAGGCATTACCGCCACGGCAGGCATCGGAACCAATCTCTTTCTGGCCAAGGTCGCAATGGATGTCATGGCAA
>CAYNHY010000178.1:0-2425 GCA_964397225.1 uncultured Ruminococcus sp.
GGGCATTTCGGCGCGTACCCAGGAGCCTCCGCCCCCACGTCTGCGGTAAATTCCGTGCGCACGCTTCCAAAGCACGTCGCGCCGCTCTCCCGACCATATTATCTGCGGGTCGGGTCTGATAAGTATGTATTCTCCCCAGCGCTCGAGCCTTTCTCCGCCATCCGCGTCTATAAGCTCGTAATCCTTCCAGTTGTCACAGCTCCACATATCTATCCTGCACCATATCAGGTGATCTTTCCTTTCATCGTTGTCGGCTTGTTGTAAAAGCTCTTGAGCCTCGACGAGCCGGTGTTCGCGTGGCACACGGCTATCGCAAGTGCGTCGGCGGTGTCATCTGGAGACGGCGGCTTCGGCAGCCCGAGCAGCATCGTTACCATCGTAATGACCTGCCCCTTCTCCGCCCTGCCGTAGCCGACGACCGCCTGCTTTACCTGAAGCGGCGTGTACTCGCCTATCGGGAGAGAGTGGCGCTTTGCAGCGAGAAGTATGACTCCGCGCGCCTCGGCGACCACGATCCCCGTCTTTTGGTTCGTGTTCCAGAACAGCTCCTCGATAGCGAGCTGCTCGGGGCGATATTTCTCTATTATCGCTTCGAGAGAAGAAAATATCTCAGCAAGGCGATCCTCCACGGGAGTGTTCGCAGGGGTGCGTATCGCGCCGTAAGCCACCGGAGTAAGGCGTCCGAGCCTTGAATCAATGACACCCCAGCCTACTATGGCTATTCCCGGGTCAATGCCAAGTATTCTCACCCTATCACCTCCGCGCATGCAAATACAAAAATACCATTATAGCAAATATTATACCACAAATTTGTGTCCAAAACAACACGTGGCGGCTCTTCGGCGCAAGTTTTTAATTTTAAGCTCGGTCAAAGCGGCTGAGCACGAAGCTTATTCATAAAAAATGCCGTCGGTAGCTTCAAGACATGTCCTGCATCAGCGCGCCGAGCACAGCAATCACACTCGCCCTGCGGTGTCGAGTTGCTTCCCGTTCGAAAACTGATTGACGCACCTATCATTATCAATGCAGAGGGAGAAACGCTTGAGCTGAAGTACGGCAAGCTCTCCGGCACAATGGAGCTCTATGACAAGGATGCCGTGATAACGGGAAGCGTCGTCACGACCTACTTTGTCACCGTGAAGTTCAGCAAAAGCTTCACATGGGTCGACCGTGCAGCAGTCGATTATTTCCGCAAATAACTAAACAGGCAAGAACTTCACCTACAATATACCGCGGGGGTCATTCGATACCGAATGACCCCCGCTTTTTATGTTTTTTACTTGAGCATTCCGCCGAGGATGTCAGACGCCGCTGCAAGTGCGTCGGCTATCTTGTCGGCATCGCGTCCGCCCGAGGTCGCGCTGTCGGGACGTCCGCCGCCCTTACCGCCCGTGACGGCACTTACCGCGCCCACGAGCTTACCTGCGTGTGCGCCCGCCGCGACGGCGTCCTTGCCGCAGGCTGCAATGAAGTTGATCTTGCCGCCGTTATTTACTGCAAGAACGACAACGTTCGCGCTGTTCTGCTCCCTCAGCTTGTCGGCGAGGCTTCTTGCGATATCCATACCGACCGCACCAAGGTCGTGTGCAATGAGTCGAACGCTTCCGAGCTCGACAGCACCGGCTCCGACGCTGTCAAGCTTTGCCGAAGCAAGCTCGGAGCCGAGTCGCTCTATCTCACGGCGTGCTGCCGCAAGCTCACCGCTCAGGTGCGCGGCACGTGACGCAAGGTCGGAAACATTGTTTGCCTTCAGCTCGCGTGCTGTGCTTGCAAGGAGAGCATCCTTGTCAGCCATGAGCGCAAGCACTCCGGTGCCCGTTACACCCTCAATACGGCGTACTCCCGCAGCAACGGAGGACTCGGAGGTTATCTTGAACAGACCGAGCTGACCGGTTCTCTGTGCGTGTGTACCTCCGCAGAGCTCGCACGAGAAGCTGCCCATCTTAACGACGCGGACAACGTCGCCGTACTTCTCTCCAAAGAGAGCCATGGCGCCCATCGAGCGTGCATTGTCGATATCCGTCTCGACAGTTACGATCTCGTTGTCAACAAGGATGTTTGCGTTAACTATATTCTCGACCGTGCGAAGCTGCTCCTCGCTGAGTGCCTCGTAATGCGAGAAGTCGAATCTGACTCTATGCTCGTCAACGTAGGAGCCCGCCTGCTCGACGTGCTTACCGAGCACCTGACGCAGCGCCGCCTGAAGCAGGTGGCACGCGGAATGGTTACGCATGATAGCTGTGCGCTTTACGTCGGAAATATCGGCAGTTACCTCGTCGCCGACCGAAAGCTCACCCTCAGCAACCGTGCAAAGGTGGAGATACACTCCGTCTGTCTTCTTTGTGTCTGTAACGGTGAAGATAGTGCCGTTTTTATAGATGGCACCGGTATCGCCGACCTGTCCGCCGCCCTCTCCGTAGAAGGG
>CAYNHY010000179.1:0-2343 GCA_964397225.1 uncultured Ruminococcus sp.
ACTCTGCGCCGCGCGGCTTCGACCTTGCCGAGTCCGAGCGTGCTCTCCGCGGCGCAGAGTTGCGGACACAGCTCCCGACTGCCGCTTTGTCGGGCATGAGCTGTTCTTCACCCCCGACAACACGGGTGACGTGTGCCTTGCGGATTTCGACTTTATAATTGACGCCATCGACACCGTGCGCTCGAAGCTGTTCCTCATTGAGGAGGCGACGCGCCTCGGTGTGCCGATCGTATCCTCGATGGGCACGGGAAACAAGACCGACCCGACGCGCCTTCGCGTATCGGATATTTCGAAGACGAACACCTGCCCGCTTGCGGCTGTGGTGCGGCGCGAATGCAGAAAGCGCGGCATTCGCCGGCTGCGCGCCGTGTGGTCGGATGAATTGCCCGTGCGCGCTGTCGCCGACAGCTCAAACGGCAGGCACGCACCGGGAAGCCTGTCCTTTGTCCCTCCCGTTGCGGGAATGATAGCCGCGGGCGAGGCTATCCGCCATCTTGCGGCACGCAGCGATAATTGAGCCTGCCGCACAGAAAGTGAGCCATGAGACGCACAGCATCGGCAGTGCAGAATTTTCCCGCGCATGTTCGCACACGGCAAGCTGCCCGACGCTTGCAAAACGAAAATAAAAAAAGCCCGCTCTCTCGCGGGCGCACCGACAAAGAGGCTTCGGCACGCCGTACGGCTACCGAAGCCTCTGTTTTTTTCGTTATTTTGTAAGCTCGCGTCGCTCGCCCCGCGTCAGTCTGTGTGTATCGTAGGGCTGCGCCGTATAATGCATATACTGCCTGTCCATGAAGTGGCGGTATACATCGTATCTCTCGAACGCGTCGGCGTCCTTTGACGGAAGCTCGGTTCCGCTCGGCGCCATTACGACGACAAGGTCGTCCATATCGCCGTCAAGCTCGATATTCTCGAAATACAGCTTGCGGTAGCGGTAGATTCCGTAGCGGGACTTCTCCTCGACGCGCGACGGGCGGAAATATTCTCCCGTGTAGTTCTCCACCGTGTTATGCTCGCGCTCGCGCTCGCTGAGACTCGAGGAGGAGCCCGACGCTGATGTCACGCTCTCCGCGCTCAGGTCCTCCCCCGCACGCTTCATAAGAAGAAATTCGATGTCCTCCTCGCTCTCCGTGTCGGTGTAGTCGAGCGCGCTGACATTAAAGCGCACCGTCACCTGAAGCTCGCAGGTTTCCTTCACGTAATAAAGCGAATACGCGCAGAAGTAGCCGTTGTCCGCCGTGCGGTTCTTGTAGGACATCTCAAGCACGTTGAGCTCGCCGTGCTCGGCATACGCCGCGCGGGACGCGTCCGTTATCTCAAGCTCGTCGAAGACTCCCTTGTCGGAATATATCACGGTACGCAAAATAAGCGCGCCGATTATGATGCACAGCAGTGCGATGAACACTGTCTTCAGTATCTTCTTCACGTTCTCTCCTCCTCACTCTCCGCATTCACAAGGCACACCTCGCGAAGGTACGCCTCGATTTTTTCCTCACGCGCGATAATAATACAATACACGTCCGAGCCGTCCTCGAACACCGCCGCGAGCCTTTCCTCCGGCACCATGTCGACGGTGTAGTAATACACCCTCATGTCGCGCCCGTATTTCTTCCTCAAGGACGAAAGCGTGCCGTCTTCGACCCGCTGCGTCTCGCGCAGGCAGTCGAGGCTCATCAAAAACTCAAGGTTCCCACGCTTTCCCTGCGCGCGGTGTACGGCAAGGTCAACCTCTCTCGGAGACAGCCCCGCAAGGCTGCCGTCGGCGCTCGGCGACTTCGGTCTCAGCTCATACGTCACCGAGGTGTAGAGGTATCTGACGAGAATATACGCCGCCGCGCAAAGCGCGATTATCATTATAAGCTGGAGCGGCAGCGGCGAGACGACGCCCGATATCGAAAAGCCGTATGCGACCGCCGCGCAAAGCAGGCACACCCACGCGACGACAGACGCCTGCTTTTTCTGATTCTTCGGAGAATATTTCATTTTTTCGGCTCCTTTCGTCCGAATAAGCAACAGACCGTCGCATCACTGAATGACGGGACGGTCTTGTCTTCATGCTTCTTCTTTTTTGAGAATGTCCTTGCCCTTGTAATATCCGCATACTTTGCATACGCGGTGTGCAAGAATGTACTCACCGCAATGAGAGCACTTTACCATGCCGGGCATGTCGAGCTTCCATACGTTGGAACGTCTTTTATCTCTGCGAGCCTTGGATGTTTTTCTCTTCGGTACAGCCATGATCACACCTCCCCTTTGGGTCAAAAAATCAAATAAACTATCATGTCACCTAACATTATACTACATTTCTTCGGAAGAATCAAGTAGTTTTTGCAAAACTTTTAG
>CAYNHY010000180.1:0-2295 GCA_964397225.1 uncultured Ruminococcus sp.
ACTGAGCTATGCTTCCGTTTGTTTTCTTCGCTTGGGGGTTTCCCTTGCGACGTGTAGTATTATACCATAACGGCGAAGTAATGTCAACCCCCTTTTTCAAATTTTTTTGATTTTTTTGAAAAAATGTCGCGCGACGCGGCTGCATATCCCCGCGGGCGCGATTTCCTTCATTATATAATGGCAATATATAATGGCAATTTTTCATATAACGCATACTTTATATTGATTTTGCGCGGCAAAAATGATATAATCTATGTGCCGGCGAAAAAAATATTTTCCCGGGCATCCGAAATTATCGCTGCGGCTTCTCCGACAGCGTAAAAGGCGGTGAATCCTCTTTGAATCTTCTGCATATGCGACACGCCATCGAGGTTGCGCGCGCGGGCTCCCTCGGCAAGGCGGCTGAAAACCTTATGATCGCCGCTCCCAATATCAGCCGCTCGGTCAAGGAGCTTGAGAGCGACCTCGGCATTACGATATTCGAACGGACGCAGAGCGGCATGCGCCTGACCCCCGAGGGCGACGAGTTTATAAATTACGCACGCGGCATCATCGACCAGATAGAGCAGCTCGAGCAGTACTATAAGTCCGATGCTCCGAAAAAGCGCAAGTTCTCTATCTCCGTTCCCCGCGCCTGCTACATCTCCGACGCCTTCGCCGAGTTCTCGAAGACGCTCTCCTCGGAGCCTGTCGAGGTGTATTATAAGGAGACAAACTCCCGACGCACCATAAACAATATCCTTACACACGACTACAAGCTCGGCATCATCCGCTACGCCGACGGCTACGACGCGTATTTTAAGTCCATGCTCGACGAAAAGGACCTCGGGTACGAGCTTATCACCGAGTTCTCCTATTCGCTCATAATGAGCGCGCGCTCGCCGCTTGCCTCGAAGGAGAACGTTGAGTACGCGGATCTCGCGAGCCTTATCGAGATAGCGCACGCCGACCCCTACGTCCCCTCCATGCCCTTCTCGCGAGTCGTCAAGGAGGAACTGCCCGACAATATCGACCGCCGCATCTTCATCTACGAGCGCGCCAGCCAGTTCGACCTGCTCTCGCAGAACCCCGAGACCTTTATGTGGGTCTCCCCCGCGCCGCCGGAGCTGCTTGCAAAGTATGACCTCGTCAGAAAAAGCTGCGCCGAGAACCGCCGCGTTTACAAGGATGTACTCATATATAAAAGAGGCTATAAGCTCTCCGCGCTCGATCGCGCGTTCATTACCGCCCTATGCGAGGCGAAGCGAAAATACATCGACGGAGAGGCATGAGCTCTGCTTGTTCAACATGCATAACAAAGATGCGTAGGAGACCCGGAATTTTCTACGCATCTTTTTGTCTCTGGTTGCGACGAAAATATTGAATTTTGTGCTTATATATGGTATAATACACATGTTTGATGTGCGATGAAGCGGGAGGTTGCCGCAGCCCATACTGTCAGGGCGGCGGGTAATTTCCGCGGAGTATGTCCGAGTGAATCGGGCGCAGACAATATGCGACAGGACGGCTTTTTACGATGAAAGCCGACCCGGAGTCCACAGCCCCTCGGGAGGAGGATTCCGGATTCGCTAAGTCGGAAAAAGATACGCCCGGATGCGTGTTCGTCGCCTCAACTTCAAATATATTATACAGGAGGCAAACCAAAGTGGCAGCAAATGAAAAGATCAGAGTGAGACTCAGAAGCTATGAGCATTCTCTCGTTGATGCAGCGGCAGCTAAGATCGTTGACATCGCAAAGAGAAACGGCGCTGAGGTCGCAGGTCCGATTCCGCTCCCGACTGAGAAGGAGATAGTAACTATCCTTCGTGCGGTCCACAAGTACAAGGACAGCCGCGAGCAGTTCGAGCAGAGAACTCACAAGAGACTCATTGAGATCAAGAAGCCCTCGCAGAAGGTCGTAGAAGCTCTCATGGCTGTAGAGCTCCCCGCAGGCGTCGATATCGACCTTAAGCTGTGAGTGCAAACGTCGGACAGAGGTTCGACGAGCCGTAAATAAGACTTCCCGTACAGAGCCTTCGCGCAGCGAGCCTTACTCCGGCTCAAAAGCGTGTGCTTGATGGCGGCAAGGTCATGTTGAAGCCCGCCGGGCGGCTCCCGGAGAAAAACGGGACTTTAACCAATAACCTTATTTCAGGAGGAAACAGATGATGAAAAAGGGAATCATCGGAAAGAAGCTGGGCATGACACAGATCTTCGACGAGAACGGTATCGTAATCCCCGTTACCGTGATCGAAGCAGGTCCCTGCCCCGTAACACAGAAGAAGACCGTCGATACAGACGGCTACGACGCTGTAC
>CAYNHY010000181.1:0-2289 GCA_964397225.1 uncultured Ruminococcus sp.
TCTCGGTGCCGACGGTGGGAGAATGATTTTCACCTCGGGCGGTTCGGAAAGCAACAATACGGCGCTGCTTTCCGCGGCATGGCACGGCGCCGCTCACGGCAAGCGGCACATCGTCTCATCGTCCATCGAGCACGCGTCCGTGCTTGAGACCCTGCGCCGCCTCGAGTCTGAGGGCTTCGAGGTAACCTATGTTGCTCCGGAGCGCAACGGAATTGTTGACGGTGCAAGGCTTTGCGCCGCACTTCGTGACGAGACGGCTCTTTTGACGCTGATGCTCGCAAATAACGAGCTCGGCACTCTGCAACCGGTGAGCGAGTGCGCCGAATATTGCAAATCACGCGGAATACCGATACACTGCGATGCGGTGCAGGTCGTAGGTCACCTGCCTATCAATATACACTCTCTCGGAGTCGATACGCTTTCACTGAGCGCACACAAATTTCACGGACCGAAGGGAGTCGGAGCTCTCTTTGTTCGCGACGGCTTCCCCATACAGCCGCTGATATGCGGCGGTGAGCAGGAATTTGGCGCACGTGCGGGAACGGAGAATGTTCCGGCGATCCACGCGGCAGCCGCAGCGCTTGAGGCGTCTCTTGAGATGAGAGACGAAAAAAACAAAAGGCTCCTTACAATGCGTGAGCAGCTTGTCGATGAGCTCTTGACGCTTCCCGGCACCGTTCTCAACGGCGACCGCTACGCGAGGCTTGCCGGAAATGCGAATTTTTCCTTCGAGGGCGTCGGAGGCGAGCAGCTTCTTTATCTTCTTGACAGCTACGGCGTCGAGGCGTCGTCAGGCTCAGCCTGCGCCGCTCGCTCCTCTGAGGCAAGCCACGTTCTTCTCGCCATCGGCGCGACCTTTGAGACCGCCCGCTCGTCACTTAGAATCACGCTCGATGAATACAGCACTCAGGAAGAGCTCGAGTATATTATATCAAGCGTAAAAAAGGCTGTCGAAGCAATACGGAATATCTGCTGAAATAGCGAAGCCGCGAGGAGTGATACTCCTTCGCGGCTTCGGCTTTTTTTACTTGTAGTAAACGTCGTGCAGCTTTGTAACAACTCCGTTGCACTCAATGAACATCGTGTACGGTCCGCCTGCGGGATGAGCCTTGAGCTCGATCTCGAAGGTACCGTCAGTCGGCCAATACAGACCGCTGTTGTAATCGATGCTGACAGTAATTGCATTCTCTGCCTCTCCGTAAATTTTAACGGGCTTGTCGGCGGGAAGTGTCATGCCGTCGTGAAATTCTTTTGCAAGCTTCATTTTAGTATCCTTTCTTTGTCGTTTTATTAATTTTTATTCTGAACGGGGATGCGGGCAGCCCTGCCGAGGAATACAGCGCAACACGGCTTTCTGTCGTGAAGCAAAAGCGAACCTCGTCGGCGTCGGGGACGTCTAAAAGCAGCACGCTGTCTTTGCAAAGCGTATATTTCGCCGCGCGCTCGACGCCGTTTGCGTCAAGCACGATAAACTCAAGCGCTTCGCTTTCGTAAAGCCCCTCTCCGACATCGGAGAAGCCAAGCCTTACGTTCTCTCCGTCCCGCTCGGCTCGTGTACATACCGGCGGACGGTACAGGATGCTCTCGCCGTATATCATGCCTCGCGCATAGAGTGCCAGGCGCTGACCCACGGTCTTTTTGTTTTTCGGATGGATATCCTCAAGGTCACCGACGTCACCTATCGTTATCATTCCGATATTGTGACCGTCCCGTGCCGCCGAAAGCTGCTGCTCGCGCACTATCTCCCAGGCGTCGTCGGAACGGTACTTGATGTAATTTGTGAGCTGCACCGTGATAAAAGGCAGCTCCTCGTTTCGCCACAGGCGTCGCCAATCACGCACCATAAGAGCAAACATGTGCGCGTAGTGCGGTGCTATAGCCTGCGAGCAGTCACTCTCGCCCTGGTACCATATAACGCCCTTCACCGTGTACGGAGCAAGCGCAAAAAGTCGCTCGTTGTACTGATGAGAATAGGTATTGAACGGAAATTCGTAGGCGTCGGAGTGGAAGGTGGGATCGGATGACAAAAATTCATCGGATGCGCACGTCTCCGGAGATATCCACGTGCGAATGCACGTTGCTCCCTGATTGCATGAAACTATTCCAACCGGAATGTCAAGCTCTGCGGAAAGCTCCGTCGCAAAGTGCGAAGCGACAGCGGATATTCCGTCGGCGTTCCCGTCACAGACCTCGACCCAGCACATGTCAGTGCGCGGACGTCGGTCATATTCCCACTCGCGGTCGGGTGTGAACATACGCACGGGATGCGGGCTTTTCACAAGCTCCTGC
>CAYNHY010000182.1:0-2271 GCA_964397225.1 uncultured Ruminococcus sp.
ACGGCACGGTGAAGGTGGATGCTATGGCATTCGCCGAGCGCCGCCAGGTCGCAGCGATCGTGGAAAGATTCGTAAGGCTCGTCGAAGCTCAGCCCGAGCAGCCGACGGAGGACTGAAAATAAGGCAGAACAGCGCCCGAGACGCGGCAGATGACCGCGACTCGGGCGCATTTTTCACGCGGGGCGTGAGCTTCGTGCGACACGCTATTTCGAGAGACGCACACCTCACGCCCCACCGCCGCCCTCGTTGCGGAAAGACGCCTTCAATGCGAAAAGCCGTCGACGAGCGCGTCGGGTGCGATCCCCCAGCTCATGCATTTCGAGCCGTAGCGGCGGCGCAGCTCGTCAACGCAGCTCTCAAGCTCCTCGCGGTGCGCGTGGCGACTCGGAAACATCGTCAGCTGTATGTTCTCCTCGTCAACCAAGGAGCTCGCCTGAAGCGTCAGAGAGCGTATCGGACGGTCGCGGCGTGATGCAAAAAGAAGTGTCCGCGCCGCGTCAAACAGCGCCTCAGAGGTGCGCGAGGGCTCGCACAGCCTCGTCTGCCGCTCGAAGGAGTAAAGATCGTATTCGCGTACCGTGACGCTGACCGTGTGGCACAGCACATGCATTTCGCGCAGACGGCTCGATACCTTGACGCACAGCGCGCGAAGCACGGAGCACAGCTCGTCGCATTCGGTCATGTCGTGCCGCGCCGTCGTGCCGCAGGAGACCGACCTTGCGCGCGGACGCTCCTCTTGCGCCACGACGGGCGAACATTCCTCGCCGCGTGCGCTCTGCCTGAGCGCCGTGCCTCGACGACCGAGCAGCAGCCGCAGAAAGCCCTCGTCCGCCTCCGCCAGACGCCCGACCGTGTCGATTCCGTAAAGACGCAGCCGTTCTGCGGTCTTCGGACCGACGTACAGCAGCTCCTCCACCGGAAGCCGCCACACCCGCTCGCGGATGCATTCCCGCGGCAGCGATACCGTCGCGTCGGGCTTCTTCATGTCGGAGGCGAGCTTCGCCATGGTCTTGTTAAAGCTCACGCCGACCGAAACTGTCAGCCCCGTCTCACGCTTCACGCGGCGGCGTATCGTATCGGCAATAAGGATGCCTCCCTCGTGTGCGTCGGCGGCGCTCGGCGCGAACAGCCGCAACGAGCCCGTCACGTCGAGCCAGCACTCGTCGGGACCGAAGGACTCGACCGCGTCCGTGTAGGAAAGATAAATTTCCCGCACTGCCTCCGACAGCTCGGCATACAGCTTGAAGTTCGGCGGGATAAAGCGAATCGCGGGGCATTTGGTGCGAGCCTGCATGAGCGTGTCGCCCGTAGCAACGCCGCAGCGCTTTGCCTCATAGCTTTTCGCGAGCACAATGCCGTGACGGTCCTCGACGCTTCCCGCGACCGCTATCGGCAGACCGCGAAGGGACGAGTCGCGCACGAGCTCCGCAGAGGCGTAGAAATTATTCAGATCCGAATGCAGTATCACTCTGTCCATATACCCTCCGAAGGAAATGCAGTTCCGAACGTTTGATTTTCTTCGGAATTATTCTACCATAAAGCACGGCGCTTGTCAACAGGGATTGCGAACATTCATTCGAACATTTGCGCGAAAGATGCAATACGGCAAAAACAGCTTGACAAAACACGGCGTCATGCATTATAATGTATATACTACATCGCTTGACGGCAAAGGAGGCTGTGCTTTGAAGCTTGACGTTACGGAATTGATGAGCGGACGTGTTCCGGCTTTGGATTTTGACCTTACTGCGGGGGCTGAGGACCTCGGAGAATATTCCGAGATGCTGCCCGAGGGGATCGTCATCGACGACGACGGGATCGCCGTCAGCGGACGTGTCAGCAATACGGGAGGCTGCATGCTGCTCTCGGCTGACATTACGGTCGATTACAGCGCTCCGTGCGACAGATGCCTTGAGAGCGCTCACTTCGAGACGGAGCTGACGCTTGAGCGCGTCGTATCGAGTGCGGCGTCCGCAGAGGAGAGAGAGTGGCTTATCAGCGAGGACGAGGAGGAGTGGGACGGCGTGACCGACGACCTGCTCTATGTTTCGGAGGGCGCGATCGATATAACAGCCGACGTCGCCGAGGCGATATCCCTCGAGCTGCCGTTCCGCCATTTGTGCTCTGAGGATTGCCGCGGGCTGTGCCCGATATGCGGAAAAAAGCTCTCGGACGGGCATCCGGGCTGCGAAAAGCCCAAAGAAATCGACCCGAGACTAAAAGTTTTGCAAAAACTACTTGATTCTTCCGAAGAAATGTAGTATAATGTTA
>CAYNHY010000183.1:0-2259 GCA_964397225.1 uncultured Ruminococcus sp.
TCCGACAGACTCGCCCTTGAATTTGTAGCTTGCTTTATTTGCGATAAGGCGTGCGCTTATCGGCACTATCGTGTCTATGAGCTCGAGACCGTTTTCTTTCAGGGTGCTTCCCGTCTCGACGATATCGACGATGACATCGGAAAGCCCGAGTATCGGCGCAAGCTCGATCGAGCCGTTCAAATGGATTATATCGATATCGCGTCCGACTGAGGCGTAATGCTCTCGGGTGATGCGTGAAAACTTTGTCGCCACGCGCAGTGTTCTCTCCGTGTTATCGCGAAATCCCGTGCGGGCGGCAACTGCCATGCGGCATTTTCCGACGCCGAGGTCGCGAAGCTCGTAGACGTCGGGCTCATACTCGAGCAAAATATCCTTGCCGGCGACTCCGATGTCAGCCGCGCCGCGCTCGACGTATATCGCAACGTCCGATGGCTTTACCCAAAAATATCTGACCGCGCACTCCTCATTTTCAAATATGAGGCGTCGTCCCTCTTCGAGGACGGACGGGCACTCAAAGCCCGCACGCGCGAACATGGCGTAAACTTTTTCTCCGAGCCTTCCCTTGGGAAGCGCGATGTTAAGCATTGTTTTCAATTATTTCGACACTCCCTTCACGAAGACGCATAAGCTGTTTGCAGTGTAATCCCTCGGGCAGTTTTCTCTGCGCTGTGACGCTCTTTCCCGAGCTGTTTAACATTTTTATCATTCCCAAAAGCACGTCGAGCGGCGTTCCGTCATCATAGAGGATCACGGTGTCGACGTCGTAAGCGCACGTGCAGTCGCCGAATCTTTCGAGTAAGTCGAGATAGATCGCAAAGCCGACGGCGCGTGAACGGCGACCCATGCTCTGCATGAGCTTGTCGTACTGTCCGCCCGAGAGAATGCGCGATGATATGCCGTTTACAAATCCGTTGAAGACAAAGCCGTTATAGTATCTCGCGTTGCCTGTGACTGAAAAGTCGATATTGATATGCTCGCCGTATCCGCACTTTCCGAGCGAATGCACAAGCTCTTCAAGCTCACAAAGCGCGTCGCAGTCAGCGAAAACTTCTTTAAGAGTCGGGATGACGGAATCCGCTCTGCCCCACGTAGACACGAGAGCCTCGAGCGGCGAGGCGTCCGCACCGTACTCGGCACAAAGCGCACGAAGCTCATGTGCGTTTTTCTCTCCGATGTATGCGAGAGTTTTCTCTCTGGAATCGGCGGGAAGGCCCGCACGCTCGATCGCGTACTCAACGACTCCCATATGCGATATGTCAAGGACATAGTCCGCGGATATCTTGCCAAGGCTCTCCGCGGCGAGCATTATCACCTCGAAGATGCTGTATGCGTCGACATCGCCGATGCACTCGAGCCCTGTCTGCATTATCTCCCCGAAAACGCCGTTGCCCTTTGACACGCGGTAAACATTCTCATTATAATAAAGCTTCGTAACGCATCCCTCAACATCACCGCAGTTGCGAATGATAGACAGTGTAACGTCCGGCTTCAACGCCATGAGCTTGCCGTTGGTGTCGGTAAAAGTGATGACTCTGTCGGAAACCAGAAAATCCTTGTTTCTCGCGTACAAGTCATACTCCTCGAATTTACTCATCTTATAACGTCTGTAGCCGTACGAGGAATACAGCGAGCGAAGCTCAAGCTGTGCTCTCTCGTCACTTCTCAGAGTGCTGCCTTTAAGATCCATAAAACAAAATCCTCAAACATGATCGGTCGTCCGACCTATCTTCAAATATATTAAGTAGCGTTTATTCGTCGTCCGAATCGGCGACGCGTTTCATGACGGTCTTGTAACCGCCGCTTCCGTACAAAAGACACTTGTTCACGCGGCTGATGGTCGCGGTGCTCGCGCCGGTCTCGCTTGAGACCTCCTGATAGCTGTGTCCCTCGTTTAGCATCTGCGCAACGCGAAGACGCTGTGAAATGTCCTGAAGCTCCTTTACGGTACAGACATCCTCAAAGAAATTTCTGCATTCTTCTGTATCGCGAAGCTCCAGTACCGCCTTGTAAAAGTATTCGGTGAGCTCGTTATGAAAGCTTTGCATATGAATTATTCCTCCGTTGTTGCTTTAGCACTTTAATATAGTAGCACAACATTCCGCTAAAGTCAATACCCTACGGAATATTTTTGCGTGTTTCGTGAATATTTTTACGAAAAAAGCAGATGTCCCAAACGCGTCATCGCATTTGAGACATCTGCTTTTTATCAGCTGGTGACCGGACTTGAACCGGTGACCTGTTGATTACGAATCAACTGCT
>CAYNHY010000184.1:0-2234 GCA_964397225.1 uncultured Ruminococcus sp.
AAAGGACAAGACCCGTCGTCTCGTCGACACCCATCGAAATATTCATGTTCTGTATAGCTGCTCCGGACGCTCCCTTTCCGAGGTTGTCAAAAACCGCAGTAACCGTACACTGACTCTCGTGACCGCACACCCAAAGGCGCAGCGTGTCGCGACCTTGCATATTCGAGGCGTAAATGACACTCTCGTCTCCACCGAGCGGAGCCACGCTTACAAGGCGCGAGGAGCCGTAATGCGCCGCAAGCGCTTCGTGTATGCGTGCCGCGTCCGTATTCGGAAGCATGACACAGGTCGCCATGCCCGCGTAATAATCTCCGATTATCGGGGAAAACAGCGGCGCGTGCTCAAGGCGGCACACTGCCTTCATCTCGGGCAGATGCTTGTGGCAAAGCGAGGTCGCGTAAATTCGGCAGCTGTCGTGTCGCGAGTCGCGACCTGCGTCCTCATATTCCGCAATGAGGCTCTTTCCTCCGCCGCTGTAGCCTGTGAGCGAATATGCCGTAAGGCAGGCGTCACGCTCGACAAGTCCGCTCTCGACAAGGGGGTAAACCGAGGCGATAAAGCCGCTTGCGTGGCAGCCGGGGTTTGCTATCCGGCGGGACGCGACGATGCTCTCGCGATGAGCGGCGGACAGCTCCGCAAAGCCGTATGCCCAGCCGTCAGCCGTGCGGTGAGCGGTGGAGGTGTCGATTATAACCGTATCGGAGCCCTCCGCAAGCGCGACCGATTCCTCAGCTGCCGCATCCGGCAGACAGAGAAAGGCAATATCGGCTGCCGCGAGCGCGTCGCGTCGTGCGTCGGCGTTCTTTCTCAGCTCGTCAGGGAGGATTATCTGCTCAATGTCGTCTCGCTCGGTAAGGCGTTCGCGAATGCGAAGGCCCGTTGTGCCGGCAGAGCCGTCTATAAATACCTTCGTCATTTCGCAAGCTCCTCTCTGACGTAGGCAATCTGCGCCTTGACCGATTCGGTCGACGTGCCGCCCTCGCTCGTGCGCTTTTCAACGCAGGTGAGCAGCGATATCTCGTCGTACACGTCCTCGTTGAAGAGCTCGGACGCCTCGCGAAGCTCGTCAAGCGTCAGCTCCTCAAGCACGCGATCCTCCGCAATGCACTTTGCAACGAGCTGTCCGGATATTTTATACGCACTTCTGAAGGGAAGTCCCGCCTTTACGAGGTAGTCGGCGAGATCCGTCGCGTTTATAAAGCCCTTCTGCGCCGCGCGGAGCATGCTTTCGCGGCGGGCGGTCATTGTCTGTATCATGGGGATAAAGACGCGCAGGCACATTTCTGCGGTTTCAAGCGCGTCGAAGATGCTCTCCTTGTCCTCCTGCATATCCTTGTTGTACGCAAGCGGAAGACCCTTGAGTGCGGTGAGCAGTGCCATAAGGTCCCCGTAAACGCGACCTGTCTTGCCGCGAACGAGCTCCGCCATGTCAGGGTTCTTCTTCTGCGGCATAATGGACGAGCCCGTCGTGAATGCATCGGAAAGCGCAACAAAGCGGAACTCCCAGCTCGACCAGAGAATTATCTCCTCGGAAAAGCGCGACAGATGCATCATGAGCACGGAAAGCGCCGAAGCAAGCTCAATGCAGAAATCGCGGTCGGACACGCCGTCGATGCTGTTTCGGCAAATACCGTCAAAGCCGAGCCTTTCCGCCTCAAAGCGGCGATCTGTGTCGTAGGTCGTGCCCGCGAGCGCGCAGGAGCCTATCGGCGAGACATTCATTCTCGCACGGCAATCCGTAAGACGGCCGATATCACGCAGGAGCATCATGGAGTACGCCATAAGGTGGTGACCGAAGGTAATGGGCTGTGCGCGCTGGAGATGCGTGTAGCCGGGCATTATGGCGTCGTAATATTCCTCTGCCTTGTCGGTGACGGCAGACGTAAGAGAGCGAACAAGCGAAAGCAGCGTGTCGATGCCGTCGCGCAGGTACATACGCAGATCGAGTGCTACCTGGTCGTTACGGCTCCTTGCGGTGTGAAGCTTCTTGCCGAGCTCGCCGAGACGCTCGGTGAGAAGCTGCTCGACGAACATGTGAATGTCCTCCGCCTTCGGATCAAAGGTGACCGCTCCCGATTCGATATCGGCAAGTATTCCCTCGAGTCCCGCGACTATCGCGTCGGCGTCGGACTCCGAGATTATCCCGCGTGCGCCGAGCATTGCCGCGTGAGCCATGCTGCCCTTTATGTCCTGCTTATACATTTTCGAGTCAAAGCGGATCGACGAGTTGAAAT
>CAYNHY010000185.1:0-2225 GCA_964397225.1 uncultured Ruminococcus sp.
ATCGACCCGTTCACGGGTATATTCATCGGAATGTTCTTCTACGCGCTCGGCGGCGGCATGACGGAGGTCGTCATCAGCCCCATTGTCGACTCGCTGCCCGGAGAGGCGAAAACCTCGGGAATGTGTCTGCTTCACTCGTTCTACTCGTGGGGGCTCGTCGCAGTCGTGCTCGTGTCGACGCTGCTGTTAAAGCTTGTCGGCGACTCGCTGTGGTACGTTATCCCGTTCTTCTGGGCTCTGCTCCCGCTGTTCAATATATTCCTCTTTATGCGCGTGCCGATGGTGGATATTCCGCCCGAGGCCAAGGGCACGTCGCCGAAGGAATATTTCAAGTCGCCGCTCATGTACGCGGCGCTGCTGCTCATGATCTGCGGCGGCGCGTCCGAGATGGCAATGTCGCAGTGGGCATCGCTGTTTGCGGAAAACGGACTCGGCGTTACAAAAATCATCGGTGACCTGCTCGGACCCTGCCTGTTCGCGGTGAACATGGGCATCGGCAGGACGCTGTACGGCATATTCGGCGAGCGCATCAATATTAAGAAGGCGCTGCTCGCTTGCAGCGTGCTCTGCACCGCCTGCTATGCGGTAACGGTATTTGTTCACGCTCCGATAATGGCGCTGCTCGGCTGCTCGCTGTGCGGTCTCGGCGTGTCACTCTTGTGGCCGGGTATTCTTTCGATGACCTCCGCGTCCTTCGGCAAGCGCTCGGGTCCCGCGCTGTTCGCATTTCTCGCGCTCGCGGGGGATGTCGGCTGCTCGATCGGTCCGTGGCTGACAGGTCACGTATCGAGCGCATACATGGCTGCAAACGCTTCGGCGACATCGGGCTCGGCGCTTCGCGCGGGACTGCTTGCGGCGGGTGCGTTCCCGGTGCTCCTGGTTGTAATGTGCGGCGCGATGCTGCTTGTAGGACGGAAAAGGGCTGAAAAATAAGCTGCAAAAAGGGATGTTCCCCCGAGGGACATCCCTTTTTTACTGTGCGAGTTCTTCGGAGCTGCTGCGCGTGCGAAGCGTCCGGTCCTCCGCGCGTAAAAAAAGGCGGGAGCACGTGAGTGCTCTCGCCTTTTGACTTTATAAGCTTATTTACGCTGTCGCGCGCCGGTTCAGCCGAGTCTCTTCTCGAGAGCTGCAAGCTCCTCGTGAAGCTCTGCGGGAACGTGGTCGCCGATGAGAGCGTAGAACTCCTTGATATTCTCAACGTCAGCCTTCCAGGAATCGGTGTCGACTGTGAGGAGGTCGCGGATGGTGTCGACTGTGATGTCAAGACCGTCGATGTTGATGTCCTCAGCCTTCGGAACGTATCCGATAGCGGTCTCAACAGCGTCAGCCTTACCCTCGCAGCGGTCGATGATCCACTCGAGAACTCTCATGTTGTCGCCGAAGCCCGGCCAAATGAAGTGACCCTCGTCGTCGGTGCGGAACCAGTTGACGTGGAAGATCTTGGGCGCGTTCGGGATGACCTTACCCATGTCGAGCCAATGCTTGAAGTAGTCGCCCATGTTGTAGCCGACGAACGGACGCATTGCCATCGGGTCGCGGCGAACTACGCCGACTGCACCGGAAGCTGCTGCGGTCGTCTCAGAGGCCATGATGGAGCCGACGAAGGTTCCGTGCTGCCAGCCGAAGGACTGGTATACCAGCGGAGCGGTCTTTGCACGACGTCCGCCGAATACGATAGCGGAGATCGGCACGCCTGTCATGCTGTTAAACTCGGAGGAGATGCAGGGGCAATTCTTTGCAAGAGCGGTGAAGCGGGAGTTCGGATGAGCACCTGCGGTAGCCGCCTTGTTGTTCTTGTCGTACTTGGTGTAATCCCAAGCGTTGCCTCTCCAGTCGATAGCGTTCTTCGGAGGATTGTCGTTGAGGCCCTCCCACCAAACTGTGTTGTTGTCGAGGTCGTGAACAACATTCGTGAAGATGGTGTCGCGCATTGTTGTAGCGAGAGCGTTGGGGTTCGACTTATCGTTTGTTCCGGGAGCGACGCCGAAGAAGCCGTTCTCGGGGTTGACAGCCCAAAGTCTGCCGTCCTTGCCGACACGGAGCCATGCGATATCGTCGCCTACGCACCATACCTTATAGCCCTTAGCCTTGTAGATCTCCGGGGGAATGAGCATAGCGAGGTTTGTCTTACCGCAAGCGGACGGGAAAGCGGCGCAGATGTACTTAATCTCTCCGTCGGGATTCTCGAGACCGAGGATGAGCATGTGCTCAGCCATCCAGCCCTC
>CAYNHY010000186.1:0-2173 GCA_964397225.1 uncultured Ruminococcus sp.
CCAAAGAGAGCCGACGGTCGGTGAGAGTCGGTGTGACCTGCGTCGTATTTGTAGCTTCTGAGCCGAGAGGAAGAAAGCCGTGGCGGCGAGTAGAACCTCTCCGTGATTGCCGCGTGAGAGCATAGAGGTTGACAGACCTCGAGAGTGGCAGAATTTCTTCTGCAATTTGAGTGGTACCGCGGGAAGCATTGATATTATGCACTCGTCTCAAAGATCAGCTTTGGGACGGGTGCTTTTTCGTTCCAAAGGGCATTACTTGAAAGGAAACACAATCTTATGGCTCAGATCACAGGACTTGATTACAAAATTCGCGAGATGGCGGGACGAATTCGCGATCTGCGAGAAATAGTCGGACTTACACCGCACGAGATGGCGGCGAAGACCGATGTCTCCGTGGAGGAGTATTTGCTCTGCGAAGCGGGTGAGAGTGACCTCAATTTTGCGTTCATCTACCGCTGTGCGCTTGCCCTTGGCGTCAATGTTACGGATATTATTGAGGGCTGTAGCCCGAAGCTTCGCTCGTATACCGTGACACGCCGCGGAAACGGTCAGGAAATTTCCGACGCGCACGGAATGACGTATTATAACCTTGCATACGCCTTTCAGAACAGGATTGCCGAGCCGCTTTACGTCAAGAGCCGCTACGACCCAGAGGCGCAGCACCGCGATATTGAGCTGACGACACACGCGGGACAGGAGTGCGACCTTGTAATCGAGGGAAGCCTCACCGTTCAGATCGGCGAGCATCGCGAAACACTGAGCGCCGGCGACAGCATATATTTCGACAGCTCTACGCCTCACGGAATGATAGCGGCGAGCGAGGGTGGATGCATCTTTTATGCGATAGTTCTTAACCCTACCGGCGAGCCGATACCCGAGCTTTCTCACGAGAACGCAATTCTCGGCGTGCCCGAGGGACGCCCGCGCGATACGGAGGAGAGAGCCTATCACAAATTTATCGAGTGTGAGGAAAACGAGATGGGCACGCCCACCTCGATACGCTTCAAAAACACCGATAACTTCAACTTTGCCTTCGATATTCTGGATGAGGTCGCGCAGAGAACTCCCGACAAGCTTGCGATGCTCCATATTTCGCGGGACAAGACGGAGCGCCGCTTCACCTTCAAGGATATCAAGAAGGCGTCATGTCAGTGTGCGAACTATTTTAAGTCACTCGGTATCAAGAAGGGTGACCGTGTAATGCTCGTTCTGAAGCGCCATTATCAGTATTGGCCCGCGATGCTCGGACTCAACCGTATCGGTGCCATCGGAATTCCCGCGCCGAATCAGCTTCAGGAGCATGACTTCGAGTACCGCTTCAATGCGGCGCAGATCAGCACGATTATTTGCACCTCGGACGGTGACACGGCTCATCAGGTCGACATTGCCGCAGCAAATTGCCCGTCGATAAAGAATAAGCTTATCGTCGGCGAACCTCGTGAGGGCTGGCGCACCTTCGATGAGGAATACACGCTTTACAGCACGCATTATGCGAGAGGCGAGGACGCTCCGGGCGGTGACGACCCGATGCTTATGTTCTTCACCTCGGGAACCTCGGGCTACCCGAAGCTCGCGGCGCATAATTTCAAGTACGCACTCGGACATTTCCACACTGCGAAATACTGGCACACAGTCGACCCGAACGGACTTCACTTCACGATATCCGATACGGGCTGGGCGAAGTCGATGTGGGGCAAGTTCTACGGTCAGTGGCTTTGCGAGGCGGCAACGTTCGTTTACGATTTCGACCGCTTTGACGCCGCTGATATCCTGCCGATGTTCGCAAAGTATCACATAACGACCTTCTGCGCGCCCCCGACAATGCTTCGTATGATGATAAAGCAGGATATCTCAAAGTACGACCTGTCCTCCGTTCGCCATATGACAACGGCGGGCGAGGCGCTGAACCCCGAGGTTTACCGCCGCTTCGAGGAAGCAACGGGACTTCAGATTCTCGAGGGCTTCGGTCAGTCCGAGAGCACGATGATAATCGGAAACATGGTCGGTGCGCCTCATAAGATAGGCTCTATGGGTAAGGCTGCTCCGATTTATAAGGTCGACCTTGTCGACGCGGACGGAAATTCCGTTCCCGACGGTGAGACCGGCGAGATCGTAATAGACGTTCGCGACGGCGCACCCTGCGGACTCTTTACCGGCTACTACGGCGCACCCG
>CAYNHY010000187.1:0-2131 GCA_964397225.1 uncultured Ruminococcus sp.
CTTGTAGGCAAGGCGCTCGATAACGATGCCGAGCAGTGTGCAGACTGCCATTGCGATAAGCACGGAAACGACGGCGGGGACGCCGAGCTTCGATACCGTGAGGAAGGAGACGAAGGCTCCTACCATGATGACGTCGCCGTGAGCGAAGTTCAGCATCTTCGCGATTCCGTAAACCATGGTATAGCCCAGGGCGATAATGGCGTAAACGGAACCGAGACTGATGCCGCTGATCAGGTGATTAAGAAAAGTCATGTGACACTCCGTAGGTAAGCTCCGAGTCGGAGCGGGATGGCGCGCCGAGGCGCACTTTGTTATTTTCGGCACAGCCGAGGGCATGCAGAGGAGGGCTCTGGGCTCTACAAAAGCAACAGCTCCGAGCCGCACTCTCCCGCAGGGAGAGGGGGCTCGGAGAGCACGTCGCACTTTGTAAGGGTGAATAACAGCTTATTTACCGACGTAAACGCCGTCCTTGATGACGACTGCCATAGGCTCCTTGGAGACCTCGCCCTTGTCATTCCATGTGAGCGAACTGCCGGCACCTGTCAGTCCCGTGACGGAAATCTCGGACATTGCCGCAGAGAGCTTGTCGCACATATCCTCGGCGGACATGTCGGGGGTAACGCCCGACTTCTTGACAGCCTCGGCAATTGCGTACATGGCGTCGTAGGCGTCGGCTGCGAACTGGTTCGGAATCTCGCCGTGCTTTTCCTGATACTTACGGACGAAGGACTTCGTCAGCTCGTCCTCGGAGTCAGCCGAGAAGGGAGTGAGAAGGAATACGCCCTCGGCAAGCGACTTGTCAAAGCCCTTGAGAGAGAGGATGCCGTCCATGCCGTCGACACCGAAGAATATCGGAGCGAAGTCGACGCTCTTTGCCTGAGCGAGAATGAGAGAAGCCGGCTCGTAGTAGATGGGAAGGAACACAAGCTCCGCACCGCTCGTCTTGGCAGCGCTTATCTGAACGGAGAAGTCGGAGGCTGTGTCTGTCGTGAAGGTGGTTGCCGAAACGATGTCAAGGTCAAGGCGAGCAGCCTCAGCCTTGAAGGCCTCGTAAATGCCGGTGGAGTAAGCATCGTCGTTCTTGTAGATGACGGCGATCTTTGTAGCGATAGCGTTCTCTGCAATGTACTTTGCGGAGGCGGTACCCTGGTTCGGGTCGCTGAAGCATACCTGGAATACATTGTCCTTGCCGTCGATAACGTCGGGAGAGGACGCGGAGGGAGTTATCGTGAAGAGTCTCTCCTCGAAGGTCTTGGAGGAAACGGCAATGCAGGGAGTCGTGGTTACGGTTCCCATGAGGATCTGCATGTTCCAGTCGCGAAGAGTGTTGTAGGCGTTCGACGACTTCTCGGGGGAGTTCTCGTCATCCTCGAAGCGAAGCTCGAGCTTGTAGGGAAGCTCGCCCTTTTCGTTTATTTCCTCAAGAGCGATCTCGGCGCCGTTCTTGACGGCAGTGCCGTAGGTGGCAGCGCTACCGGTAAGAGGACCGATGCCGCCGATACGGATGGTGTCGGAGGAGCTGTCCGCGCAGCCGGAAAGCGAGACGATGCCCGTGAGCATAACAGCCGCGAGCACAAGTGAAAGCAGCTTTTTCATAAGAATATCCTTTCCTTCGGTATGCCCGCAAAAAGAGATTTACCGCAGCACGGCGGCGGACACACACGTTCGTCAAGGCGTGATGAATGAAAAAATATTCATTCGCGCCGTTGATACAATAATCATACACTCATACGCGCGATTTGTCAAGCGGTATAAGACACAATTATGAATAAAATTGCGAGCAATGAGCCGAAATATTCGAGCCGGCGGCGTGAAAAGCCCCAAAAAGCGAGCGCAAGGTGCCAAAAGCACGCCAAAGCCAAGGCATGAGCCGCAAGCCGACGGAGCCTGCGTGGGGCAGGGCGGGAGCCGTGCGTTTTTGGGACGTTGCGAAGGCGATCGGAATTGCGATTTTATGAAAATCAGCGGTCACTCGTATTTTATCATAATTTTACCCTGCCGCGAGTATAGCCGCGCGAATGCACGAGTCGAGGAAAAGCGCGCCCCCGACATCGCAATGTCGGGGGCGCCTTCGTCTTCCGCCTGCGCTCACCACGCAAGCGCCTTCTTCAAATATTGTCCGGTGTAGGAG
>CAYNHY010000188.1:0-2098 GCA_964397225.1 uncultured Ruminococcus sp.
CATCATCAGCTGTGATGCAGGGAGCGGCAGAAGTAATTGCTTATGGTACTGCGGTTAAATTTGTTTCAGATAAATAGGAATTGTCGATGTGAAAGGTTTCTTCTCTACTTTGCGTAGGTAGTCAATATCCTTGTTTATGTTTATGATAGTTGCATAAGGAGGGATTGAATCATGAATCAATATGTAACAGGAGCAGTGATCAAAGAACTACGGGAAAGAAATCAGCTTACCCAGGCAGAACTGGCTACAAAATTAAATGTTTCAGATAAAACTGTGTCAAAGTGGGAAACGGCTAAGGGATATCCAGATATTTCATTACTGGAGCCGATTGCAGAAGTTTTTGGAATATCCATTACAGAACTACTATCCGGAAATACGATTACAAATAAAAATGTGTCAGCAAATATGATGCGGTCAAAAATCTATGTATGTCCGATCTGCGGAAATATCATTCACAGTATGGGAGAAGCTGTCATTCAATGTCACGGAATCATAATGACAGCATGGACACCGGAAGAAACAGATGAAAAGCATAAAATATTTGTTGAGAAAGTAGAAGATGAATATTATGTACGCATAGAACATGAGATGTCAAAACAGCACCATATCTCTTTTATTGCAGCTTCATCTGCGAATGATTTTCAAATGATAAAATTATATCCAGAGCAAAATGCAGAAGCGAGATTTAAGATACATGGAGTACGGAAACTTCTTTTTTACTGCAATCGGGACGGATTATATTCTTATGATATTATCAAGGGAATTGATGATAAGCAGTCAGATTATGATAATACAGAAGAAAGACGGATGCTGGAACAGACAGCAAAGATGCTGTTTGGATAAGATATGTTATATGGAATTATGCTTATTGTAATGGGGATTGCTTTACAGGCTCTTTCATATGCTTTTTGAGGGGCGAACTTGAAAGACTTTATTTCTGGCTTACTAATGGGATTGTCAATTATAGAAATGCTAATTGGAATTTATATTGTTGGAAAGTCATTGGCAGGAAAATAGATTTAGATTTGGCGAGGATATAAAAACAATTTTATACAACTTCATAACCAACAGGCTGAACAGTTTACGCTTTTATGTGTACGATGTTCAGCCTTTTTTGCTTTTAGCGGTTATTTCCGAAAGCGTGGAAATTTTTGAAATTCTCCTTGATTTCCTACTTTTCAGATATACAGCACGAGGCACAAAAATGTTCTATGATAGGGACAGTTCATCGATGGATTATTCCAATCGAATGACCGTCCTGCATGGGATATGCTTCCCCGGCGAAGTACCGCAATGACTTTCGGCAAGAAGATGGAGGAATCTTGACCGTAATGAGCGTACCAACGGGAGCGATACGCCGCTGTGAGATTCAGGGGAGGAACGACATCAGGGAGAAACGGCTGAATATGAAAAGAAAATGATACTGAAACAGTACATTTTCAGAAGGGCATAGTTTGCTCTATTCACAACATTAAGAGTGATTTTTATAGAACTATAAACCTGTATTTTTATTGAAAATCGCTCCGAACTATAACACTAAATTGTTTGTATGTCCATTATGACTGTAATGTTTGAATGGATAGAATTTTTAGGAGGTTTTATGCCAAGAATGTCAAAGAAAATGAAGGAAGAACTTTCGTTCTTTCTGAATGAAAGGGGACGCAGAAGTTATAATGAACTTTGCAGGAAATGCCAACATGATTGTAAACAGAGCTTCCGGGCAACGATCATTGAGTGTCCTCGATATTTATCGAAGCGTGCTAAAGGAGGGAAGAAAGCAAATGAATGATAAACTGAAACAGTTGGAGCATGATAAGTATGTTGCGGAGCGAAAGCTGACCGCAGCCAAGCACAAGGAAAAGCGGTTGCAGAGCGAATTAAAGCGTTTGACCCGTAGTGAGCGAACCCATCGTCTTTGCACTCGTGCCGGAATGTTGGAAACCTTTTTGAAAGAGCCAACCACTCTGACCGATGATGATGTGATGGAGCTTTTGACTTTTATCTTCCACAGCGACCCGGTTCAAAAAAAGTTGGACTTGCTGATTGCGAACCGAAAAGAATTGGAGCAGTCGAACGGGAGCTAAAAGACCCTTTTGGA
>CAYNHY010000189.1:0-2036 GCA_964397225.1 uncultured Ruminococcus sp.
TTATAGCACACAGCGCCGAAAAATACAATGACAATATGATGAACGCTGTTAAAAAAACTTGCCCCACACGGCGTTTTTAGTTATTGCGACCACCGCAAGCTGCGACTGTGAGGCACACAAATTTGCAGGCAGTCATATAATTTAACTGAGAAGCAAAGGCTTCCGTCGGAGAAGCCGCGCTTCTCAAAGCACAGTAAAAGAAAAGGAAATCACGCATGGACTATAATAACGATAACAGGACTCCGCTCGACCGTGTCGACGAGGGCTTTCTCGCCGAAATGTTTGACGGAAGCGCTGTCGGCGAGAGCCTCGGCGGGAAACGAAGTGTTTTCTCCGAAGCGGTAACTGGCACCTGCACCGCACGAGAAGACTTTGAGCTTCCGACACTCGACGGCGCTCCGCTTGCGATGGTATATTCTCCGAAGCAGGAGTGGGAATGCATATATGAAGCTGAGGAAGGCTTTGTTCGCGGCACGATCTTCAAGCATCTTGACCTGCCGTTCAAAGCCTCCGATTGTGCCGGCTGTCGCACGACGGCTTCCGGCGCGGGGAGGAGAGTGAGATGAATGAAGAAAAAAAGCTGATGCGGCAGCTTCAGGTTTTCTCCTTCGCTCTTTATGAGACGGCGCTGTATCTTGACGCACACCCGAACGACAAACGTGCTCTCGAATATTATGCCGCGCATCAGAGAAAGCTCGCGGAGCTGAGGGCTCGATACGAAAGGCAGTACGGACCGCTTAGCTTCAATTCATATGCGGGCGGTGCATGGAAGTGGAGCCGCGGACCGTGGCCGTGGGAATACAGCGACGGGCAAGGAGGTGTGTGATATGTGGATATACGAAAAGAAGCTCGAGTACCCGGTAAGGATCAAGCAACCGAATCCCCGCTACGCACGGCTCATTGCAAATCAGCTTGGCGGACCGCACGGAGAGCTCGGCGCCGCCTCACGCTACCTCAGTCAGCGCTATTCAATGCCGAACGACGCCGTCGTCGGAATTCTCACTGATATAGGAACCGAGGAGCTGGCTCATATTGAAATGATAAGCGCGATGATGCATCAGCTCACGCGCAGCATGACTCCGGAGCAGATACGCGAAGGCGGCTTTGAGGATTACTTTATCAATCACACCGCGGGAGTGTATCCGTCAGATTCTTCGGGAGTGGCGTACGACGCGAAATATATAGGCGTCACCGGCGACGTGCTTGCCGACCTCAACGAGGACCTTGCAGCAGAGCAGAAGGCACGCCTGTCGTATGACAATCTGCTGCGGCTGATCGATGACCCGGACGTGTGCGACCCGCTGCGATTCCTTCGCGAGAGGGAGCTTGTTCATTATCAGCGCTTCGGCGACGCGCTCAGAATAACACAGGACGGACTCGACGCACGAAATTTTTACGGCTACAACCCGGCATTCGACAAAGTGAAGTGCAGAGTTTCGCAGAGAAGAAGATGACGCGCGCGGCGGTACGGAAAACTCTCCGTACCGCCGTCCTTTATCTGTTGATCATGTGAACGAGCAGGTCGTCACCGGTCATAATGCTCTCTCTGAAATTCTCAAGCCACTCAGCGTCACCGTCGCCGCACATATTGTCCTCGGTGCAGTCCGGCTTGTGAACTATTTGATTTCGCACCCATCATATTTCTTCGCATAGCTTGTCAAGCCCTTTGTATGAATCGATAAAGCTCATTTTGGATTCTCCTCCGATTTTATTTTCGCGCGGGCTTCATAAGATTATCTACCACAAATACCGCTTATTTCAGCTCTCTGCAAGCTTTTTCGAATATAAAGAAAAGCGCCCGACTTAAAGCCGGAGGCTTAAGTCGGGCATTTCCTGCTAACGTGTGCAGTCTACGGCAATTTTAATTACTCCGTCACGGCGGTCTTCAAACAGCTCATACGCCTCAGCTATTCCCGAAAGCGGGTAGGTGTGCGTGATCAGCGCCTGTGTGTCAAGCTTTCCCTCGGCGATAAGCGCAAGTATTTCGTCGCAGTCGCAGCCGTCAACACCGCCCGTCTTAAAGGTCAGATTCTTAC
>CAYNHY010000190.1:0-2014 GCA_964397225.1 uncultured Ruminococcus sp.
TTTCCTTTTTCTTTTGCTGTTTTAATTCAAACATTCGGCGTTCGTCTGCTTCTTTTTGTTCCCGTTTTCTTATTTTCCGCTTCTGTTTGTTCTGTTCCTGCTGTAGTTTCAATGCCTGCTGTGATTTTGTGCCAATACCGCTTTCCTGCATCTGTCTTTTTGCTACACGCTGCATTCTTTTCGGATTTATTTTTATTTCTTTTACATTAGTACTGACAGCTGGACTGAATTTCAAGTCAAAATAATGTTTTTGAATATACGCCTGTATTTCATAATCTTTTGGCTCCGTACCAAATGTCACCTTTGCTACCGAAAGTTTTCCATTTTCGACATGTTCAAAAATACCTACCCAAAATGGTTCTTCAAAAAACACCTGCAGCTTGCCACTTATCATTTCTTTAGCACCATTTTTACCACACCGAGCAATGCTGCAAATAAAACACCTGCAACCGGCCATACAATCCATGTAACATCCCAGTTCATCGTCCAGAGGCTCCAGGCAAGGTAAATAGCTGTAGCCAGACACCAATATACACCTGAAAATGTATCGGTCTTTTTCCTAAATCTTTTTTCTTCTTTTGTATATTCACCTTCCTGAAGAAGGATATCGTAACTGCTTTTTACCATTCCAACACGGATCAGCAGATTCACTCCTATGGAAAGTATAAAAAGAAGCAAGCCAACGGAAAGACCACAGTAATAGTCAGATGCTTCCATGGCTCCGGCAATAATCGTTGGAATTACAGCCAGGATACAAAGCACTACTCCGACAGCAATTCCTCTGGCAAAGATTGGTTCATAGGAATCTCTTTTTTCCCGCACCATTCCAGATACACCATATTCTGTCTCAAAACTGTCTTTTTCAAAATGTTCCATATGTGCTTCACGCATTCCGTATGTAATAAACAAAAATACTGCTGCAGCAATCATTCCAAGCAAGAAAACACATCCAAATACTGCCGCTAAAGACTCTGAAACATGAAATACGCCATCTTCCGCCATTGTCCCAAGAACAATCAGCAATACTGGACTTAAAATGCACATACTCGTTGCATTTGCCACTACTTTAGAGCCACTTTTTTTCATACCAAGAAATTTATTTGCTTCCTCCATCGTTACTTTTTTCAGCGGTTCTGTATATCTTTCAATGCTCTCTTGATAGGTGATATTTTCTGCTTCCAGTTCATCTTTTAATAGGTAATCTGTACTAACACCAAAAAGCTCCGACAACTGTAAAATTCTTTGCAAATCTGGAACTGATCCTGCACTTTCCCATTTCGATACTGCCTGTCTGGACACGCCCAACTGATTGGCCAATTCTTCCTGTGACCATCCATTCTTTTTTCTTTCCTCTGTAATCTTATCAGCTAAAATCATTTTTTCTCTCCTTTGACAAATTTTATAAAGCAAATATAACAATTTTACTATTTGCATTCCACCATTTCTGGCTGTAAATTTGTCAACTGGCAGTTGCAAATCATCAATAACCCGATAAACTGGAGGTTATTTTACAGGGCTTTCCCATTCACCAGTATCTGCATTCTTGGCTAACACAAGTTCATATCCGCCATTTGGACGATTGAAATAAATCTCTGTATCGTCTTTACCAAGTTCAAGCACAAATGAATTTACACTTCCAAAAGAACTATTTAGCCCCCCGAACGCAGAATAAAATGTAAGATAATGTGGTTTTACACCGCCACCATTATCCTTAAAACCTCTGACATATCCCATAGAGGAAGATACTTGTATACCAAGATTTATAGCAGAACCGTCTTCCGCAACTGTATAATCGAATAATATAACATCAGTTCTCTTCATAAATCCTGTGCCAATTAAAAAAGATGCAATTAAAACAACTATAATGGCCACTGTTAAAATAACTTTCTTTTTCATACATACTCGCCTCATTTAATTCCGATTCATCTACTCGTTTTTAGATAACATAGATCGGATCAAGTTAAAAAGATTACTCAATGCACAGCAAAAAAGTCCAGCTGGCAGCATCCACTCC
>CAYNHY010000191.1:0-2002 GCA_964397225.1 uncultured Ruminococcus sp.
TTGGGGTTCGGCATCAGGCCCTTAGGACCCAGCACACGACCCAGACGACCGATGGAAGCCATCATGTCGGGAGTAGCGATAACTACGTCAAAGTCGAACCAGTTCTCCTTGGTGATCTTCTCGATGAGATCTGTATCACCGACATACTCTGCACCTGCAGCCTTTGCCTCGTTCGCGCGGTCGCCCTTTGCGAATACGAGAACTCTTACGGACTTACCGGTTCCGTGAGGAAGAACGATAGCGCCGCGAACCTGCTGGTCTGCGTGACGGGAGTCAACGCCGAGACGAACGTGAAGCTCAACTGTCTCGTCGAACTTTGCCTTCGAGGTCTTGCAAACGAGATCGAACGCCTCTTCGGGATCATACATCTTGTTCTTTTCGATCAGCTTTACGCTGTCAACATACTTCTTGCTCTTGATCATCTCAAACTTCCTCCTTAGTCCTCAACAACGATTCCCATGGAACGTGCTGTTCCTGCGATCATGCTCATAGCAGCCTCGATGGAGCCTGCGTTGAGGTCCTTCATCTTGGTCTCTGCGATCTGACGAACCTGATCCTTGGTAACCTTTGCTACCTTGGTCTTGTTCGGTGCGGGAGAAGCGCTCTCGATGCCTGCTGCCTTCTTAAGAAGGACAGGAGCCGGAGGAGTCTTGGTGATGAACGTGAAGGAACGGTCTGCATAGATAGTGATAACTACGGGAATGATAAGACCGATGTCGTTCTTTGTTCTCTCGTTGAACTCCTTGGTAAAGTTGATGATGGTAACACCGTACTGACCGAGTGCGGGACCTACAGGCGGCTGAGGAGTAGCCTTACCTGCGGGAAGCTGAAGCTTTACATAGCCTAAAATTTTCTTTGCCATTGCAAAAATACCTCCGTATGTGGTTTATGACGGGAGACTGTAAGATTTTCTCCCTCCCACTGTTTCGCGTTTATCGGGTCCGCCGACCTCTTTGTCGGCTTACTTTGCCGACTTTCGGATGTGCTTTTTCTCAAGCTTGACAGGCATATCGCGGCCTACTGCGGAAATAACAACAGTGACCTCGTCGCCGTCGGGCGAGATTTCAGCAAGCTGTCCGGTATAACCGGAGAAAATGCCGTCGATGATATCGACAGTGTCTCCGAGTGCAAAAGCCGAGCTTTCCGATACCTTGCCCTCCTCGGAAATTATAGCCGCGACCTCTTCGTCCGAAAGGGGAACGGGCTTACTTCCGGGACCGACAAAGCCGGTAACTCCGCTTATGTTTCGTACTACATGCCAGCTCTCATCGGTCATGATCATCTTAATGAGTACATACGCCGGGAAGACCTTGTTTTCGATCTCCTTCTGTGTGCCTCCGTCGGATTCCACGATCGTTTCGGTGGGAATGCGTACATCGTAGATCAGATGTCCGAGATTGCGGTTCTCTACGATCTTTTCAAGGTTCATCTTGACCTTGTTCTCATATCCGGAATAAGTGTGCGCGACATACCAGCGCACGCCCTCGTTCATTTCATTGATATCACTCATGAAAGTCGATCCTCAGAAAAATTTAACGAGATCGGACAGACCGCCGATAGCCTTTGTAAGCGTGAAATCAAGGACACCGAGCACGACAGCGACGATAAGAACGCAAACGATTACCACGATTGTGCTCTTGCGGACCGACGCCGCGCTTGCCCACGAGACCTTCTTAGCCTCGGAGCGAAGAGACTTGAACCATGTGCCGATCCTGTTAAAGAACGAGACCTTGTCGGACTTTGCCTTCTTCTCCTTCTTTTCGCGGACGGCCGTGTTTTCTTTTTCAGCCATTTTCGTTATTCCTCTTTTTCGCAAAAATTACTTGGTTTCCTTGTGCAAGGTGTGCTTGCGGCAGAAACGGCAGTACTTATTGAGCTCGAGTCTGTCAGGGTCGTTCTTCTTGTTCTTTTTTGTGTCATAGTTGCGCTGTTTGCATTCACTGCAGGCAAGAGTGATCTTTACTCTCATTTCGGCACCTCCTAATAGATTTGGGTCACCCCA
>CAYNHY010000192.1:0-1978 GCA_964397225.1 uncultured Ruminococcus sp.
GGCGTTGAGCGAGGTGTCTGCGGTCAGCCCGAGCGAATACGACACCGCACCCGCGGCAGCGGTCATGGCGCCGTTATCTCCGCAGAGGGCAAGAGAGGGCACGCAAAGCTCGACTCCGAGCTTGTTGCAGGCAGTCTGTGCGGCAGCGCGAAGGTGAGAATTCGCTGCGACGCCTCCGGCAAGCACGACCTGCGAGGCGTGCGTCTGCCTTACGGCGTCCGTGAGCTTTTGGCATATTGCGCGAACTGTGACGTCTGTGAAGGCGGCGGCTATGTCCTCCTTCATTTCATCTGAAAGCTGCGTTCCGTCGTCGAGTCGGAGGCGCTGCACGGTTGCGTGTATGTAATTGACGGCGGCGGTCTTCAGACCGCTGAAGGAAAATTCAAGTGTGCCGTCGGTCATTGCGGGCGAGGGGAGCTTTATGCTCCTGTAGCCGTCACGCGAAAAGCCCGACACGGCAAGCCTGTCCATTGCCGCGCCCGCGGGGTACGGCAGTCCCATTACCCGTCCGACCTTGTCGAAGGCCTCTCCGGCTGCGTCGTCGCGGCTCGCGCCGATCTCCTCAAAGCAGTGCTTTTTTACGTCGTAGAAGGAGGTGTGACCTCCCGATACGACAAGCGCGAGAAATGAGTCGGAGAGCGTCGGATACTCAAGATACGCTGCCGAGGCGTGAGCTTCAATGTGATTTACCGGAATGAGCGGAACACCGAGCGTGAAGGCGAGCGATTTTGCATAGCTGACACCAACGAGCAGAGAGCCGATTAGCCCCGGTGCAAAGGTAACGGCAACAGCCTCAATATCCTCAAAGCCGAGCTCTGCGCGGCGAAGCGCTTCCTTGACGACCCCGGAGATGTTCTCCGCGTGAGCGCGGCTTGCGATCTCGGGGACGACGCCGCCGTATTGTGCGTGAACGTCGGTCTGCGACGAGACGACGCTCGACAGAAGGCGATAGCTGTTGCCCGCCTTGCCGTAATTTACATCAATGACAGCAGCTGCGGTGTCGTCGCAGGAGCTTTCGATGCCGAATATTATCATGTTTTATCCTCTTGTAATTCGTTTTTCTCGACGCGCAGCATTAAAAGCGCGTCCTCGACGGGGTCGCGGTAATACGCACGCCGCACGCCGCAGCTCTCGAAGCCGAATTTGCGGTAGAGCGACTGAGCCGGAGCGTTTGACTGCCTGACCTCGAGAAAATAGTCTGTGATACCGCGCTGCGAGCCCTCGCTCAAGTAGCGCTCGACAAGGAGCGCGGCGACACCGCGCCGCCTGTACCCGTCAAGCACCGCTATTCTCAGTAGCTCGCTTTCCTCCGCGACATGCGAAAATATCAGGTATCCCGCTGTCACGCCGTCCGTCTGCGCGGCGAGAATGCCATAGGAGCCGACACATGCGTCGGCAAGCGAGCGCTCGCTCCACGGATCGGAAAATATAAGCCTCTCGGCGTCGGCAATGTCGGAAAGCTCGCGGGAGTCGTGCGGTGTGACGGCTTTAATATTGAAGAGTTTTTCACTCATGGGACGTGTGTCCGTCGTCGCGTGTCTGCCCGAAGGCTTCGCGCAGACACCTTTCTATTTTTTCAAGGCAGCGCCTGTAGGCGTCAAGGTCGCCGCCGTACGGGTCGGGGATATCCTCGGGCATGGAATATATCTTCGATGCCGAGGCGGGGAAATTCATTATCAGTGACATGGCGTGCGACGAGGTGATGCCGACGACGTACTGCGCGCGCTCGATGTCCTCACCCGTCACCGTGCGGGCGACATGCTCCCTGTAATTCGCGCCCGCGCATGGCACGACACCGCGCTCCTCAAGGGCGCGCACTGCATTATCGCTGATGGGCGAGCCGTCGGCGGCAAGACCGCGCGAGAAGGGCACAAGCTCGCTTTCCGGGAAAAGAAAGCGGAAGATCGCCTCAGCCATCGGCGAGCGGCACGTGTTTCCCGTACACACGAAGAGAATATGCTTTTTTTCGTTCTCCGTG
>CAYNHY010000193.1:0-1961 GCA_964397225.1 uncultured Ruminococcus sp.
TAGCGCGCTACCAACTGCGCCACACCCAGATACGCTGTGTTCACGGTGTTCTCCGTGACAGCTTATATATTATAACACCTTTTCACTCTTTTGTCAATAGCTTCGACACAAAAAAATAAAATATTCGCTCACTTTTTTGCATCAGGTAACTTTCTGCGCTTGAGCCTCCGCGGTATTAACTTTCGAAATTCGCGACTGTTTGCATCTCGCCCGATTTTATCGTAAAAGCCGCCTTCTCTCGCGAAAAGGCGACCTTACGTCATCACGGCGGCTCGTATGAGCCGCCGTGACCGGTGTCTTAATATCTGCCTATTTCGCTAAACGGGATCTTGAAGAAGTCCGCGTCCTCTCTTATGCTGTAATCGCCGCGAGCGGGATTCGTGAAGAAGGGGTTCTCAGTCTGCGGGATCACTCTGTTGTTCTCGACCGTGCTGTAGGTATAAACGTCATCGTCTATATCGGGTGCTGCCGTGCTGTCGCCGAAAATAGCGTTGTCCTTAATTACGTTGTACGACGGGTTGATGATGAAATCAATGTCGTCGACAAGCTCCTCGGCACGTGACATGTCCGCTTTTATCTTCATAAGCGTCGGCCAACGCTCCTCCCAAATCCGGTGAGCTGCCGTGCCCTCGGCGGGGAGGAAATTGTAGCTGTTGAGATATGTAGGCCATGTGGGCGAGCTGTTGAGGTTGTCAACGGTCGGATTACCGCCGCCGAGGTACATTCCGCGGTACTTTGCCTTGATAAACAGCGACTGGCACACGTCCGCATTACTGCTCTTCTTGATGAATATGTTGTCACAAATGGTGTTGTCGCGTCCGTCGGCACGTATTGCCTCACCGCCGGCGTCGTAGAAGAGATTTCCGTACACCTGCTGACCGGAGACAGCGTCACCGAAGTAGATTGCCATCTGCGAGCCGCTGTTGTCGATCTCGGAGAAGATATTGTATCTTACGATATTGCCGTAATTGGCGACGGAGCGGTCGGTGTAGATCGCACCGCAGTCTCCCGTGCCCTCCATGAGATTTCTGAATACGTTATACTCGATAACATTGTCAACTCCGCGTCCGCCTGCCTTGTCGGGCATGTACGCGTGAGCCTCAGCTCCGTGCGCGTAGATGACAGCACTGTGTGTGGAGTTGTAGAACTCATTGTGAGACACAACGGCGCCGACTGTGTTGTAAAGCCTTACTACGGGGAGATAGACCTTGTAGCGGAGCAGGAAGTCGTGTACGCAGTTGTTTTCGATAACGCTCTCGCAGGAAATAACGTTGGTTACAGCCTCAACGGAGTCCTCAAGGAAGATACCGCCGCCGGAGAGATACGACATGTTGCACTCGCTGATATTTATCGCGCGTCCTGACGCCATTATCGCAAACTTGCCCTGACCGACATACATGTCGCAGAGCTTTACCGTTACGTGGTCTGCCTCAATGTCGAAAAAGCCGTCAGACGAGCCGCAGAACTCGAAGCCCACGAAGCTTACGTATTCGGCAGTGCTCGTAATATACGTGCCGCGTGTAGTCAGCACGTAATCCGTATCGGGATCGAAAACGTACAGCGTCTTGCCGTCTGTGTCTACCCAATACTCGTAAATGTTGTCAAGCTCCTCGGAAATATTCGAGAAGAAGGAAAACTGGTTCGTATAGTTTCCGGTACCCTGGAATGCCGCGGAGGTAAAGGTGATTATGTTCGTTTGCTCATCGTAGGAACCGATGCCCTGTACATTGTTCATGTAGGGCTGCGCGAGATAACCGATTATCTCAGTACCCTTGAAGGTGTGATAGCTCTTGAATTTTTTCTGCATAATGGGGTCGGTGAGCTTAATGTTCCACTCATCGTTGTATTCCGTGCTGATTCTGTCAACAGGATCGGAGAGATGCTGCTCCTCATAGCCCATTGTTGCCTTATTGGGATAACGTGCGGGGTTCATGCGCTGCCCGTTGTTCACAAGCTGAGAA
>CAYNHY010000194.1:0-1951 GCA_964397225.1 uncultured Ruminococcus sp.
CTTGAGAGGCTCGACGGCGCTGCTTTGGGCGGGGAAAGCAAGGAGGAGCCGCTTTCGCGGCTCCTCTCCGTTGCGTTTCGTCACGGCGTGGGAAAGGACAAGTTGATAGAAGCGCGCGTTTCGCACCCGCGCCGTACGATCATTCTGCGATAGCGGCGACCGAGGGGCGACCGCCGTCGCGGGGCGCCGTGGCGAGCTCGTCGGTATGTGCGAGGAGCGAGGCGATCGCCGTACGGAAGGTGTAGACGATGTAGCGGACGAGCTCGTCCTCGGGTAGCGCGTGCTCCGCCTGCATGATATAGTCGAGCAGGATCTCCGAGAGCGCCTTGGTCAGGAAGTCACAGAGAAAGTCGCCGTATGCAGGGGGTACCGCGATCCCCTCCTCCTCGGCGGCGGTACCGATGAGCCGACGGACGGCGGTGACGAAGTCATCATAAAAGAAGGAGCGGAACTGCCGCTCTCCGATGGCGTTATACAGGCAGTTCAGCATATAGCTGTTTTTGCGTACGCAGCCGAGCAGGACGTGGATCGCCGTCTCATAATCGTCGGAGAGGCGTATGCACTGCACGGCGTCGGCCGTCTCGCGCTCCAGCATCCAGCGGACGAGCGCGTAAATATCGTGGAAATGATAGTAAAAGGTCTTGTGGTTGACGCCGCACGCCTCGACCAGCTCCTTGACCGTGATCTGCGAGAGGCGCTTTTTCTTCAGCGCCTGTTTCAGCGCGTCGGCGAACATCCGCCGCGTATTCTCACTGGTGACTCGTTCTGCCATCTGTCTCTCCCCTCGGATCGTCTCTCGCACTTATCGTAGCACAAAGCCTGCCCGTTTTCAAGGCGAAAGCAAGCGTTTTTCGGACAAAATATATAAAATGTCCGAATTTTACCGTCGCGGCCGTATTTGTCCGTTGCGCGCACACGAAAGAGCCCCTATAATGAAATTACACAGGGGCGTCACCGTAGCGCCGCTGACACATATCGAGAAAGGAATTCACCATGAAAAAACTCGTACAGATCATGAGCCTCGTCCTCCTGGTTGCTTTTGCAGTGACCTGCCTTGCCTCCTGCAACAAGTATCCTGCCCTGAAGAAGGCGTTCGAGAAGGAAGGATATGAGGAAAGCGAGACGCTCGAGAGCCTCGCCGCCGACATCAAAGAAGAGTTGGAAAAAGACGAACTCGTCGTCAATCTTCATCTGCTTTCCAAAGGTCTTGGCAACACCGTCCTGATCGTTGAATTCAAGTCCACCGAGGACATGAAGAAGGCATACGACGACAGCGCAACCATTCGGGGTGCTCTAGAGGACATCTCGAGTAACGAGGATGTCAAGGCGTTCGCAGAGGCGCTGGAGAACGCAGGTTACGCCAAGGGCAACTGCCTCGCGATCCCGGTACTTTCCCCTCTCCATATCAATGATATCACGAACATCGTCAAGTCTGTGAAGTGATCCCCTGATCATGAAGTCGGCGCGGCACACCGCGCCGACTTTTTTCGTCCCATGCTCCCGCTCACCCCAACATGGATGGGTCGTCGAGGCGCCGACCCCTACCGATGGTTTGATGATAACTGTTTCTTCGTGATCTGACCGATCTTTATCAAATGCGTTTGCGGCGTTAACGGGTCGGCGAGGACTCTCGCAATATTTACTTGGCGTTCAAAAAATATTTCCGAACTTCGTTGCATTTTTTCGTCAGATATAGTAATATAAAGAAAATACCTACCGCGTGCGCGCGAGGTGCCTCACTCCCTAAAAATCCCTCCTTATGCCAAACCGCATACGCCGCGGCAAGCACGTCTTTACCTGTACCCTGTGGTGCACTGTCAAAGCAGCGCGTCGGGCAAAGCCAGCGCGCCATCCGCCGGGTGACACACGGGAGACCCCGTCGGGGGCGGGCGACGAAAGCCCGCGCCTCCGAGCGCCCGACCGCATCGGGCGACGGCGCACCGCGCCGCGC
>CAYNHY010000195.1:0-1916 GCA_964397225.1 uncultured Ruminococcus sp.
GTGTAAAGCTTTCGGGCGGTCAGAAGCAGCGACTGAGCATTGCCCGTGTGTTCCTGAAGGACCCCGCCATTCTCATCCTCGACGAGGCTACAAGCGCGCTTGACAACACCACAGAAGTGCTAATTCAGTCTGCACTCGACGAGCTCTGCCGCGGCAGAACCACAATCGTTGTGGCGCACCGACTCTCGACGGTCAGAAATGCCGATGAAATTGCAGTTGTTACCGACGGCAGGATCACCGAGCGCGGCACTCATGAGGAGCTGATGAAGAAGGGTGGCACCTACCGCGACCTGTATGCATTGCAGTTCCGCGACAGCGATACAGTGTAAAGAAAAATAAGCTTGACGAAGGTGTCACCTCGTCAAGCTTATTTTTTTCGTATAAGCATTGTAGATCGGCTGATGAGCACACCTACAGCCGCCCCTGCAAAATTCAGTATAATGTCGTCGATGTCGGCTCGCCCGATGCCGAGGCACAGCTGGACACTCTCGGCAGCTATTATCGCACAAAGCGACAGTATGCACGACAGGCACGCGGGATGGCGTGTCGAGCTGATGCTTCGAAGGCGCGGCAGCAACAAGCCGAACGGGAGAAAGAGCAGTGCATTGCCGTAGACATTCAGTACATACAGACCGAAAGCAATACGTCCCGTCGCAGCTGCCCGACGAAATGCACCGGTCGTTGCAAAGGGTACGAAATTCGCATTTGTCGCAAGGCGACTTCGAATTGCCGACAAGCCGAAGCCAAGCCTGTCACCTTTTCTCGCAAAAAGTACAGCGCACAGGAGAAGGAGATAGGTTATAAAGATAATATACAGATGCCTGCGTTTATTCAAGAGCGTTCCTTTCGGGCAGAAGGTCAATGTATTCACCTGCCGACACAAGATAGCTTCCGATAAGCTCAATCTGCTTTGTCTCAAGACGATCGAAGATGTAAATTGCGGCTGAGCAAAGCGCCTCGATATCTACACCTGTGTCCTCCTGAGCTATAAACACGCCACGCGAATGAAACTCTTCGGAATAATATAATACCTTCTCGACTATCCAGTCCGGAAACAGGTAATCACGGCTAAGAAAGACCTCGTTTTGATATTTGCCGTCCTTATCCGTGAATACACAAAGGATAGCTCCGCGACTCTTTGTTCTCAGCCTTGCGCGGGAATACATTCCGCGAGCGAAGTCGCTCTCTGCGAGCAGCGGTTTGTAGTATTCATACTGACTGCGGGCTGTCAGTGTTTCAGTGATTGTTATGCTGTCATGACTCATAATATTCCGGTAAGCATATAAACGCGGAGCTCTGTCGGCATAGACAGAGCTCCGTGATACTCTTTAGAACTTAATGATCTCGCCAGTTTCGGAGGACTTGAACGCCGCGTCGATGATGCGGAGAACAGTCATGACCTGCTCGTGCTTGACGATCATCTCGGCCTTGCCGTCGAGAGTGTCGAAAATGTTGCGGTACAGGTGGCTTGCCCAGTCCTGAGGAAGCGTGGGCATGTCGTCGGGAAGGGTAATTCTCGTGAGGTCTTCCTCAAGATGACGCTCCTCGCGCTCGTAAGCACCGTTCTCATTGTAGGCAAATGTCATCTCGGACTCCCAGCGTGCATTGGTTGCACAGCGAAGGGTTGCGTGCTCGGCGTAGATGTTGTCCATCCACAGAACGCCCTTCTCACCGTAAGCCTCAAAGCGGTTGTACGGTGCGAGGAAAGAGCCGCAGACAGTAACGCGTGCGCGGCGTCCGCTCTCGAATATGATCTCGACCGTGGAGCGGTCGTCGACCTCTCCCGCCTTTTCGCATCTGAGGTCTGCATATACGCTCTTGACAGGCTCGTCAAAGAGGTATACGATCTGGTCGATGAGGTGAACGCCCCAGTCGTAGAAGATTCCGCCGCCGTGATCCTTGAAGCTTCTCCAGCC
>CAYNHY010000196.1:0-1905 GCA_964397225.1 uncultured Ruminococcus sp.
CCCGATGTATTATAATATATCGTGCCTATCTGTGAATAAGTTTATTATTTGCATTAAAATAGTATCGGAGGTTCAATCATGCTCAGAACATATCAGCCCAAGAAGAGACAGAGAAGCAAGGTACACGGCTTCAGAAAGAGAATGGCTACTGCTGACGGAAGAAAGGTGCTCAAGAGACGCCGCGCTAAGGGTCGCGCACGCCTTACACACTGATTACCCGGCGTACCGTGTAACTATCCCGCCGCGGACGACGGAGAACTCGCCGCAACATAACCTCCGCACGCGGAGGTTATTACTTTATCACCCGAGCCGACAGACCGCTCGGAAAAACGGAGACTACCATGAAGCTGTTTCCGATTACGGAAAATCATCTGTATCGCAAGGCGTATAAAAACGGCAAGCGGGGCTCGTCGCGCTCACTCAGCGTATTCGTGCTTCGCGACCGTGCCGCCGAGCGCATCAGACGTGCCAACCCGACAGGAGAATATCTCAACCGCATCGGTATTTCCGCCTCGAAAAAGATCGGAGGCGCCGTGCAGAGGAACCGCGCAAAGCGAGTGGTCAGAGAGGCGTACAGGCAGATAGGCAAAAGGTACGACATCGCGACCGGCTACCTTATCGTTATTGCGCTGCGGACTGCTGCCACGGAGCTGAAAATGCAGGATGTCAAAAGAGACCTGCAATATGCACTGAAGCGTTGCGATATGCTTACGAAAAAGGAAGAAGCGCCCGACACGGCGCAGGACTCATGAGAGTGTTCTTCAAACGGCTTTTGTACCTGCCGAGACGACTCGGCGCATTGCCCGTCCGGCTGTACAGACGCTTTATATCTCCGCTGAAGGGGACGCCGAGCTGCCGCTTTAGTCCGACATGCTCGGAATATGCTCTTATCGCGCTCGAACGATGGGGGCTTTTGTGCGGTACGGCGCTTGCCGTGCGGCGCATTCTCAGATGCAATCCCTTCTCGCGCGGCGGCTATGACCCCGTGCCGGAGAGAAAACGGAAAGAAAAACACCCATAATGCGGGTCACGTCCCGCGGAAAGGAAAAATAACGTGAATATTTTTGATATCGTACTCGTCCCCATGGGATACCTTCTCAAGGGTGCGTACTACATATCCGACAATTACCTCGTGGCTATCCTTCTGTTTGCGCTGGTGATGGAGATAATCCTCTCCCCGCTCCAGATAAAGCAGCAGAAGAACCAGATCTCGCAGGCAAAGCTCCAGCCCAAGGTTCGCGCCATCACAAAGAAATACGACGGCAGAAACGACCAGGCATCCATGCAGAAAAAACAGCAGGAGATCATGGCTCTGTATCAGGAAGAGGGCTTCAGCCCCTACGGCGGATGCCTCCCCATGCTCATCCAGCTCCCGCTGATCTTAGCCGTATATAACGTCGTCATCGGCCCGCTCAAATACGTGTGCAACCTCGGCTCCGACACGATATCGGCTCTCGGCGAGCACTTCGGCAACGCGAAGATGACTCAGATCGAGATCATAAAGCACATAAACGCAGGCGGCGGTATCGAGGCGTTCACCGCCGATTTTCCCGCGCTCGAGGGCGTAACGCTCCCGAACTTCACAAACTTCGGCCTTGACCTCTCCGTCAATCCGAGCCTCAACGATTTCAGCATCCTCTGGCTCGTTCCGCTGTTCGTGTTCGTCGCAAGCTTTGCGTCTACGATAATCATGCGCCGCTTCACATATCAGCCGCCGGAGAACGCGGATGTACAGAACTCGACGAGTATGAAGGTCATGAACGTCGCAATGCCGCTCATGTCGGCGTACATCGCATTCGTCGTTCCCGCAGCTGTCGGTTGCTATTGGATATTCAGAAGCATCATCTCCGTCGTCGAGAAGTTCATAATCTCGAAGATCTGGCCGATCCCTCATCCCACCGAGGA
>CAYNHY010000197.1:0-1864 GCA_964397225.1 uncultured Ruminococcus sp.
CTTCCACCGATCCCCGCGAGTGCATGGAGATCGCACGCGTCGCAAACGAGAGAGGACGCAACGTTGTCGTATGTCACGTGCTCCGCTATACTCCCTACTTCCGCCGCGTCAAGGAGGTAATCGACTCCGGCGTGCTCGGCGATATATACTCCATCCAGGCAAACGAGGGCGTCACCTTCTGGCATATGGCACATTCCTTCGTCCGCGGTAACTGGAGAAACAGCGACACCACCTGCCCGATGATAATGCAGAAGTGCTGCCACGACATGGACATCTTCCTGTGGCTCACGGGTAAGCACTGCAAGAGCGTTTCGTCCTTCGGCAGCCTCTCCCACTTCAAGCCGGAGTGCGCGCCCGAGGGTGCTCACGAGCACTGCGACGAGACCTGCCCCGCATACAGCAGCTGCGCTTACAGCATCGAGAGATATCTCCACCACGCCAAGGAGGGCAGCTTCGGCTGGCCGCTCGACGTCGTATCTGCGGCTGACAATTACGACGACTTCAGACGCGACCTGCTTGCAGGACCCTACAGCCGCTGCGTATACCACTGCGACAACAACGTTGTTGACCACCAGGTCGTAAACCTCCTCTTCGAGGACGACCTCACGCTCGACTTCAATATGTGTGCCTTCACGGGCGGAAGCTGCGGACGCGGACTTCGCGTTATGGGAACGCTCGGCGAGCTCGTGTCGAACGCGGGAGACGACAAGATCACCGTTCACCACTTCCGTCAGGGCATCGAGGAGACGGAGGAGGTCACCTTCAATGCGGAATTCGACGAGTTCGGTCACGGCGGCGGAGATTACTTCCTCGTAGCTGATCTTTATGACCTTCTCACGGGCAACGCACCGAAGTCCGTAACGAGCATCAACGACTCTGTAGAGAGCCACATCGTATGTCTTGCTGCTGAGGCGAGCCGTGTTGCAGGCGGACAGCTCGTAAATATCGACGATTACATGAAGACGCTCGGCTGATCGCCGAATACGGTAAACAAAGAATGACGAAGGAACGTGCGGACACGGCGAAGGCATCAGAGATCAGCTTCGTCGCGACCGCACGTTTTCATTTTATGCACTACGCACCGCGCCACGTGGCGCGCACAACTCACGCGAAACGAGATTTTTCCGGAGGTATTCCGAATTTATGGATATAAAGCAGTTTCTTCAAAATAACATTACAGTGCTCGACGGCGGCATGGGCACGCTCCTTCAGGAGCGCGGGCTTCTCCCCGGCGAGCTGCCCGAGAGGTGGAGCCTTTCGCACCCTGAGGTGATACTCGACATACACCGCGCGTACATCGCCGCAGGAAGCAATGTCATCAGCACCAACACCTTCGGTGCAAACTCTCTGAAGTTTGAGCACGACGAGCTCGAAAGGATAATCTCAGCCTCTGTCACGCTCGCACGACGCGCTGCCGACGAGGCGGGAGAGGGACATTTCGTTGCGCTCGATATCGGTCCGTCCGGACATCTGCTTCGTCCCTTCGGTGACCTTGACTTCGAGCGGGCGGTGGAGGTCTTTGCGGAAAGCGTGAGACTCGGTGCCGCGGCGGGAGCCGACCTTATATTCATCGAGACGATGAACGACAGCTACGAGACAAAGGCTGCGCTCCTTGCCGCCAAGGAGAACTCCGACCTGCCTGTTTTCGTATCGAACGCCTACGGCGCGGACGGCAAGCTTATGACAGGCGCGACCCCTGAGGCGATGTGCGCGCTGCTCGAGGGAATGGGCGCTGACGCTGTCGGAATGAACTGCTCGCTCGGTCCGCGCGAGCTTATGCCCACCGTGCGGCGCCTGCTTGCCGTCGCCTCCGTGCCTGTGCTGCTCAAGCCGAATGCGGGACTGCCGTGCTCCGTCTGCGGAC
>CAYNHY010000198.1:0-1752 GCA_964397225.1 uncultured Ruminococcus sp.
GCAACTTCAATCCGACAGCGACAGCGACGAGAGCCGAGGTCGCAATGATAATTACCCGCATCCTCCCCGAGAATACGGAGCCGACACCCGACAGCCTTATAAATGTTTACCCCGACAACAGCTGGAAGGATATTACAGCCCCGGCAGATGACCCGACGCCCGAAAACATCGGTGCGGCGTATACCGACGACGAGATCGGTCTTATGATCTCCGAGGCGCTTCGCGTCGACGATAAGGGCGACGCCACTGACACGAAGGTCACCTGGATCGGCACACACGGCGGTCACGAGGTCAAGGTCGTTCGCTCGCGCTACGGCACCTTTGCCGTGTTCGTTACGGATGACAATACCGACGGAACGAGACCCGACGACGAGATGTCGTTCTTCGAGATAACCTCCGACGGCTGCCGCAGAATATTTATTGATAACTTCGAGCATTCGCAGGGAAGCTGCGTTCCGAACGTGCTTCAGGGTCCCGACGGCAAGATATTCATCATTCTCATGAATAACGGCTGGAGCTTTGCGCGACTCACGCTTTACACCTACGACGCGAAGACCGACACGTATACCAAGGACGTGCAGACCCGCTCGTTTGACGTTCCCGGCAATCAGTGTCACGGCTACGGCTACACGCAGGCTGTGCTTGACAACCACAACGGCAAGATATACGCCATCTTCAACGGCGGCGACGTCCCGGGCTACGTTGCGTGGTTCATCTACGACATGGAGAGCGGCAAGTGGGACAATGAGTGCTTCACCGTCCAGTTCGACTGGAGAATCGCTTACGACAACGCGTACCCCGACGGCAACGGAGGCTTCTTCTTCGTCGCACAGAGATGTGCGCTCGTTCAGGCGCTCGGGCAGCTGCTTGGCGTCGACTTCAAGCAGCAGTCAGGCTACATTTGGGATGCGCTTATCCTTGTCCACGTTGCTGACCCCAGGAAGGAAGAGTACACGATGCAGTACATCTTCGAGCCCGAGTACAGCACGACAGACGAGGGTGTAAAGGGCTATTCCGCGACGAACTACGGTACGGGCGCGACGAATCTCGACACGCACGGCAATCTCCACGTTGTCTACACCACGTGCGTCGGAGTCAAGGTGGATCTCCGCTACGCCGTGTATGACAGCAATCTTAAGGAAATTCGCAACTCCTCCCTCAGACTCTCGGAAGCAAAGGGCTCCTATACGCCTGCTATCGGAGAGAATACGAAGGGCGAGGTGTTCATTATCGGTCTGAACAAGGACGCAAAAAGCCGTGAGACAACGCTTGAGGTCTGGTCGGTGACGGATAACGCTCAGACGCTGACCAAGCTGTGCGACCCGCAGCTCGTTACCGTTCGCGGAAGAGACGGCGCGACAATGGGCAAGCCTACCAAGATAATCGCCGGCAGCATCAGAAACGGCTCGGACATTGACGGCTATGTGCCGATACTCATGTATGCCGCGGACGAAAGCAAGACGACCGATTATTACTACTTCTGCGTAAAGCTCCCTGACTGATAATTAATATTATTTTAGTTGACTTCTGCGTTAATGTGTGCTATCATTAACGCAGAAGCTTTATTTTCGGAAAGGAAAGCAAAACAAATGAAAAAGCTTATCGCAGCAGCCCTTGCGGGCGTGATGACACTGACGACACTCGTCGGCACGTCAGCCGCAGAGGAGAAAATGCCGTTCACCGACGTGAAGGAAAGTGCATGGTACGGTCCCGCCGTTCGAACGGTGTGGGAGGAGGGCATAATGGAGGGAA
>CAYNHY010000199.1:0-1747 GCA_964397225.1 uncultured Ruminococcus sp.
TTGATTCTAAACATGGGCGCTGATTTTGCCATAAATTCACCCGTACCTTTCAGTTTATTGTATGCTACATTATTCTTGTTCTTTACCGTCCCGCGCCGCTTCGACTATTGCGGCATACGGTCCGCGTCTCAGCACGGCGAATACCGCGCAGGGTGAGACGAGCCCCAATGCGTGTCCTATCGCGTCGCAATCCGCATCTGCTTCGAGAAGCGGCACCGCGCGGCTTTTTGCCTTGTCGCGAATCTGCTTTTTCGTTCTTTCCGAGGCGCCTGCCGAAAGCACGAGCACGGCGGCGCGTGAGGCAGCACCGAGTGCTGCATCGGCTCCCGGGACAATCCCCCCCGCTCTGCGGCACATTCCCGCAAGGGAGAGAAGCTTTTTTGTATCCATTACGACTCCGCCTCAAGTCTCTCGCGCTCGGAGAGCTCGACCTCATGCTCGAGCGCCTCGTAAAGCTCGTCGGAGACGGCTATCTCGAGGCTTTTCGCTATTCTGCCGCTCCGACGCGCCTTCTTAAAGCAATCGCTTCTCGGGCAAATGTACGCGCCGCGGCCGGCCTTCTTTCCGGTGAAATCGAGAGAGAGCTCGCCCTCGGGGGAGCGCACGACGCGGATGAGCTCGCGCTTGGGGAAGCTCTCACCGCAGCCGAGGCAGCGTCTTTCGGGGACACGACGCACCTTTTGCTCTGTTTTCTTCATTAATTCTTCACACCCTTGATATCGATCTTGCAGCCCGTAAGCTTTGCGGCGAGGCGGACGTTCTGTCCCTCCTTACCGATGGCAAGCGAGAGCTGATCTCCGTCGACGAGCACCTTTGCGCTTCTCTCTCCGTCAAACTCGACCTCGCGGACAGTTGCGGGGGAAAGCGCTGCTGCGATAAACTCCTCGGGAGACTCGGAATACTCGATAACGTCTATCTTCTCGCCGTGGAGCTCGTTTACGATCTCCGAAATTCTCGCGCCGCGGTTACCGATGCAGGCGCCGACTGCGTCGACGTTCTCGTCGCGGGAATATACTGCGATCTTCGTGCGGCTTCCCGCCTCGCGGGCAATTGCCTTAACGATGACGATACCGTCCTGAACCTCGGGAATGTCGTTCTCGAACATACGCTTTACCATTGCGGGGTGAGTTCTCGAGAGGAGCACCATCGGGCCCTTCTCCTCGACCTTACCTACCTCGCATACAAAAACCTTAACGCGGTCGCCGACGTAAAGCTCCTCGCCGGGGATCTGCTCGGCGCGGGGGAGCAGCGCATTGCTCGTTCCGGTATCGACGACGACGTCGCCCTCGTTCTCGTCGCGCTTAACGACAACGGCGGAGATTATCTCCTCGCGCTTCTTCTCGTAGTCGCGGATGATATTGGTCTTCTCCGCCTCGCGGATGCCCTGCACGATGACCTGCTTTGCGGTCTGGGCACTGATTCTGCCGAAGCTCTTTGTCTTGATCTCATTCTCCACGCTCGAGCCGAGTGTATAGCGGCGGGATATCTTCTGCGCCTCCTCGAGGGAGATCTCGCTCTTGGGGTCTGTTACCTCCTCGACGACGGTGCGAACGCGGTAAAGCTTCAGCTGGCGCTTATCGCGGTTGACTGCGACGCGGACGGAGGTGCTTCCCTCCTCCTTCTTATATGCCGAGACGAGAGCCGCCTCGACCTTTTCGAGCATATAATCAACGGGGATTCCCTTTGTTTTTTCAAGAAGCTCGAGAGCTTCAAAAAGTTCTGCGCTCATTTTACGCTATCTCCTGTT
>CAYNHY010000200.1:0-1715 GCA_964397225.1 uncultured Ruminococcus sp.
TCCTTTATCATCATGCGGAGCATGGTCGGAGGAGCGCAGAACGTAGTGATATTGTACTTCGCAAACATCGGAAGGATATCGGATGCGGAGAAGCGGTTGAAGTCGTACACGAATACCGCGCCCTCGCAGAGCCACTGACCGTAGAGCTTGCCCCAAAGAGCCTTACCCCAGCCGGTATCGGAAATGGTGAAGTGGAGTCCGTCGGGGTCAACGCCGTGCCAATACTTGGCTGTGATATAGTGACCGAGCGGATACTTGTAGGAATGCGTCGCGATCTTCGGATAGCCTGTCGTGCCGGAGGTGAAGAACATGAGCGCGGGCTCGTCACCTGCGGGCGTTTCCTCGCTTCTGTAGAAGTGAGCACTGTAGAGGCTGTAATCGGTATCGAAGCTGTGCCAGCCCTCCTTGGTGCCGCCGACAAGGATCTTCTGTGTGAGCGTGGGGCACGCGTCGAGAACGGCGTCGACCTGGTTTGCAACATCGCCCTTCGCGGTGCAGACTATCGCGCTGACACCTGCTGCATTGAAGCGATACTCAAGGTCATGAGCCTGAAGCTGATCAGTTGCGGGAATGGCTATTGCGCCGAGCTTGTGAAGCGCGACTATCGAGAACCAGAACTCGTAATGGCGGCGAAGCACGAGCATTACGCGGTCGCCCTTCTTGATCCCGAGTGACTTGAAGTAATTCGCGCACTGGTTGGACGCGCGCTTGATGTCGTTAAAGCTGAAGCGGCGCTCGGTCTTGTTCTCCGAGATATGTATCATCGCAAGCTTATCGGGCTCGCGCTTTGCGATAGCATCGACAACGTCGAAGCCGAAATTGAAGCGGTCTGCGTTCTTGAAGCTGATGCTTTTCAGATATCCGCTCTCGGTCTCCTCGCACTCGACGAATTCGTCGGCTATCATGGGACGGGCAGCATTTTCGCTGTGTACGGGAAGCAGCTCATCTGCATACTGATTTTCGGTGTCCGCGTCGCCGGGAAGGACAACTGCAACAAAGAGACAGTCCTCGCCGTCAACGGCTATCATGCCGTGCGGAGTGGAGCTGTTATAATATATGCTGTCGCCGGGACCGAGGTACTCGACATTGTCTCCGACGCGCACCTTGAGGTGACCGCTCATGATAAAGTCAAACTCCTGACCGGAGTGTCTTGCGGTGCGGATGGGCTTGTTCTGGAGGCTCGGGTTGTATTCGTAGCGCACCCAGTACGGCTCGGCTATCTTTCCGTGAAACAGCGGTGCAAGGTTCTGAATGCTGATACCGCTCTCCTTAGCTGTTTCCTGACCCATACCCTTTCTCGTTACGGTATAGGACTTAAGGTGGGCGCTCTTTCCTTCAAGAAGGTCGGTGATACCGATACCGAAAGCAAGCGAGCATTTGTGGATGAACGTAAACGGGAAATCCGCCTCTCCCGCCTCGTACTGTCTGTACTCAGAAACGGAGGTCTCCGTCTTTTCAGCCATTTCTGCATCGGAAAAGCCGCAGATCTCGCGCATCTCTCTTATGCGGAGTGCCACATCGTGAAGCTTCGTGTTTTCCTGTGTCATTGTTTCCTCCTCTTCGCCCGGGGGCGAAAATAAAATAAGAATGAGTTTGCTTTGAAAACAGAAAACCCGTCTCAAAGCACTTACTTTGAGACGGGTGTATAACACTCGCGGTACCACTCAAATTGCAGATAAGCTCTGCCACTCATCGGAATCAGTCAATCCCTATGC
>CAYNHY010000201.1:0-1678 GCA_964397225.1 uncultured Ruminococcus sp.
TTAGTTCTCAATTGTTGTTGTGTCTTCTTCTTATTCGGTTTTCAATGTGCATCAGAAACCTATCTGATCAAAGTCAGATAGGTTTTTTTTATCTTTACACTTGATTTGCCGGGCATATGCTGATATAATAATTACATGATCAGAGGCACGGAGCGCGTGCTCCGCCTTTCGCTTTATAATATCGCAATCTAAAGTATGGAGGTCGTTATGTCAAACTGTCCAACTCCCCATATTAACGCCATGCCCGGCGATTTCGCCAAAACCGTCCTTATGCCCGGAGACCCGCTGCGAGCCAAGCTTATCGCCGAAGACTTTCTCGATGATGCACGCCTTGTCAACGAGGTGCGTGGCATGCTCGGCTATACCGGAACCTATCGCGGCGTCCCTGTTTCAGTCATGGCGAGTGGTATGGGAATCCCCTCGATCTCTATCTATTCTCATGAGCTTTTTAATTTCTACGGCGTTGAGAATATTATCCGCATCGGCTCCGCCGGTGCCTTGCAACCGAATATTCACGTCCGTGACCTCGTCATCGGCATGGGTAGCTCAACTGATTCCGCCTATCCCTCGTCCTTCGGACTTAACGGAAGCTTTGCTCCACTTTGCAGCTTCGAGCTGCTTCGTGTCTGCTGCGACGTCGCAGACGAGCTGAAGCTTGATTACCATGTCGGTAATCTTCTGACCTCGGACTTGTTTTATAACCCGGACCCGGAATCCTCCACGGTCTGGGCTTCAATGGGTGTGCTTGCCGTTGAGATGGAGTCCGCAGGGCTGTATGTCAATGCCGCTCGAGCGGGAAAGCATGCTCTTGCTGTGTGTACCGTCTCCGATCATCTGATAACCGGTGAGGTTACGACTGCCGAGGAACGTCAGAACACATTCACCGATATGATAACGCTTGCGCTCGAATGCGCTCGCCGCATAGGCTGACCGTAAATTAATAGCTCCCGCGACGCGGTACAGGTCTTTCAGTCGACTGTACCCCGGTGCGGGAGTTTTTATTTTAGGAGGAATTATGAGTATTTATGCCTACGTTCGCGTCAGTACGCGAGATCAAAACGAGCGTCGCCAAGTCGACGCAATGCGCTCCGCCGGTGTGAAGCCTGAATTTATGTTTATCGACAAGCAGTCCGGGAAGGATTTTGAGCGTCCGGAGTACCGTCGGCTGCTCGACGTGCTCAAGGAGGGAGACCTTTTGTATATACAGAGCATTGACCGCCTCGGGCGAAATTATGATCAGATTCTTGAGCAGTGGCACCTGCTCGTCCGTGTAATGTCTGTCGATATTGCCGTTCTTGACATGCCGCTTCTCGATACACGTCGCGGGCGCGACCTCATGGGAAGCTTTCTGAGCGACGTTGTGCTTCAGCTGCTGTCCTTTGTTGCCGAGAATGAGCGTAGCAGCATTCGTCGCAGGCAGGCTGAGGGAATAGCGGCTGCGCGTGCGAGAGGTGTTAGCTTCGGGCGTCCTCCGCGTCCGCTTCCAGTGAATTTCGAAAGCGTTTGTCTCAGATGGATGTGCGGCGAGCTCAGCGCAAGTGCTGCCGCGAGGGAATGCTCAATGCCGCTGTCGACCTTCATATATCGTGCGCGCCCGTACCGGGAATCTCTTTGAGTTTGCAGAAATGTGTACTTTTTTGCATACGGACAGCTGCGCGGAAAAAGTGCTGTTTCGTGA
>CAYNHY010000202.1:0-1644 GCA_964397225.1 uncultured Ruminococcus sp.
ATCGTGCAGGGCTCCCAGCCCCACGCATGGTCGATAAGCAGTTCCGCATTCTTGCCGAACAGCTTGTAGAGCAGCTCTTCGTTCTTGACCGAGCACCGCGCGATATCACCCATGGTGTACATTCCGTTTTCTTCGAGCTTTTTTGCATAGCCTCTGCCGACTCTCCAAAAATCGGTGAGCGGTCGATGCACCCAGAGCTCGCGCCGAAACTTCATCTCATCAAGCTCCGCAATACGCACGCCGTTCGCGTCTGCCGGAATGTGCTTTGCCACAATGTCCATCGCTACCTTGCTGAGAAATAAATTCGTACCGACACCGGCGGTTGCCGTGATTCCAGTTGTCTCAAGGACATCCAAAATTATCTTCATGGCAAGCTCACGCGGTGTGAGCCTGTAGGTATTCAGGTAATCGGTAACATCCATAAACACCTCGTCAATGGAGTAGACTACAATATCCTCAGGGGCGATGTACTTCATGTAGATGCTGTATATCTGCGTGCTGACCTCCATGTACCGCGCCATCTGCGGAGGTGCTATGATGAAGTCAAGGTCAAGGCTCGGATTTGACTTCAGCTCTGAAAACAGATACGACGAGCCACCGAACTGCCGCCCGCGTGACGCGCGACGCCTTTCCGCGTTGACCTCCTTAACGCGCTGCCTTACCTCAAAAAGCCTACAGCGCCCCGATAAGCCGTAGCTCTTGAGCGAGGGCGTGACCGCAAGGCATATTGTTTTGTCCGTGCGGCTTTCGTCTGCGACAACAAGATTCGTATCGAGTGGGTCGAGCCCTCTGTCACGGCATTCCACAGAGGCATATAAGCTCTTGAGGTCGATTGCAATGTATGTGCGCGCTTTCATTCTTCATCTGCCTCCTACCTGATAATTTAACAGATCCCTAAATTGAAATTTACACCAAAGCCTGTATTACATAAAATTTAAGCTTTGTATTTCCGAATGTCTCTGACTATTGTGTGTCGATGGCTATAGGGGCTATCAGCCAGCTATCTCCACTCACTAATCGTATTATCTCATAATCAGTTACTCTTTTCGTGACAGAGAAAATGTATATAGTATTTCCTGCGGTATCCTACATTTGAATTCGGTGTAGACACCTCTATAGCATGAACCGCTTCCGTTCCAATTCTTTTACACACTTCTCCAAAGGCAAACTGACAAACCGGAAGTTTATTCTTCCTTAAAGCTCAACTACCGTATTTTTTAGAGGAAGCCTTGAAAAATGATTAGGACTTGGTTTACTATCCTCTGTCGGATATCCAAGGTCAAGCATACATACCGGCACAATATTTTCCGGCAATTCAAAGGTATAGATAACATCTTGTGTATGACAACCTCTTACCCACAAAGTCCCTATTCCAAGCTCAGTTGCTTCCATCATCATAGTTGTAGTTACAATACATGCATTCATTTCTCCTGCATCAAAGTCATCTCCAAATCTATCTGCTTTCCAGCTCACATTTTTATCATAGCAAATCAACAATACCACCGGTGCATTTAATGTATATCTGCAAATGTTGCGTACCTTACATAAGGCTTCAGAACTTTTCAATACATAGATTCTCTGTGGCTGCTCATTTACTGCTGTTGGGGCTAATCTTCCCGCTTCCAGAATCTGATTTAATTTTTC
>CAYNHY010000203.1:0-1632 GCA_964397225.1 uncultured Ruminococcus sp.
CTTCCACCGATCCCCGCGAGTGCATGGAGATCGCACGCGTCGCAAACGAGAGAGGCCGCAATGTCGTAGTATGTCACGTGCTCCGCTACACGCCGTACTTCCGTCGCGTTAATGAGGTCATCGACTCCGGCGTGCTCGGAAAGATCTACTCCATCCAGGCAAACGAGGGCGTTACCTTCTGGCACATGGCTCACTCCTTTGTACGCGGAAACTGGAGAAACAGCGATACCACCTGCCCGATGATCATGCAGAAGTGTTGCCATGACATGGACATCTTCCTCTGGCTTACCGGAAAGCACTGCAAGAGCGTTTCGTCCTTCGGTTCTCTCTCCCACTTCAAGCCGGAGTGCGCACCCGAGGGAGCTCACGAGCACTGCGACGAGACCTGCCCCGCTTACGGAAGCTGCGCTTACAGCATTGAAAGATATCTCCACCACGCCAAGGAGGGCAACTTCGGTTGGCCGCTTGACGTCGTATCCGCGGCTGACAACTATGAGGATTTCAGACGCGACCTGCTTGCCGGCCCCTACAGCCGTTGCGTATACCACTGCGACAACAATGTCGTTGACCACCAGGTCGTAAACCTCCTTTTCGAGGACGACCTCACTCTCGACTTCAATATGTGCGCATTCACGAGCGGAAACTGCGGACGCAGACTTCGCGTTATGGGAACGCTCGGAGAGCTCGTATCGAACGCGGGCGACGACAAGATCACCGTCACACACTTCCGCCAGGGAATCGAGGAGACGGAGGAGATCACCTTTAATGCTGAGTTTGACCAGTTCGGTCACGGCGGCGGAGACTATGTCCTTGTAGCTGATCTCTACGATCTTCTCACAGGCAACGCGCCGAAATCCGTAACGAACATCAACGACTCCATCGAGAGCCACATCGTGTGCCTTGCTGCCGAGGCGAGCCGTGTTGCGGGCGGACAGGTCGTCAACATCGACGAATACATGAAGACGATCGGCTGATCGCCGCGCGTTCTGTAAATATAGAATGACGAAGAAACGTGCGGGCACGGGCGAAGGACATCTGAGATATACTTCGTCGTGCTCGCACGTTTGAATTTTTTGCGCCTTGTCGCAGATGAGGTGCTTTCGCCCTGTGACGCGCTGTCATGCCGCACGGTGCGAAGCCTTTACGAAATGCAATTATTACCCCCGGAGGTGTTCCGAACCATATGAATATCAAACAGTACATGAAAGAAAACATAACCGTGCTCGACGGCGGCATGGGTACTTTGCTTCAGGAGCGCGGGCTGAAGCCCGGTGAGCTCCCCGAAAGATGGAGCGTCACCCACCCCGATGTGATACTCGATATCCATCGTGCCTACCTCGGCGCGGGCAGCAACGTAGTAAGCACGAACACCTTCGGCGCAAACTCGCTGAAATTCGAGCACGACGAGCTTCGCGAGCTCATCTTCGCCTCGGTCGCCATCGCGCGTCGCGCCGTTGACGAGGCGGGAGACGGGCATTTCGTCGCGCTCGACATCGGCCCGCTCGGCCACCTGCTCCGCCCTTTCGGCGACCTTGATTTCGAGGACGCAGTCTCCGCTTTTGCCGAGACCGTGCGCATAGGCGTCGAAGCGGGCGTCGAACGCCTTTTTCAATCCGCTAAAATCGAGCGGGC
>CAYNHY010000204.1:0-1613 GCA_964397225.1 uncultured Ruminococcus sp.
TATCACAGGCGATACTGTCGTCGCCGTCCACGAACATGATCCACTTACCGTGCGCCACATCAAGTCCGGCGTTTCGTGCCGCCGACAGTCCACCGTTTTTTTGATGTATAACGTGAACACGGCAGTCATCGCGCGCCCATTTGTCGCAAAGCTCACCGGAAGCGTCACTTGAACCGTCATCGATTAAGATAATTTCAAGCTCTCCATGCGTTTGTGCGCAAATGCTTTCGACGCATCTGTCGAGATAACGCTCGACATTGTATACCGGAACTACAACCGTAATAGTATCTTTCATCATGTCAAAGTCCAATCTTCAGCGCATTACGAAGCTTACAGGTCAAGCGCAAATTTATTTTCGCTAAAGTCAACCATACCATCTGCTTCGGGGCATTTCCGATAATTTTGCACGGAAAAGTGCGCATTACCTTTTTTATGTACGAGATGATTTCATCGACCTTGTCCGTATCAAGGTTTCGCAGTGCGAGCTGTCCCTGATAAATACAGGTAAAATAAAGGTCAACCGTACCGAGTGCGACGAGACTCGGAAAGTGCTCCTTTAGGTACTCAAGCCGTTCGCTTTTTGCCGCGACCGCTTGAACACGTTTTTCGATCGGCATGGAGTGCATGACCGAATCGGGCTGCTGACGGTAAGCATAGCACACCTTATCCGACACGGTGAGCTTTTTGGCATTGCCGAGCACGCGATAAGTGAAAAACTCGTCGTCGATCATCATCCCGACAGGAAATCTTATTATCCCGACAGTTTCGCGGCAATACAATTTATTAATTGGAACTTGGCAAAAGCGCGTATTGTTAATATGCTCTCTCATTGCTTCTTCGGGAAAAAGCGTTGAAGCGCCGAGCCCCTCGGCGAAAGAAGCGTTATCGTTGTCGCCTTCTACTTCCACATACGCGCATTCGGCAATATCAGCATCTCCGATTATTCCAAGCAAATGCTCATACATATCATGCGAGATATAGTCATCGCTGTCAATAAATGCGATATAGTCTCCGCGCGCGGCATCAAGTCCTGCATTACGTGCCGCGCCCGCTCCGCTGTTTTTTTGATGTATCACGCAAATGCGCGAGTCGCGCAGTGCCCACTTGTCGCAAATTCCCCCGGATGAATCACTCGAACCGTCATCAATGAGAATTATCTCGAGATTTTTATAGCTCTGCGCCACGACTGATGAAATACACCTGTCAAGATAGCTGTCCACGTTATATACCGGAATTATCACACTTATCAGCGGAAGCTCTTTCATATTATCTCCTCAGACATACGGATTTTTTTGAAAAAAGCGGCAGTACACTCGGTACAGCGCAATGTAAAGATGCGGAAGTGCCAGCAAAAAGCGAGCGGCAAATGCGCGTTTCTTGCCGAGAAGCGTGAAATTACTTTTCTCTTCGAGCAAAAGCCTCCGGACTTTTTTTCTGTCGGAAGAATACTCCGTCGGAGCATCCGCAAGCGAATTGTAAACCGAAAGGCAGGTGCCGATATACGCGCTCTGAGCGGCGAGCTTAAGCTCACCGTCGGCATCGCTTCTTATGATATTCTTTACCCTTATCGGATCGTAAATTTTATTTTTATTTATCCCCGCACGCGAAGCCGA
>CAYNHY010000205.1:0-1581 GCA_964397225.1 uncultured Ruminococcus sp.
CCATCATCGAGGAGAAATATTCCGAATTTCTCGCCGACCACGTCGAGCGCGTCATCGGCTTCCGTCCGAAGGTAGGTATCATTGTCGACCCGAGCCTCGCACCCATCACAAACAGAATGCGCCGCATCCGCGACGGCGAAAAGCTCGAGGATTCTCACTACAAAAGCGACAGTGTCGATTCCTTCGATATCGACGAGCCGGACGAGCCCGACTTCATCATTGTCGGCGACGACGATGACGACGACTACGAGCAGCCAGAGAGAGTCGCGGACGACACGCTCTTTATCGAGGAGAAGATAATCTCCGACCACCTCGCCGAGAACGGCGGACGCAGCATTACCCATAACACAGAAAAGCGCCTTACCTTCAACCCCGACTATACCTTTGAGAACTTCATCGTCGGCTCGTCGAACAGCCTCGCCCATTCCGGCGCGCTCGCCGTCGCAAGCAAGCCCGGCCGCAAGTATAACCCCCTCTTTCTCTACGGAAACAGCGGACTCGGCAAGACCCACCTTATGTACGCCATCGCGAATAAGGTGCTCGAGCGCGACCCCACCATGCGCGTGATCTACGTCAAGGGCGAGCAGTTTATGAACCAGCTCATCGACGCCATCCGCGAGAAGACGAACGCCGAGTTCCGCGAGAAGTACCGCAAGGCGGATATTCTCCTCATCGACGATATCCAGTTCATCGCGGGCAAGGAGTCCACGCAGTTCGAGTTCTTCCATACCTTCGACGCTCTCTACGAGGATCATAAGCAGATAATCATCACCTCGGACAAGCCACCGCGCGAAATGGTGACCCTCGAGGAGAGAATCCGCAGCCGCTTCGAAAGCGGCCTTGTCGTCGATATCCAGCCGCCGGACTTCGAGCTGCGACTGGCTATCCTCCAGAATAAGGCGGATCAGAATAACCTCGTCATCCCGACGGACGTGCTCACGTACCTTGCCGAGAGGCTCCAGTCGAACATCCGCCAGATCGAGGGCGTAATAAAGAAGCTCGGCGCGAACCACTTTTTGTCCGGGCTGCCCGTCACGATAGAGATGGTGCGCTCGTGCGTGCCCGAATTTCTGAAGGAGTCGGAGTCGGAGAACGACCTTGTAAAGAAGATCGTCGAGACGGTCGCGGGGCGCTTCGGCACGACGCCGGAGGAGATCTACGGCAGAAAGCGCACCAAGGACATAAAGAACGCAAGAAACATAGCCACGAAAATCATCCGCGACATGACGTCGCTGTCGCTGCCGAAGATCGGCGCGCTGATGGGCAACCGAGATTACAGCACGGTGCATTCTAACCTTCAGGCGATAGAGAATCAAATAGTTGAGGATCCGTCGCTCGAGGCGACTATCGCGGACATAATAAGGGAGCTGAAGCACAGCTGAAGCCGCCGCGCACCGCGCCGCATAAGCTCCACGTCGGCAAGCAGCACGCGCACCGTGTCCTGCGGAAGGCTTTACTCGATTTTTCACGGGCTTCGTGCTCTTGCATGCAAAAGCGCGGAAGCCCTCGCAGCAGGAGCAATTAAACCCGAACTGAAAATCGGCACGCCGACGTACACTGCATCATCCTTACTGTCTCCAA
>CAYNHY010000206.1:0-1491 GCA_964397225.1 uncultured Ruminococcus sp.
TCGACGGACTTTCCGCGATAAATCCCGTCAGCGGCAAGGAGATACCGATCTATATTTCCGATTACGTAATGATGGGCTACGGCACGGGCGCTATCATGGCGGTTCCCGCGCACGATGAGCGTGACTACGACTTTGCGCGCAAGTTCGGCATTGACATAATCGAGGTCATCAAGGGAGGAAATATCGAAGAGGGCGCATATACCGGCGACGGTGAGATGGTCAACTCCGATTTCCTCAACGGTTACACAAACAAGCGCGACTCGATCGAGTGCATGATAGAGCACCTTACAAAGCTCGGAGTCGGCGAGGCGGGCGTTCAGTATAAGATGAAGGACTGGGCGTTCAACCGCCAGAGATATTGGGGCGAGCCCATCCCGATAGTGCATTGCCCGCACTGCGGAATGGTTCCGGTGCCTTACAGCGAGCTTCCGCTCCGTCTGCCCGAGATCGAGAACTTCGAGCCCGGAGAGGGCGGCGAGAGCCCGCTGGCGAAGATCGATTCCTTCGTAAACTGCAAGTGCCCGCACTGCGGCGCGGATGCAAAGCGCGAGACGGACACCATGCCTCAGTGGGCAGGCTCGTCCTGGTATTACCTGCGCTATATCGACCCCGTAAACGGTGAGCATTTTGCCGACAGCGAGAAGCTTAAGTACTGGCTCCCCGTTGACTGGTACAACGGAGGTATGGAGCACGTTACCCGTCACCTGATATATTCACGCTTCTGGCACCGCTTCCTCTACGACATCGGAGAGGTACCGGTAAAGGAGCCGTATGCAAAGAGAACCGCACAGGGACTCATTCTCGGTCCCGACGGCGAGAAGATGAGCAAGTCGAAGGGAAATGTCGTTGACCCCAACGACGTCGTCGACGTATACGGCGCTGACGTTCTCCGCACGTACATCCTCTTCATGGGCGATTACGGCGCGGCGGCTCCGTGGTCGGAAAACGGCGTACGCGGCTGCAAGCGCTTCCTCGAGAGATTCGCGGCTCTTACCGATATGATACGCGACGGCGAGGAGGACGCACAGCTTGACTCACTCGTCCACAAGACGGTAAAGAAGGTCACCTCGGATATCGAGGAGATGAAGTTCAATACCGCAATTGCCGCAATGATGGCGCTGCTCAATAAGATATACGAGCTCGGCAGCCTCACACGCAACAGCCTTTGCAGCTTTGTTAAGCTCATGTGCCCCTTCGCTCCTCATCTTTCCGAGGAAATGTGGGAGTCTCTCGGCGAGAACGGCTTTGCTTCCCTTGCGGAGTGGCCGAAGTATGACGAGGCAAAGTGCTACGACAGCACAGTTGAGATCGCGGTGCAGATCTGCGGAAAGCTTCGCGGCACAGTAATGATAGCGGCAGACGCCACAGCCGAGACTGCAATTGCCGCAGCTAAGGAAAACGAGAAGGTCGCTCAGGCTCTCGAGGGCAAGAAGATAATCAAGGAAATATACGTTCCGGGCAGAATCGTCAATATTGTTGCAAAATAATCGC
>CAYNHY010000207.1:0-1491 GCA_964397225.1 uncultured Ruminococcus sp.
AGCGCGACCTTGCCAAGGTCGAGGTGGCGGGTTCGAGCCCCGTAATCCGCTCCAAAAGAACTTTGTCACTGACAAAGTTCTTTTTTTCTATTTTTCACGAAGGGTCAAACGATCTGCCCGTGAGACTGACCTTCGATGAAGCAGAGCTTCTGCGGAGGGCACAGCTTCCCCGAAGGCACGTCATTAACGGGAATCCGATTTTATTTCCGAAGGCGCTGCGCCGAGGCGCGACCGGCTTCGCTGTGGCTCTCGCGACGGCGCAAGCTCACCTTCAATCGATTACCCTGTCGGCGGGCAGCGGCGCTTTTTCGAGACGGTGCTGACCTTTCTGCGGCCACTCACGAAATATTTTATCTTGAAACGGTGCAAAATGAAACGAAAAAAGCTATCTCTCATCTCCTCACTGCATTATGCAAAATTAATTTATCGCACGGCTCTGCTCATCTTAGCCACGGTCATGTATATTCTCAGCCGTGTCAAGCGCGACGGAGAGCTCTTTCGCGGCTACGAGGACAGTCTTTGGGTGCTTGTGCTGATCTCCCTCGTGTACACTGCGGAAATGATAAGCCGCTTCTTCCCCTCGCGACTCGAGAGCATGGGCTGTCAGAAGCAGTTTCGGCGAAATCTGCGTCGGACGGGCAGCACCTCTCCGCGCCTTATGCCGTGGTATCGAACGCTTGCTGTGGTGCTTGTCTGGCTCTCATTCAACGGCGTCATCGGTCTGCTGTACTTTACAGGGCTGATAGACGAGGGAATCCTTGTACTGATAAGCCTCGGCTACGGTGTCTGCGACATGCTCTGCATTCTGTTTTTCTGTCCCTTTCAGACCTTTATCATGAAGAACCGCTGCTGCACCGTGTGCCGCATATACAACTGGGACTTTGCCATGATGTTTACGCCCTTTGTCTTTATCCGAAAGCCTTTCACGTGGGGAATGCTCGCGCTTTCGCTTTTGCTCCTGCTGCGCTGGGAGATAACCTACAGGCTTCGCCCGGAGCGTTTTTCCGAAAGCACGAACGCCTCGCTGTCCTGCGCGCACTGTCAGGAGAAGCTGTGCCACCACAAAAAGCAGCTTCGCTCGCTGCACAGCTCGCTGAGAAAGCACTCAAAATAAGCCTCGGCGGCGCGGTGCGTTACCGGCTGACGGCATTTCGTAATCGTGCAGCTCGCCGAAGCTTCGACGGGCAGCGACATTACCATGAACGGCGGTACAATAGATAGCTATACGGCATTCACCGGCGCCGCCGGAGCCGGGCACGCTTTGACGCTGTCAGAGCTTCTCCGTAAGCGGCATACGCGAATTAAAACAGTAGCAGGGCGGGCGGCAGCATTTCTCCGTTCGCCGATAGCACCGCTGCTTTGTTTCCCTCGGCGCTTTTACGAAATTGCGCGCAGCACAAAAGAATTTTCGATTTTGTATTGACAAGGCGCGTCGTGTGTGATATAATATTCATGTTGATGGCGCCATAGCCAAGCGGTAAGGCAGAGGTC
>CAYNHY010000208.1:0-1455 GCA_964397225.1 uncultured Ruminococcus sp.
ACTCTCTCTAATCTTGAAAGACCGATTCTATACTGATTCTGCAACAATTCACCTACTGCACGGATACGTCTGTTGCCAAGGTGGTCAATATCATCTTCATTGCCCATGCCGTATTCCAAATGCATGTTATAGTTGATTGATGCGAAAATATCTTCTTTTGTAATGTGTTTTGGAATCAAATCAGCAATGTTCTTCTTCACTGCATCTTTCAATTCTTCGATGTCCCCTGCTGTTTTCTCAAGGATTTCAGCAAGTGCTGGATAGTAGACAAGTTCTGTAACGCCAAGGGATTTTGCATCCACATCCACAACAGATTCTAAATCTACCATAAGGTTCGAGAGCACTTTCACTGCGCGCTCGCCTTCTTCTCTTGCGATCCATACATATGGCACTGCCGCATTCTGGATTGCATCTGCAAGTTCTCTTGTCACTTCTGTTCCAGCTTCTGCGATAACTTCTCCTGTGATCACACTAGCCACATCTTCTGCGAGAACCTGTCCAGCGATTCGGTTCTTGAGGAGAAGCTTTTTATTGAACTTATAGCGTCCCACTTTCGCCAAATCATAGCGTCTTGGGTCAAAGAACATGCTCTTTATCAAACTCTCTGCGCTATCCACTGCAAGTGGTTCACCTGGACGAATCTTCTTATATAATTCCAGAAGACCTTCCTGATAGCTTTCAGCAGTATCTTTTGAAAAGCTTGCAAGAATCTTTGGTTCTTCTCCAAACATTTCTAAGATTTCTGCATTTGTGCCGATTCCAAGTGCACGAATAAGAACGGTGATCGGCACCTTTCTTGTTCGGTCTACACGTACATAGAAAACGTCATTGGAGTCTGTTTCATATTCAAGCCATGCTCCACGATTCGGAATTACAGTACAAGAATATAATTCTTTTCCTATCTTATCGTGTGCAATTCCATAATAAATTCCTGGCGAACGTACCAACTGGCTTACAATTACACGTTCGGCACCATTGATTACGAATGTACCTGTCTTTGTCATTAATGGCAAATCTCCCATGAAGATCTCATGCTCATTAATTTCACCAGTTTCTTTATTATGAAGTCTTACTTTTACTTTCAGAGGTGCTGCATATGTTGCATCACGTTCTTTGCATTCCTCGATTGAGTACTTCACTTCATCTTCACATAATGTGAAATCGACTAATTCCAAGCTCAAGTGATTACTATAATCAGTAATCGGAGAAATATCTGCAAATACTTCCTTCAATCCTTCATCAAGAAACCACTGGTAGGAATCCTTCTGAACTTCGATCAAGTTCGGCATCTGGAGTACTTCTTTTTGTCTGGAATAGCTCATACGCATGCTTTTTCCGTTTGTAACGGGACGAATTCTGTTTTTCTCCATTGACGTTTCACTCCTTATATAATAAATTTTCGGATTATTTCCGCCTAGTATATTAGGGCGCACTTATGGCATATTTTTCCACAAT
>CAYNHY010000209.1:0-1365 GCA_964397225.1 uncultured Ruminococcus sp.
ACAAGCAGAAGTTTGACCGCTATGACCTGGACACCTACGCCGCCCGGCTGATGCAATTCATCCGGGACAAGCGGAAGAAGTATGGGGCAAAGTTCCAGGTGCTTCTGGTGCCGGAACGGCATAAAGATGGGGCCTGGCATATCCACGGCCTAGTCCACGATCTTCCCGCCGCCGCTCCGGCCCCTTTCGGCCCAGACGCTCCGAAGCACCTCAACGCCCAGGGCTTTCTGAACTGGCCGGACTACATGGATAAGTTTGGTTTCTGCTCTCTGGCCCCTATTCGGGATCCCGTGGCCACGGCCTTCTACATCACCAAATACATCAGCAAAGATCTCTCCCGGCGCTCAGCCGATCTGGGCAAGCACCTCTATTTTCACTCCCGGCCCCTCCAAAAGGCTACCAAGGCTTCCGATGTCTATTATTACAACCAGGAGCTGGACGAGTGCTGCGTCAACGATTACGACTTCTGTAAGACTGGCATGGTCTACGATGTCCCCTGGTACTTCCCTTACGTTTGGGAAGGCGTGGACATCCCCCTGGAGCCTATGGAACCGAAATCGGTGGAAAAGGCGATCGCCAACTTTGACCCACGGGAGATCGACCCATTTTATGAACAACTGAGCATCCAAGTTTAATGCGCCGCTTCGGCAGCGGGGCGGCGTTATATCGCGGGATAGAGAAGCGGTTAACTCACCTGGTTCTCACCCAGGAGAACGTTGGTTCAAATCCAACTCCCGCAACCAGCCGAAAGGCGTAATCCTTGATTATCATACTGGAAAGGAGAGATCACTGAGACTTCCACTTCTATGGCCACTTTCATTACTACGGCCGCAACCAACATCGGTAAGGCAATGGAGGCTACCTGGACCTTGATGACGGCCAACGAACTGTTGACCCTGTTCCTGGGCGCAAGCCTTGTCACCCTGGGCTTCGCTTTCTTCCGCAAGGCAAAGAGAGCTGTCCGCTGAGACCCTGTCGGGGCGTGGGGAAGTCCCCACGCCCTGGCTTTTTCTTTGGAGGTTATGATGATTCAATTCTTTTCAGACTGTTCCGGTCTGTTTACCCATATCTTCAACGCCGCTCTGACCCTGGACTTCTTCCGGCTGCTGGCCGGGTTTGTGCTGTTTGAGGTCTGTCTCGCTCTGTTCCTTCTGCTCTGTCGGGGAAGCAGAAAATGATAATATGGAGGTTTCTTATGTTTGCTTGGTTCTTGGCATGGTTGAAAGTGTTCGGCCGTATGGCGGAAATTTCCGTTTTAGCTGTGTCTGCTCATTATGGTTGGGAGTTGTATGGCAGACTTGCTGAAAATTGGTCGGAATTTAGGACACGCAAAAAGAAAGAACCGTGATCTCTCACGGTTCCTTC